>JAJRYZ010000255.1 GCA_024275515.1 Spirochaetota bacterium
ACGTAGAACGCGCAACCGGCGACGCGACGGGAATCTGTCGCGGCCCTTCCGTATCGCCGATCGAGGGAGAAGCTTTCGAGGCGAAGCTGCGGATACCCGATACGGCAGGTTTCCCCGTCACCGACATCGGCTTCGAGATCTCAGGCGGCGGTCGGGGTACCCTTCGATGCGCGGTCGACACCGTCTCATTCGCCGGGCCGTTCCGCATCACTCTTCGGCACGGATTCCCTTTTGGCGCCGACGGACGCATCCTTGGTTGGATCGACGATATGGACACCTTTCATAACGTTCTGCGAAATATGGTGCCGGAGACTCAGTGCTTCGGCCGAGACGCGGGAGTCGGTCATCTCGCGACGGGGACGAGAGACTGGAAGGATTACGTGGTCGACACCGACCTCATGATCCACGTGGCCGACGCCGCCGGCGTTATGGTCCGCTACCAAGGACTAAAGCGGTATCTGGCGCTCGTTAAGACGCCGAAGTCGGTCAAAATCGTCCGCGTGGTGTACGACAAAGAGGTTCTCTACGAAAAGGATGCCGAATGGAGAGAACACGAGTTTCACCGGATACGCATCGAAACCTCCGGTCGGCAGGTCCGGTTCTTCCTCGACGGCGCGCTCATCTTCGAGTTGGACGAGAAGCTTCTTCTGTGCGGCGGGGTCGGGTTTCTCGTCGAGAACGGCGTTGCGGGAATAAGGTCACTCGACATCACCGGCCGACTTGTATAGACCGGGCATTTGACGCGATCCTTCCGACGGCGTCGCACACAACATCCACGGTCCGCTCAATCTCTTCCTTGCTCGTCGTTCTGCCCGTTGAGAATCGGAGGGTTCCTTTGGCCCACTCGAGGGGAACGCGCATCGCGGTAAGCACGGATGAGATCTCGACCGCACCCGAGTGGCACGCCGCCCCCGCTGAGGCGGCAACATAGGGGCCGATTTCTTCCAGCAGCCGGTTCGCTTCGATCCCCCGAAAACTCACGCTGAGAGTATTGGGGAGACGTAGCTCGGGGTGACCGTTCAACCGGATATCGCCGGCTCTTTCCTCAAGACCCCGGCACAGCAGGTCGCGCGTCTCGGTCATGTGCTCCATATTGGCCTGAAGGCCGCGTCCGGCAATCTCGCACGCCTTACCCAGTCCCACGATCTGCATAACATTCTCCGTCCCCGGGCGCCTGCCGTTCTCCTGACCGGCGCCGTACATGAGCGGCTCCAGCTCCACACCCGTACGGATGTAGAGAGCTCCGACGCCTTTGGGAGCATAGACTTTGTGTCCCGCCACCGAGAGCAGATCGACGCCAAGCGCTTCCACATCGGCGCGGATCTTCCCGATCGACTGCGCGGCGTCGCTGTGGAGCACGATTCCGTTCCTGCGCGCGATCGCCGAGATCTCCGCGATCGGCTGTATCGTGCCCACCTCGTTGTTGGCGTGCATGACCGTGATGAGGATCGTCTCCTTCGAGACCGCGTTTTCAAGATCGGAAAGCCGGATCATTCCCGCTTCATCGACCGGTAGATAGGTCACCCGAAACCCGTTTCGTTCAAGGAAGCCGCATGTCCGGAGAACCGCAGGATGCTCGATCTGCGTGGTAATCACGTGGTTCCCGAGACCGCGCCGCGCCATGGCGGCGCCGATGATGGCGTAGTTGTTTGATTCCGTTCCTCCGCTCGTAAAGACGACTTCGTCGACCCGGCTGTTGAGCAGAGCGGCAACCTGCCGCCGACTCTCTGCAATCGCCTTCCTGGGCGTGACGCCGAATGCGTGGGAGCTTGAAGGGTTTCCGTACTCCGTCTCTAGATAGGGTCGGATTGCCTCGATAACCTCGGGAGCATGCGGGGTGGTTGCGTTGTAGTCGAGGTATATCGGCTTTGCGCCGCTTTGGTGTGCAGTCATCTCTAGAACCACCGGTGCAGCCAGTACTTCTCGAATAGCACCTTGCCGAGATGCAAGGCGAGGCTCGGTCCGTAAAGTCGAATCTTTCATACATGCCCCCTAGAACACAATGACCTTGTCGGCCCACAGACTCCATGCCGTCAACTCGTCCAACGTGCTCGGACGGGCGCCCTCCAGCAAATCGTCCTTCGTAATACCTCTGGCTTCCATACAGGAGCCGCAGACACCGATTTCCCCACCTTGGCGAACGACCGCTTTGCTCATGAGCTCGATGTTGTAGTAGCAGTGGGGGACATTCTGGCCCTTCCGGGCACACGCGGCTGCGTCTCCGATGAGGAATACTTTAACATCGGTTTCTTTTCGCTTAGCGAGCGAGCCGGCGAGCCTTAGTCCGTTGTAGCTTCTCTCGGTTCCGTACGGCGGATCGTTCAAAATCGTTAATACTTTCATGTTTGTCCTTCCTTTTTCATCCGGCGACTTCGTTATTTCGACCGTGCCCGGTCTCTGCCTCGGGTGCGCCGCTCAACCGCCAATCGACGACGCCTGCCGTCAGGCGATACGCGGCGATTCCGTGTCTTTTGAGGATTCCCACGGCTTCCTTCGACAGGAGGCAGAACGGTCCGCGGCAGTACGCGACGACCTCTTTCCCTCTTTGCAGCGATGCTACTCGTGCCTCCAACTCTTTGAGAGGAAGCGACACCGCTCCCGGGAAATGACCCGCCTCGTATTCGTCCGTCGGCCGCACATCCACCAAGAGAATTTCATTCCTCTCTACCATTTCCTGCAGCTCCGACATACCCACGACGCGGAACTCTTCCTCCGCATCGAAGAACGACAGGACCGCGCACTTTATCTCTGCGATGCTTTCGTTACCGATATCGACGAGGTTTTTCCACACTCGCATTCCGGCATGAGTCGCCCGATAGAAGACAAAGCGGCCCTGTTTGCGCGCCACAACGAGTCTCGACGCTTTCAGTATCTGCAGGTGATGCGAAGTCGAAGCAACGCTCATCTTAAGCTCGCCCGAAAGCCGCTCGACGTTTTTCTCCGATTGGCAAAGCAAGTCGAGCAATTCAAGCCGCCTGGGATCGGCAACCGCACTTCCCACCTTTGCAAGCTCGCCGTAGGTGAGCGCTTTGAAGGCAGGTCCGGACAGCGGGTCGGCGAGATAATTTCTGCCGCTCACGAGTCCCTCCTCATCGCGACTGCCCTCCGAAGCGGAGCTACCGGAGGACTTACGCCTCGATCACGTTCCGCAATCACGGGATTCATGGTCGCGCTTCATATTACATTCAAACTAATGTAAGAATATCGAAGAATCAAGTAGTTTCTGAAAGAAGCCGTGTCGGTGCTTTTACCGGCGCGAATCCTCTCCGGTACCGAAACGCGGTCGGTAATCTCGCACGATACGCATTATCTCGAACGGCGGGACGACGGATACCTCTTTCGTAAGCGGATACGAATCGTCCCCGGGATATACCACGAACATCCGCTCCGGTCCTAGATCTTTACATGCCGAATGAAATCCGCGTTCCAGTTTCGGCGCAAGACTTCGCTTGACTTCAATTACCCACTTTTCACCACCGGGCCAGACAAGAAGCAAATCTACCTCCGCGCCGCCGCTCGTCCGGTAGAAGTATGCCTGCGCGCCGTCCGCCGCCGCTGTGAGAAGATTTTCGATGATGAATCCTTCCCAGCTCCGTCCCACGATGGGGTGCGAAAGCAGATTGTCAATGTCGTCGACGCCGAGCAGCGCGTGAAGAATGCCGGTATCGCGTATGAATATCTTCGGCGACTTGACTATCCGTTTTCCGACGTTTGCATGCCACGAGGGAAGGCGTCTGACCAAAAGCAGGTCGACAAGTAGATCGACATAGCTTCCGGCGGTCTTCGTGTCGATACCGATGTTTCTCGCAAGTTGTGCGGTATTCAAATTCGTGCCCTCGAGATGCGCGAGCATTGTCCAGAACCGCCGCAACGTCTCGGCCGCGATGCGCGGTCCGAATTGAGGGATATCCCGTTCGAGATACGTTCGTATAAAATCTTCTCTCCACCGCATGCTTTCCGCATCGCTATCGGAGAGAAAAGCATCCGGAAAACCGCCGCGCAGCCAGAGCCGATCGAGGTCTCGGATCTCGGACGCGGTTTCGAGAATGGAAAACGGGTGAAGCTCCAGGAAACTCACCCGCCCGGCGAGGGTTTCTCCGGACTGCTTGAGCAGGTCCAACGCGGCCGAACCGAGTAGCAAATAGAGTCCACGGCGATACCCGTTTCGACGCGCCCGGTCGATCAGTCCGCGAATGATCGGGAATAGACCGGGAACTCGATGCACCTCATCGAGAATTGTGAGCGTCTCGAACCGATTCGAAAGATAGAGTTCCGGTTCCGCGAGTTTCGATCGGTCTCGTTCCGATTCCAGGTCGAGATAGAGGGCGCCGCGCGATTCACCTACCGAAAGAGCAAGCGTGGTTTTTCCGACCTGACGCGGTCCGGTGAGGACGACCGCCGGAACCTCGCTGAGTCGCTGATTGAGACTTTTTTCCAGAGTACGCGGTATCATCCATGTAATTATGGAATTTTATTCCATAATTTGCAAGGTTGACCGTGGTGCCGACGCAACAGTCTCTCCGGCTCGGGATGACAGTCATGCTATACTTCAAAGCCGCACCGGTATTGGCCGTGAGGAGATCCGAATATGAGCGATGAAGCAATAGTTGCGGAGCTACGAAAGTTATTTCCCGTCGTTGAGCACTGGACATATTTGTATAACGGCAGCATCCATCCGTGCGCGAGGCCGGTCGCAGAAGCAATGAGTTCGTTTCTGCAACAATGGCAAGATGGTGGAGAAGCGGCGTTCTTCCCGGCTTTTGAGGCGTTCGGTAGGCTCAAGGAAAAGTTCGCCCGCCTGGTTCACGCCAAGGCCCGTAATATCGTTATTACCGAATCCACCACCGCCGGGATCAACATAGCTGCACATCTTCTGAGGCCGCGGATCGGACAAAACGTGGTCGTGACCGATCTCGCTTTTATGAGCAATACCTACCCGTGGCTCGCCGGCCAGGCAGGGGCTGAAGCGGAAGTGCGATTCGTCGAAAGCAGCAATGGGAAGATTCGCCTGGAGGACATGGCGGCGCGGATCGACGAACACACCGCCGCCGTCACGCTTTGCGCGGTAACGGTTGGGAGCGGGTTTCGTTTTGATTTGTCGGCTGTTCATCAGATTACCGGCCGATATAATGTACCTTTGGTTGTCGACGGCGCGCAGGCTCTTGGGGTGATAGACATTGACGTCAATGATCCGCCTCTAGATTTTCTTGCGACGACCGCCGGCAAGTGGTTGATGGGACCGACCGGTATTGGATTCCTGTATGTAGACGATCGTTACTTGAAATCTACTCCGCCGACGGTTGGTTGGCTGTCGGCTGCCAACGTGGCCGATTGGGATGTACAACACTGTCAGTTGCACGACGATGCTATGCGTTTTCAGGGAGGCATCCCCAATCTCATAGGAGTTGTCGGCGCTTTGGCGGGGCTTGAATTGCTGGATCAGATTGGGCGCGAGTTCGTTGAAAGGCGCGTACATCACTTGACCACCTATCTAATCGAAAAGTTGGAGGCGATCGGCGTGGCAATCTGGACGCCTCGCGTCGACTCCGAACGGGCGGGCATCGTGTTTTTCAATGTTCCGAATCACGAGTCGCTACATTCCAGGCTCAAGGACCGGCGGATCTATTGTGGTAGTTTTCTCGGCGGGATCCGGTGCGATCCGGCTTTCTATAACACCATTGAAGAGTTGGATCGATTTCTGGGTGTTGTCGAATCTCATGTAGCTGAACAGCGGAGAGGGGTACGTGACGGCAATGAGTGACAAACAATGTGGTCGCGACGATGGATGTGCTATTTCCCGAGAGGGTGTTTTCATGAGCGCGAACGACGATGCGTTAGGCGGCTCAAACGGCGCATCGATCTCAAGCGAAGGTGGAGCGGCAGGCACTATTGAAAAGATAGACATTCATCGTGTCCGCATGCCGCTGGACGAGCCGTGGACGACGGCCTACGGCAGCGATGACGCGGTCGAATCTGTTCTCGTTAGCATGACCGTCGACGGTGTAACCGGATGGGGCGAGTCGACTCCGCTGTGCGCACCAACGTATAGCCCGGAATACGCCAAGGGTGTTTTTTCCGTCATTCGTGATTTTTTGGCTCCGAGATTGATCGGACGGCATATTGAATCGGGCGTCGCGCTTCAGGATAGTCTGTCGTGTTTCAAGGGAAATCAGTTCGCCAAAGCGGCACTCGACCTGGCCTGGTGGGACGCCCACGCAAAACGGCTTGCTCAACCGCTGTGGCGCGTGCTGGGCGGAAAGACATCGACGGTGCAGGTGGGCGAAGACTTCGGAGTTCAAGCGAATATCGACCAACTGCTTGCCGAAATACGGCTCGCGACGGGGCGAGGCATCACACGAATCAAACTCAAATACAGACCCGGTTGGGATTTTCCGATTGTTGCCGCGGTGCGTCAACAATTTCCCGATCTTGTAATGCACATCGATTGCAATAGTGGATATACATTGGACGACCTGGAAATGTTTCGACAACTCGATGAACTCAATCTTGCCATGATTGAACAGCCTCTGGCCCATGACGATCTAGTCGACCACGCGCGACTACAAGAGCTCATAGCAACACCCATTTGCCTGGACGAAAGCATCACTTCATTTGATAAGGCGCGCAAGGCTATTCAGCTCAATGCCTGCCGTTGGATAAACATTAAACCTGGGCGGGTCGGTGGATTAACCGAGGCCAAAAGGATTCACGATTATTGCGAGCAACGTGACATGCCTTGTTGGGTGGGGGGAATGCTCGAGTCCAGCCTGGGGCTATCGTTCATGGTGGCGCTGGCGACACTGCCTAACATGAAGTATCCAAACGATATTCTGCCTTCAAGCAAGTTCTATAAACACGACTTGTCAACTCCCGCCGTCGAACGATCCGGACCTTCCTGCATCACCGCTTCAACTCAACCCGGGGTGGGCTGTAGGCCGGATCCGGCGCAATTGCAGCGGCTAGGGCTGGAGCATGTAGAGGTTAGCGATTGATCGGTGGTGTTGACCGATTCTTGGACTGCGTCCACAGGAGGGTGTCATGCAGCTAAAGGAATTCAGGCTCTTTATCGACGGCCGGTACACGGATTCGGAAGGCGCCGAAACATTCGCGTCCGTCAATCCTGCCGACGGCTCTCGCATCGCAGAGATTTCCCAAGCGACACCGGCTGATGTTGACCGTGCCGTCGAAGCGGCCCGGCGGGCGTTTTCGACATGGTCTTTGATGTCCGGTGAACAACGGGGCGGTATTCTCAGGCGCGCTGCCGATATACTGGAGAAACGAACAGACGAGTTTGCTATGCTGGAGTCGCAGGATACGGGCAAGACACGTAAGGACACCAACGCAATCGACGTTCCCGCGTCGGTTGCGTTCCTGCGATGGTACGGCCAAGCATCACTTGACTTCCAGGCTGAAACCATCCCCATCGGCAGCCCGAATCAAATAGATTTTACACTCCGGCAACCATATGGGGTTGTTGGACTGATTGCACCGTGGAATTTTCCGCTTCTGATCGCGATTTTGAAAATCGGTCCGGCGTTGGCTGTGGGGAATACCGCGGTCATGCTGCCGGCAAAGCAGACCAGCATCACTACCCTCCGATTGGGCGAGGTCTTTGAAGATGCCGGCCTTCCTGAGGGAGTGCTTAACATCGTCGCCGGCGTCGGAGAGGTGGTGGGCGAAGCGATCGTTTCTCATCCGAAGGTAAGCAAGATCTTTTTCACCGGTTCGACGAGGACCGGCAAGCGCATCATGAAAGTCGCTTCGGAGAATCTAACCGACGTGGCCATGGAACTGGGAGGCAAAAGCCCCAACATTGTTTTCGCCGATGCCGACTGGAAACAGGCGCTGTCCGGCGCAACGTACGCAATCCTTTTTAACAACGGACAAAACTGTATCGCCGGCTCGCGACTATTGGTGCAAAAATGCATATATTCGAAATTTGTGACCGAACTGACCGAGCGTTTCAGAGCGATTAGGCTTGGAGATCCCGCGGACCGGTCAACACAGCTTGGACCGTTGGTTTCGCGAGAGCATTACGAGAGAGTCATGAGCTACATTGATGTTGGCCGCGACGAAGGGGCCGGGGTGGCGTGTGGCGGGATTCATCCGGCAGGCGAAGCATTCGCGAAAGGTTATTATGTCGAGCCTACGCTTTTTACCGACGTTCACAACGGCATGCGGATTGCGCAAGAGGAGATATTCGGGCCGGTACTTGCCGCCATTCCATTTGAAGATGAAGAGCAAGCTGTTGCAATTGCCAATGATACACCGTACGGCCTGGGCGCGGGAGTGTTTACGACCGACGTAAACAAGGCCCACCGCATGATTCGTGCTCTCGAATGCGGAACCGTGTACGTTAATACGTACAACATGGTCTATCCGCAAGCACCTTTTCCGGCATGGAAGGGAAGCGGCAATTGCGTCGAACGCGGTCGTCACGGACTCTTGGAAAACACGCGCTATAAAAACGTCATTATGGACATCAGCGGTGAGTCGATTCAGTGGGGTTAGCGAGGCCTAACAATTCCTGGTGTGGCGCGAATACCTTTCCGGTTCTTAAGACACAGGTCATTGAATCTCCGACTTCCAACCTGAAAAGACATAACAGTTGTTTGATAAGATTAGAAATGCACTTGACAAGAGGGATCAGCATCCGCGCAAACTGTCATGGCCATTGAAGTCTGCATGCTCCACTATGGGGATCCGTATTGAAACTCTTGTTCCTTCCCCCTCTTTGCTTTCGTAATGCAGTCCGTACTTGGGGCCATAGTAGAGTTGAATGCGTTGATGAACGTTTTTGATGCCGTATCCGTCGCTCTCTTGGTCGAGTATCGTCTTGAGGTCGTCCTTTGGGATGCCTACCCCGTCGTCGCAGACATTGATAATAATATCATTTTTGTTTTTGTTCGCTTGTATCAGAATACTGCCAGTTTTTCCTTCTTTTGCATGGATTCCATGGTATATGGCGTTTTCCACCAAAGGCTGCAGAATCATTTTGATCATCTGATGTGTGAGGATGTCCGGCTGCAAGTCGCGTTTCAGCTGAATTCGCCGACCAAATCGCATATTCTGAATCAACACATAGTCTTCGACACTCCGCACTTCTTCAGATAGGGAGACATAATCTTTGCCCCTGTTGAGGTTGAAGCGATAGAGTCCGGAAAGAGCCTCTAGAACCGATACGATGTCGTGTGCCCCTTTCCTCGCAGCCATCCATTTCATACTCTCAAGTGTGTTATAGAGAAAATGCGGATTTATCTGGGCTTCAAGTGCTTTGAACTGGGCCTCTTTCAAGCGGCTGGTTGTATCCGCCACCTTTTTTACCAGGCGGTGAATAGCCCTGACCATACTGTTGTGCTGTTTCTGGAGTTCAGTGATTTCATCGTTTCCTTCAACCGTGACGAGCTGACCGTAGTTGCCCTTCCTGACTTGCCCCATGCTGTGAACTATCGCGTCTAGTCGTCTCGTGTAGAGCCGTGAGAAAAGGAACGCAACAATGCCATCTACAATAAGAAGACCCAGGGCAAACAAAACAGTGACGGCCGCCACGCGTTGGGAGGATTGCCTGAGTATACGTACCGGGGAGAGGGCGACGAGGGTCCACGGAGCGTCGGAAAGCTCTTTTTTGGAGATGAGAAACGATTCTCCGGCGAAAAGAACATGTTTCTCATTGCTCTGCAGAAGGAAGGAGGCGGCGTTTTCATCGACGGCATAGGTAGAAGGGGAGGATGCGACAAAACGATTCGTTGCGAGAACGACAATCCTGTCCTCTTCAGGCAGTCTTATCGCTTTCAGTACGTCTTCGAGGAGGTCCATGCGAACATCTATTTGCAGAGCTCCCAAAGCACGACGTGGAGTGTGCAGATCGGGAATACTTCGTGTCAGCTGGATAACATCCAGTCCGGAAGGATAGAGATCAGTTTTGACCGACACCACGTCCCAAAAAAGGCGACTATAGCTGCGAAGAAGAATTTCCTGATTGTCAAGCGCTTCGGTGAGAAAAATGATCGTGCCTTCCTGCGAGTAAAGTACGCGGGGCCTAATATATAGTCGTACATTTCCGACGTACTCATCATTCTGTACACTCTCGATAAGGTCGACGAGGTCGCGATAGTCCTCGAGTTCTTGACCTTTGTCTTGGTACCCTCTTTCGGCGCGCTGGAGGATGACCTGCAAAGTTCTGCTTCTTACCAAGACCTCCGATACAGCGCCAATCTTTGCAAGTTTGTCTTCAATGCTATCGGCCGCTTGCGTGATCGTGGCATCTATGCGACTCATTGTCTGCAGGCGAATTTGATCTACCGATCTGATGTAGGAATATGTTCCCAATAGCGCCAACGGTACCACACTGAGAACGATGAAAGTGAAAAGGAGCTTGGACCGATATCTCAGTTTCACCGTGAATCCCTGTATTGCGTCGGCGTGCAACCTTCAATTCTGCGAAAGCATTTGGCGAAATAATTGGCGTCGCTGTAACCGATTCCCCTGGCTATATCACGGATCCTGTGATTTGTTTCTTTAAGCAGAAGTTTCGCTTCCTGATGACGCCTGCGTATGAGATGTTCATGGACCGTTGAACCGGTTTGGTTTTTGAATATGCGGCAGAGATAGTTTGGGCTTAGGCATACACCGTCAGCGATAGTCTGAATAGAGAGATCAGACCGATAGTAGTTTGCATCAATGAACTTTCGTATCTGATGAATAATCCGCTTTTCGTCTGTGGCGTGATCCGATTCCCCGGTTGCATTGCTATCGCTCATGTCGGACGGGCCTTCCCTGTCCGAATACAATGAACTCACCGCCTTTTTTATGACGTCATGGAGTTCTTCGGTCCGCATTGGTTTGAACAGGTAATCAAGTGCGTCATATTTGAACGCACTTTTTATGAATTCCAAATCCTGAAAGGCACTCATCAAGATAATGCGTGTTCTGCTCGACGTTTTCCTAATCGTCCGGATGAGCTCGATCCCGTCGACTTGCGTCATCACCACGTCAGTCAATACGATGTCAGGCTTATATGTTGTGAACTCGAGGAGTGCTGCTCTTCCGTCTTCCGCATCTCTTATTTCATCTACGCCTAAGGATTTCCAATCGACAAGATCCCGTAAACCTTCCCGGATCTGTATCTCATCGTCCACTATTAGGAGTTTTACGGGCTTGCGCAGGCGTTCATGAACGTCCATCTGACAATGGTATGAGATCGTCTCGATTACTGTCAATGATAAGGGTGCGGGTGGTCATCATCGACAAAACCATAGGCGCGATGTTCTACAAAGAACAACGCGCCGAATCGCCACCTGGTCTCCTTGTCCTTGTGCCGCGGCGGGTATCGCCGTACGATTCGCCGCGGAACTGTTACGACCCGACCGCGGCGGCAGTCGCCCTGTTTGTTAGCGATGAATCTGCGTACGGACATGCCAATACACATGGTTCGGCTACCACCGGTCGGAACTTTTTAATCGGATCATGCTTTTTTAGTGCATCTGCAAGTTTGTCTGGAGTCACAGAATCGCCGGGGTTTTCATTCACAAGGGATCCGACGTACTTGAACCCGCTTTCTCCCATGAGAGCCCACCGCTTTGTCCAATCGCAAAGATCGCCCTTGATTTTATGGAAAGAAAATTCCCTGCCTTCACAGATGAACGTGATCTCATCGGCCCCGATCGCCTTGCTCGGACACGCGGCAATACACATTCTCTCGCAATTATCACACAGAGATCTGGCGTTGGATGAAATGAGATGTGAAGCGTCAAGCTCCGCGTCCGTAATTATGGCGATAAATCGTTGCCGTATGCCGAACTCAGGCGTTACCGCATGCGCACTCACTGTGAGATCGGCTAGTCCGGCTGCGACGGCTGCAAACCTGTTGCTGAAAAGATCGGCTTGCGGTCCTCGTGGGTTCGCCGTGTATGATCCGGTTCCCAACAGATCCATGCTGATCGCGGCCTTGTAGCCGAGTCCTTCGAGACGCTTGACGATCTGAGACGCGATTACCGATCCCAACCATTGGGTGACATACGTGAGGAACGAATACGGTCCAACCGCTTCTGCGGGTGGCTTCGTAGCTTGTTTGAGTACTTCTTCATGGTAACGCAACGCGAAAACGAACACCGAATGAGCCGTACTCAGAAGATCCCTCGGCATGATAACGGTTCTGGTTTCCGTTTCTATTTCCGGCTCCCAGGCCCGGAAACGTATCGAGTTGTCGTTGGCGTTCAGGACCCTCTCGCCGTCGAAAAAAGGTGCAATCTGTCTAGCTATCTCTTCGATTCTGCTTACCGGCGCAACGCCAACCAGATCAGCTCCCAAATCTTCAGCGAGTGAGCTGACGGCACGAGTCACTGCAGAACGGTTTCGTCTTCCGGCGGCGCCGATCGCCGCTTCATCGCGTTTGCTATGCCTGGTCCTAATTACTTTTCGGGTGAGAATCGTGTTACCGTACGAACGATCCTTGTCTATTCCGTCGGCGCCGTCGAGAATGAGGGCAGAATAATTGGGTGTTGTCATTGGATCAGAATGAGATTCGTCCTCCTCGATCGTCATATATGATCGAAAGCCAAGCTCCTCCAACTCCCGAGTCAAGTCATAGCATAGTGAATTGACGAAATGACGGTATCCGAAGTCGAGTATCCGTTCTGTTTCCTCCGATGTGACCTCAGATGGTTTGCTCATAGCCAATGTGACGGCACTCTGAGCTCCAGGAAGAAGCCTTTCGATATCGATCCCGCGCCTTTTCAGCTCCCGTGCGGAGTGAACAAGGATGTGTTCGAGACCGCGTCCATGTAGACGAGAGAAAGATCTGTCCACTGTCGCTCGGGATTCGAGCTCTTCGTCAAGCCTGATGGAAAGCTTCCGCACCGGCGTTCGTGAATACTCTCTTTCCCAGGTCCGCAGATTCGCGGGGAGACAGAACTTGAGGCACTGTCCCATTTCGCCCTTTCTGATTCCGTATTTCTCGATATATTCGAGGATGTTTTTCTCATTCACCTTCTCCGGGATGTCGAGAAAGACTTCCAAATCAAAATGCTCACCCCAAGAACAGCGCCATAGGTTTTTATTGGGAAACCGGTACTCATTGTCCTCTATTATTAATACCTTATCACCGTCGATCTCTTTTGAAAGCGCGTTGGTGGGACAGAACTTCCGGCACAGCATGCAGTTGTCGCAGACGGTTCCCGGCGGAATAAGGGGATCCGGTTCGATGTCGGCGTCCGTTATCACGGTGACGAAACGATTGCGTGCGCCGTACTCGGGAGTAAGCGCAAGCCCGTTAAAGCCCATGTCGGCGAGACCAGCCACTACCGCCATATAGATATGGCTCACATCAGGAGCGAAGATAGCGTTGAGATCTTTGTATTGATTGTAGCGCCAGATATTGCTCGAAACAATGGGAATCGCATTGTAACCAAGATCCTCAAGATACGTAGCCATGCGATAAGATGATTCGTCCAGACGTGAATTCATCAAATACTGGATAGAGTAAGGTCCGATGTCCTGTGGGTGCTTCTCGCCGCCCAACTCTATCGCGGTATCCGGATGATGAAAGGCCATCGAAATGACCGTGCGGCTACCGGGGAACAGCCCCTGTGGACTCATCATGATAGGCGCGTGCTCACAACGTTCCACGTTTCCGAATCCCACAAGATTTGCGCCCAGCTGATACGCGTAGTCCTTGACGATCTCTTTTACGGACATTTTCAGTTTCCTCCATTGCATAGGTTGCATGATATTTTTTTTGCGGTTTGAATGACTAAATTCAGAATTCGTTTCTTGTGCTTTCCCGTGAATCTTGATACGGGTAGGAAGACACCCAGCGCGGCGGCAATGATACCGTTGCTGCATATCCCCGCGGCAATACCGATCAGTTCACTGCCGCAAGGGCCGTATGAATAACAGTCCATTGTTCTCAACTTCGCACAGGCCTCCTCGAGTTCTTCCACACTGGAGATGCCGTCCCACCGACCCGATGGCAGTCCTTGTGCCTTCGCCATCCGCGCCCGTTCGCGTGGATTAAGATGAGCAATCAGCAATCTGCCGGTCGCCGTCGTGTAGGGGTCCTGCTCCTCCATGTAATCCAGACGGAGTCTAAAAGGAGAATCACGATCCACTTTACAGAGAATAACCTTTTTCCATCGGCTCAGGCGGGCAAGGAGGCATGTCTCATCCACTTCCTCGACAAGATGCTGCATGTGAGGTTGGGCTATGTCGATGAGCTTGTGTAAATAGGAATTGGCACGGGTAAGACGGAATGGCTCCGGCCCAAGAATGTAACTTCGAGATCCGGCGGCCGTTTCAAGGTATCCGTTTCGAACTAGAGCCTGAACGATATTTGTGCATGTGGTTTGATTGATTCCGAGTTTTCTCGCGAGATCCGAAACACGTACAGGTTTTTCAGAATTAGCACTCACCAACCTGAGAATGTTAAAGGCTCGCTCAAGTACTTGTATCATGCCTGTTATCAATACTGTTGATGCGTAGCTATTATTATTGAATAGCGTCATGATGTCAATCGTTTTTTCGCGCCTCCGCAGAGTACTTGATCAGCAGACTTGAGTATTCACGTAAACCGGAGCTTCGCACTTGCGTATGGGCAGGCGGCGCCATCAAACTTTGATTTCAACGGATATTACCCGGAATCATAGTTTTTTCCTCTTGTGATCTGCAGTAGCAAGACCGCAAAATACTCTTTACTTATGCTGCCTACAAAGCTTCCGGCGGTAAAACGAAAACAAAAGCTTCTTGACTATTTGAGAAGCAACTATGACCTGTACCTGTTTCTCGTACCGGGTCTATTGGCTCTCGTCATTTTCAAATATATTCCCATACTCGGGATTTCGGTAGCCTTCAAGGACTTCACTTTGAGGGAAGGAATCATCGGCAGTCCATGGGCTAACCCCTGGTTCTTACATTTCCAAACCCTCTTCGCCTTGCCCCAATTCATCCGCGTTGTAACGAACACACTTATCATCAACCTGTACATGCTCGTGTTCCAATGGCCCATTCCGATCATACTCGCCATCGCTATCAGCGAGATCGGTAGCATGGGATATAAGCGAGTAGCCCAGACGGTAACCTACATGCCCCATTTTCTTTCTTGGGTCGTAGTAGGCGCGATTTTCATTGACATCCTTTCCACGCAAAATGGATTGGTTAATATTGTTTTGGGATGGTTCGGCGTTGAACCCGTGCTTTTTTTGGCGAGGCCGCCTCTGTTTCGTCCGATCCTGGTCATTTCTCAAGCGTGGAAAGAGTCTGGCTGGGCGAGCATCATCTATCTGGCAGCCCTGCAGTCAATCGACCCGCAGCTGTACGATGCGGCGCGCATTGACGGGGCTACTAAGATGCAGCAGGTATGGCGGATAACATTGCCGGGTCTTCTTTCCACCATGGTATTCGTCGTTTTGCTTAGAATTGCTCGCGCCTTAGACTACAACGTTCAGCAGATTATCATGCTCTACAACCCGTTAGTTTATGAGAGAGGAGATGTAATTTCGAGCTACATCTATCGTGTAGGATTGCAGCAGCTCAAGTTCAGCCTGACAACCGCTCTCGGCGTCTTCAAAGGACTGATCGGCCTACTCATGGTTGTTTTTTCGAATTATCTTGCCAGGCGCTTCGCAGGCAGGGGACTGTTCTGATGGCAAGCAGAATCCGTGACCGTGATGAATTCCGTTTTAGGATGGCGAGCACCATAACAGTAACAGTTTTCCTCATTGTGACTCTTATCCCATTCATAAACATCATTAGCAAATCCCTGAGTGATGAGGCGTCAGTGCTTGCCGGTGAAGTGCTCCTGTGGCCCATTAATTTCAATGTGCAGGCGTACAAGATCGTATTGGCTAACCATGAGTTTCTTCGCGCACTCAGTATTTCTGTCTATGTCACCGCCGTTGGAACTATTCTGACCACTACCGCCACAGTGTTAGTGGCGTATGCTCTTTCACGAGACTATCTGAAGGGGCAAAGGGTTTTCCGCTTTCTCTATATCTTTACTATGCTTTTCAGCGGAGGACTCATTCCAACATACCTCGTCGTCAGGGCGGTCGGTCTCATCGATAATCTCTATGCCCTGATTCTACCCAACCTAGTGGGTGTGTTTCAAATGCTCCTAGTGTCGAACTACTTCTATACAATACCCAAAGACATCGAAGAGTCGGCAAAGATTGATGGAGCGGGAAACACATTGATTCTGCGCCGTATTATGGTGCCTTTAGCCATGCCGGTCATTGCCACGATTATCCTCTTCTATGCCGTTGGCTTGTGGAATGAGTTCTTTGCGGCCCTCATGTACCTAAATCGCAGAGATCTCAGACCTCTGCAAATCTACCTGCGGGATCTTATTATGCAGGCTGATAATAATCAAATGAATGCAGACATTATGCGGGATGTACCAATGGAGAGTATCCAAGGCGCAACGCTGGTGGCTGCCACAGCGCCCATTCTGATCGTATATCCCTACCTTCAGCGATACTTCGTGAAGGGAATGATGGTAGGAGCGGTAAAGCAATAGCATATCCCGGTTCCGCATGGGATCGGAAAAGCAATGGAGGTTTCTATGAAAAGATTTTTGGTGGTTACGTTGATGGCGTTCGTTGTTGCATCGGTTGGGTTCGCTGCAGCCGCCGCAGAACAGGAAGCGTCCTCTGAGCGTATTACGCTTACCGTTTGGACGAATTCAAACATGGAAGCGTTTCCTCCGGGACAAGATGAGAACAACAATCCCATCCATGCGTATCTGGAAGAAAAAACGGGCTATAAGCTTCACTGGCTTATTGGTTCTCAGGAAAACGCCCTGGCAAAACTCAGCCTCCTCTTGGCATCAGGCGATCCTCCTGATCTGCTCTCTCCCATATCGAGGCAGTTTTTCGGCGAGCTCGTGAACCAGAGGGTGTTGTATGAACTTGATGAACTGATAGAAAAACGCGGCTCAATCTTTAAAAGAGACGACGTCGTGCCGGCCGGTCTTTGGCTGGCAGCACGTTCCGGTGGCCACACGTACGGTATTCCACAGCAAGGCGCCGTTCAGTCGCTGGGCGGGCCGCTCATCCGGAAAGATTGGCTGGATGAAGCAGGCCTTGAAGTTCCGACAACAATCGAGGACTTCTATAACGTTTTGCAGGCATTCAAAACCATGCGTCCGGAATCCATACCCATGACAGGAGATACAAACAGTGTCCGGGGGGGGATATCGCCGTTTGCCGGCCACTTCAATGCTGCAGTGATTTACGCGGAGTCGAATGGCAAGGTAATCGACACTCGGGTTACTGACGATATGAAAGAGTTTCTAGGCTTTCTTGCACGGCTCGTTCGCGAAGAACTCTTGGATCAGGAATACGTGATCAACAAAGGTAAGAATATCAAGGAGAAAGTGGCCGGCGGTAAAGTTGGTCTCTTTTCGAGTGCTCCTTGGGGATTGCGAGATCTTCTTCCCGCCTTTGAGGAAAAGAATCCGGGAGGCAAGTACATTTTTATCGCGCCTGCGATAGATAAGAACGGAAATGCAGGCGTACGTGAGCGGAACCCGATTCGAGGATTTGCCACGATTGCAGCCGATTCGAAGCATCCCGATGAAGCGTTTGATTTTCTCGTAAAATATGCTTCCAGCCGGGAAATCCAAGACTTTGTGTCCTACGGCGTGGAAGGAGTTCACTACAATAGGGACTCGAACGGCATTATCACAGCCACGGAAGCCGGGGCGGCGAGAAAGCACAACATTTACTACGTGATTTGGAATACGCCCGATGCGCACCTGATGCGGGCGAAAATGAAGGGCTTTTGGCCGGTCTATGAGCCAACATTCAAATACTCTCTGTACAAAGACGTCACTTCTTATGCACCCCCTATCGCCGACCTGGAGGCCGTAAAGACGCAGTTGGCGGATCTCACCGACGAGATGTTCGATAAAATCATTATTGGTGCCGAACCCTTATCTGCTTTCGATGAGTATAAAAGGCAATGGAAGCAACTTGGCGGACAAAAAGCGCTTGATGCGGTAAACGCCTGGTACGCAAGTACACAGTAACAAGCAGCCTGTCAATCCAAAGTGGAGCCGCAGGATGAGAATTCCTGCGGCTCCAACAATTAGAAAGTTCCTGCAATCCGGCTGAACAGGAATATCTTTACATAGTCATTGGGTCCAGCCACGGATTGGAATCCGCACTCCAAAGAGTACCTCCGGAAATATCGCTTTCCGGCACTCCGGAGGAGTAACCTGCATTGATATAATTCGGATCGCCGTGTGGACCGTATCCAAGTTCAGAAAGACGTCGGCGGAAACGCCCCATTATGTCCACATATTCCGGCTCCAAAGCAACGTTCTGTAATTCAGCCGGATCGGCGTTCAAGTCGAAAAGCACTTCGGGAATATCTTCGCCGTAGTACTGATACTTAAGATGATCTTTCTTGATCATGACATGATCGCGATGGTGGCGGTTAATGTGAGAGACGACCTCGTTGGACCATTCTAGCGCATCCCCTCGCACAAGGGGAAGAAGCGTGCGGCTGTCCAATCCCGGCGGAGCATCCAATCCACTCAAGTCGCACAGGGTAGCATAGAGGTCGCAAAGACTCACGTTTTGTTCAACACGTTTGCCCGCGGGAATCTGTCCGGGCCAACGGATGAAAAAGGGAACGCGTACGCTTGCGTCGTAAAACCGCGTTTTTTCCCAAATGCCGTGCTGACCGAGCATCTCGCCATGATCCGACAGATACACGATAATCCAATCATCAAGATCTTGCCCACATTGACGCAATGTGCCTAGAAGCTCGCCAAAGTGGGTGTCGATCGTTTCGACCATACCATAATAGGTAGCCGTCGCTCGGCGAATTTCATCCGGAGTTACATTGACCGGATCTTCCGCCTGGCTCTGTGAAAGAACAGGATGTTGACAAGGTTTTTCGGTATACACAGGTACTTTTGAGTAATAGTAATCAAATTTCTTTTGATCGGTACAGAAAGGATAATGAGGTTGTTTTAAACTCACCTTCAGCATCAACGGGCGGCATCGAGAAGTCCGCTCACTAAAATAGGACTGTATAAAGTGCTGTGCAGCGTCAACAGCATGAGCGTCGAACCACTGGTGTTTACCGAACTCTACCGAAGCGCCGCGAACAATGCTCTCATTAGTTGGCCGTCCGCGCGTAAGCGGTTGATCTTGGGCCAGCCACGCCTCCTTCAATAGGCCTTCCTGGTACTTCACAAATACTTTCGCATCCGGCGCCAGTCGCTGAGTCCAACCCTGCATTTGATCGGTGCCTATGTGATGGAGTTTGCCGGAACAGACGGTATTGTAAGCATTTTGAGAAAACCGCCGCGAAAAAGTCGGATACCCCGGAGCAAGATCCATCCAGCTTCCGTCACAACCACAGGTCTTAGGCAGTTGACCCGACATGAGACATTGCCGGGCCGGTACGCAGATAGGAGAGGGTGTGTAAGCATTATCAAAAACCGTTCCTTCTCGGGCAAGACAATCAAGAACAGGCGTTTTGACTATTGAATTGCCGCCGAATCCGGAAAGGTCGGCCCGATGTTCGTCACTCATGAGAATTAGAATATTAGGGTAACAGCTGTTATTAGACATCAAGACTCCTCTATATGTCAAACTGCGCTATCAGGTTCCGGCCGTAGTCGGCCGCATCGTCTTTCGCCTGGTCGGTTGGAGTCCATTGGGCCTTGAATCCCTCGTCAACCACGGTAAACCCCGAGCGATCGAGCAGTTCGCCGATGCGTTTCGTTGCCTCACCGCTCCAACCGTAGCAGCCGAACATCGCAGCCTTCTTGCCCCGGAACCCCAGCCCACGCATTTCTTCCATGAGTCCCGCAATTGACGTGAGGATACCTTTGTTTATCGTGGGCGATCCGACGACGACGGCTTTTGATTTAAAGACTTCCGCGACGATATCGTTCTTGTCAGTCTTTGCGCTGTTGTAGAGCTTCACCGCGACCGCGGGGGCTGCGGAAGTCAGTCCTTCGGCGATGTTCTCGGCGATGCATTTCGTTCCATTCCACATCGTGTCGTAGATAATCGTGATCTGGTTCTCGCAGTATTCGTTCGACCACTCCAGATACTTCTCCACGATCTGCCCCGGGTTGTCCCTCCAGATCACGCCGTGGCTGGGACATATGAGGTCGAGGGGTAGCTCAAGTGAAAGAAACTCCTCGATCTTTTTCCGCACCAGCCGATTGAACGGCGTCAGGATATTCGCGTAGTATTTCAGTGCTTCGGCGAACAACTCGCACTGATCGACCTTGTCGTTAAAAAGAAACTCCGTCGCGTAGTGCTGCCCGAACGCGTCGTTGCTGAAAAGGATATTGTCTTCGGTCAGATAGCTGAACATGCTGTCGGGCCAGTGCAGCATCGGAGCCTCGATGAATACAAGCTCGCGGCTACCGAGGTTCAGGTGGTCACCGGTTCTTACGGTGTGGTAGTTCCAGTCCTGATGGTAGTGTCCCGACAGACACCTCGCACCGTTGGAAGTACAGTAGATCGGCACATCGGGTATGCGACGCATAAGCTCAGGGAGAGCGCCGCTGTGATCGACCTCTGCGTGATTGGCGATCACATAGTCGATCTTCTTCAGATCGATCTCAGCCGCCAGATTATCGACAAACTTCTCGCCGAACGGGACCCACACGGTGTCGACGAGTGCGGTCTTCTCGTCCCGTATAAGATATGAATTATACGACGAGCCGCGATCGGTCGAGTATTCGTCGCCGTGGAACTTCCGGAGCTCCCAGTCGGTTATGCCGACCCAGTAGACTTCGTTCTTTATCAGCCTCTTCATCTTCTTCTCCTTCCGTTGCTGCAAAGACACTCACTCGACCGCCTCGATGAGTTTCCGACTTTCCTGCTCGGCCGATGGTGATTTGATCAGTAGATATTCCGTTCAGCGCGAAGTCTAACATCTTCGACCGGCCGAATCAAAGAGCTCGGCTCTTCGCGCTTCCGCGCACCGTTGCGAGCAATCGAAGACGGCTCTCCGCCATGCCCGGCACAGAGCAGAGGGTTGCGGAAAGGCCATCGCCGACTCGGCGCCCGGCGCGCAGAGATGAGGCCCTAATGAGGAAAGTGTCGGAAAAACCCCGCGATTCGCAGGAACCGAATAGCGTTGCCCTGTGGTGGCGAAAACCTTTTACGGAACAGAATTACACTCCGGGAAGGCGCGGTGCCAATCCGCAAGTTCGGCAGATCGCCGAACGGCAGGGGCCGCCGCGTCAACTTCCGGTCCGCCTTTGCGTTTTGCCCCCTCAGAATGCAGCAATGCCACCGTTTACGGTTGCCCGGGACCGTGCGACAATTAATCAATAAGGACAAGCCTCTATGCACATCGCCGAACGTCTCAAGACCCCCGTTGCGGGTGAATATGACGTCGTAGTAGCCGGCGGCGGACCCGCGGGCGTGCCCGCCGCGGTGGCGTCGGCCAGGAACGGCGCCGAAACGTTGCTCCTCGAGACAAACGGGTGCCTGGGAGGGGTATGGACCGCCGGGATATTGACGTGGGTTTTCGATATTGAAAAAAACGGCATCGGCAAGGAGATAATAACCGGACTGCGTGAACGAAATGCGTACGTCGAAGCAGCTTCGCGTGGCATGGTGAACTTTACCTACGATGTGGAAGCAATGAAGCTGCTGCTGGAGCGGATGTGCGCGGAGAGCGGGGTTGACCTGCTTCTTCACACGAGAGTGGTGGGCGCCGAAATGTCCGGGGACGGCAGACGCCTGCGCGCCGTTATCACCGAATCGAAGTCGGGGCGCCAAGCCTGGAGAGCCAAGGCGTTCGTGGATTGCACGGGGGACGGCGATCTTGCGGCACGGGTCGGTTGCAGGTTTGATCTGGGATCCGCCGACACCGGAGAGATACAGCCGCTCACGTTCATGGCTACCATCGTTGTGGCGAATCACCGGGAGTTGGAGCAATACATATCCTTTTACGGCGGAGTCCCCGAACACCGCCGGCGCACCGAAGCGTTCAAGGCACATCTCGCACGTCTGGGAATCGATTCATCATACGCGGTGCCGACTCTTTTTCAGATCAGGGAGAACCTTTTGGCCATAATGGTCAACCACCAATACGGTGTAGTCTCTCACGACGCTAAGCAGATGACCCGCGCAACCGTACAAGCCAGAGCCGAGGTCGCCGGAATAGTGGACGCCCTCGCGACTAGTGACGGTCCGTTCCGCGGGTGCTATCTCGCTTCCACCGCGGAGCACATCGGCGTGCGGGACGGACGGCGCGTGCACGGTCGATATCGGGTTACGATCGACGACATCGCCAAAGGGGCGCGATTCGACGACGCGGTATGCCGCGTACGCTTTGGTGTCGACATTCACGCGACGAGCGCAAGGATGCGGGATTTGAAGCATCAAAACTCGGCCAGAGGAGTGAGGATGAGGCCGTACGACATTCCGATGCGGGCTCTCATCGCGAAAGACGTTCACGGACTGCTCCTTGCGGGCCGGTGCATAAGCGGCGATTGGTTTGCGCATGCCAGCTACCGTGTTACCGGTGAGGCTGTAAGTATGGGGGAGGCAGCGGGCGTGTTGGCGTCGCTGAGCGCGGATAGAGGGCGACTCCCCCACGAAGTGCCGTGGGCCGAGGTGAAGGCGTTGATTCCGGAAGTCCGTGACTATTGGCAGGATCCACAAGCGGACGTTGATTCATCCCGCTGATCGTGGAACTATGACGGCATGGAGAAAGTGCTTATCGTCGACGACGAACCGGCGGCATTGAGAGGATTGCGCGCCTGCATCGACTGGGAAGGCCTCGAGCTGGAGATCTGCGCCGAGGCCCGAAACGGCGCGCGGGCGTTCGAACTAGTGGAAGAGCACAATCCGGCGGTGGTCGTGTCCGACGTGAGAATGCCGTTTGTCGACGGAATCGAGTTGGCACGCAGCATTCAAGAACGAGCGCCCGATACGAAAGTAATTCTTATAAGCGCGTATGCAGATCTGGATCAGATAAGATCCGGATTCAAACTGGACGCCGTCGATTACGTACTCAAGCCGATTCAGGTGCAGGAACTGGAAGCCGCCGTGTCTCGTGCTTTGCAGAAGCGCGCACGGGAAAAAAAGGCAAAGACGATTCTCAGAGAGAAATTCCTCGTCGAGCTTATCGCGGGGGTTCACTCCAAGAGTTCCTCCATACGGCAAAGAATGCGATGGCTCGACATCGATTTGCCGCTTTCCTGTCCTTATCTGGCCTGCGTCGTCCTTCCGGCTGAAGAGCTTGACGACCCGGCCGCAAAAGAGATGCTTTTGATGGCCGCCGGCGAGCTGATCCAAAGAATAATGCGTGACTATTTTGACGGAGTAGCATTCCGATCACTGTCGGGAGAGATCGTGTGCTTGATTCCCGTGAATATGGAACGTACCGTCTTTTTTGACAGACTAGATGCATTCCTGGGCGCATCGCCGCGCGCCTTTGAAAGGGAGCGATTGGGAGATGTGTGGATCGGTGTCGGTACCGAAGCGGGCGACATCGGAGAGGTGAACGGCAGCTATGACAACGCGCGAATCGCGTTGGAACAGCGCTTCTTCGAAGACGGTACGCAGGTGTACTATTGCGACTTTTCAGAAACGGCGAAGAACGATCATATTCAGATACATCCCGGTGATCTCGAATCGGTCAGACACGCCGTCGCGGCGGGCAACGAACAGTTTCTTCGCTCCATCGTCGAAAAGCTCATCGCCGATGCGGTCTCTTCCCGCGCCAGGGACGTCGGCTTGGTACACAGTCTTGGCTTTCGCCTTATCATCGAGGCGGCCGACACGCTGGTAAAGCTCGGTGAGCCCGGAGCGGCCGTTGCGGTTGACGCGTATGGCGCGTGGAGAACGGCGGAACGGCAGAAGTCGTTTGTGGCGTTTCAAGAGGTGCTGCTGCAATACCTCCTTGGCGCCTGCCAAGAGATCGCCGAGCGCCGAAAGACTCATAATCAGGCGTTGGTTGATCAGATTCGGGATTACGTCGAAGAGAACTATGATCAGCCTATAGGTATTTCCCACATTGCCGACACTCTGGAATACACCGTATCTCATATCTGCAATGTTTTCAAAAAACAGACCGGTATGACGATCAATGCCTATCTTACCCAGCATCGCCTGCGGCGAGCTGTTGAACTCCTCAGAAACCACTCCCTCAGACTGTATGAAATCTGTTCAAGAGTCGGATATGGAGACTACAAGCACTTTGTGTCTCTGTTCAAGCGGCACTACGGTGTTACTCCGTCTCGATATCGAGATCGACTGGTGTATGAAGAATGCGTACATGATTCTCGCCTCGGTCGGTAGGCTCTACGGACGCCTGAAACTCCGCTGGAAGATTCTCTTTTCCTATATGCTTCTTCTGGTTCTTCTCGTAATAAGCCTCGGAATCGCCGCATTGTGGCAGACATCCAGGCTGGTAGACGACAGGTTTCTCACGGCGGTCTCAAGCGCTCTCAACCAGTTGGGGATACATCTTTCCTACCGAATGCAGATTGTGGTCAACAGTTCGGAAATCGTAGCATGGAACAACGATCTGCTTCGGATCCTGAAATACGAATCAGGGACTTATCCTCTTGCCAGGCAGATTGACGATATCCAGATTGTCAAAGACATCCTCATGACCGTCCGGTCGAACCGCGACGTATTGTCGGTCCGTTTGTACATGCCCGAAGACAGTCTCCTGAGCCGGGAGAGAAGCACCTTTTTCCCGTTATCCGAGATTGAAGGAATGTCCTGGTTTCCGTCGGTCACCGGCTCGGGCGGTCGCGTTCTTTGGCTTGGCGCGCGTGAAGAAAGGCAGGCGCGCGAATCCCCCATTACCTGTGTCCGGTGCATTCGGGATCCGACCAATGTATCGGGGTGCCTTGCCGTTCTGGTAATAGACGTCGACCCCAAGGTCGTTACGAACGTGATGCGACGCAGCGGCTTGCTTCACGAAGCGAGCGGTTTGGTCCTTCTGGACTCGGCAGGCGAGGCGGTCGCGACAGTGGGAGAGCCGCCCGACGATATCATATCGGAGATCAAGGAATACGATTACGCCGCCGGAATAACCGACCATAAACCATATCGAATTCTTCGTGCGCGTCTCGATTTTCCGGATTGGCAACTCTACGCGTTCATACCCGATGAGGCGGTGAAAAAGGGAAAAGTACGACTCATCCTCACGTTCCTTGGGATTCTCGGCGTCGTGAGTACGCTTGCCACCATCTTCACGCTCAGGCTCTCTCGTCGTATCAGCGAACGCATAACAAAGCTCGCAAAAGTTGTTTCCGACCCGCCGCAGCCGCAAAGCGCAGGTTTGAATAAGCCGGAACGGTACGACGATGAAATAACCCAATTGGAGCAGTTTCTTCTGCAGCTCGTTGCAAAGAACCGGGAGCTTGTGGGCAGGGTATTCGAAGAACAGATGGCTGAAAAAGAGGCTAAACTGCAGGCGCTTCAAATGCAAATCAATCCGCATTTTCTCTACAACACTCTCGACACTATCAACTGGATGGCCCTTGAAAAGAGAGAGCTTGAAATCAGCGACCTCGTGAGTCTTCTGGCCCGCTACTACCGACTCAGCATCAATCGTGGCGTCGACGTAGTGACCATTGCGGAGGAAATCGAGCACGTGAAGGTCTTTCTGCGGATCTGCGAAAAACGCTACGAGGGATCCGTGCGTGCGATATTCGATGTCGCGGATGAAATACTCCGATACAAGACGGTCAAATTGGTCCTTCAGCCTTTGGCGGAAAACGCCGTCGTACACGGAATAGCCAACACTGAATCTCAATCCGGCGCCGTTACGATAGCCGGAGTGCTAAGAGAGAGTCACATAGAGATTTCGGTGGCCGATGACGGGATCGGAATGAAAAAAGAAGATTACGAGCGCATCATCGCGAATGAGCGGGCCGGTTTTGCCGTCAAGAATGTGGATGAGCGCGTCAGGATGTTCTGCGGACCTCGCTACGGGCTGAGTTATGATTTTGGAGTACCGGTTGGTACGCGGGCGATCCTGAGACTGGCCAAGATCCGCTAGAGCCTGTTTTCCAATTATCACCCCCACATAATGCGGAATCCTCCCCATTTACTCCACCTGTTTCCCGTGCGACGGTTTCTCACATGAACACCCGCCGGATGATGGCCGATATACGCAAAGATATGGCCCTACATATCCTGCTGTTCCCGCCCGTCGTGTTCATGATCGTTTTCAGGTTTCTTCCCCTCACATGGATAGTCATGGCTTTTCAGGATTACAACATATTCCGCGGGCTCGCCGGGAGCCCCTGGGTGGGTCTGCACCATTTCAGGAAGTTGTTTTCCTCTGAAGAATTTTTGCTCGTCTTTCGAAATACGCTCATAATTAACATATACAGAATCGTTTTCTTGTTTCCTGCCCCGATCATTGTTGCTTTGCTCCTCAATGAAATCAGAACTCTGTTGTTCAAACGGGTCGTGCAAACGATCATCTATATTCCTCATTTCCTGTCATGGGTAGTAATAGCCGCCATTTTTATTCAGATTCTTTCGGTAGACGGCGGGCTGGTCAATCAGATGCTCATGGCCCTTGGCATCCGACCCGTACCCTTTCTGATGGACAAACGGTTTTTTCGAGGCATCCTCGTTTTTACGGCCGGCTGGAAAGACGTTGGGTGGAACACGATCATATATCTCGCCGCGATAACCGGAATAGATCCGAATCTCTACGAAGCGGCCATGGTTGAAGGGGCCGGGCGGTTTCGCAAGATGTGGCATATCACTCTGCCCGGAATAGCAACAACGGTCATCGTACTTCTTCTGCTCAGAATGGGACAGATTCTCACCAGCAACGTCGATCAGGTTCTCATGCTGTACAACCCGCTGGTATATGAAGTGGGCGACGTGCTGGGCACCTATGTATACAGGATGGGTCTGGGAAAGATGGAGTATAGCTTCGGGACCGCTGTCGGACTCTTCAATTCAGTTATTGGTTTTGTCCTTTTGCTCGGGGCCAACGCGTTAACCAGGAAACTCGGCGACAGGAGCATATGGTGACGAGGCTGCGCCGATTGACGGCCTTCGGCGTAATTAACGCGCTTCTCTTGATCATGTTGTGCATCGTTACTCTGGCGCCGTTCCTTAACGTCCTGGCCAAATCTCTGAGTTCCGAACAAGCCATACTCATGGGTAAAGTAACGGTGCTACCCGTAGATCCAAACTTCCGATCGTACGCATATGTATTGAAATCCAAGGACTTTTTTCGCGCTTTCGCGGTGCAAACGATCGTCACCGCATCCGGGACAGCCCTAGGAATGACGTTGACGCTGATGATGGCCTATCCTCTATCCCGAACCCGGTTGACCGGCAAGAATGTTGTTCTGGTCATGGTCGTAATAACAATGATCTTCAACGCCGGAATCATCCCGAACTATATGCTGATACGGAGACTTGGTCTTCTCAACTCGCTGATGGCGTTGATCGTACCCCTCTGCTTCAACGGATTCAACATGTTCATTGTCCGAAGTTACATGCAAACCATACCGCTTAGTGTTATCGAATCAGCGATGATAGACGGGGCGCACCACGCTCAGGTTTTGTGCAAAATCGTCATACCTTTTTCCATTCCCGTCATTGCCACTATTAGCTTGTTCTTCGCCGTAACGTATTGGAACGACTATTTCAACGCGATGCTGTATATCACCAACTATCGCCTTAAGCCGCTCCAGCTCTATCTCAGGGAGATTATCTACCTGGCGCTCGACCCGCAGGGCAGCGTGGGAACTCAGCAGACCAGCGAGAGCTTCATGTTCGTCTCACCCATTTCGGTCCGGGCGGCGACGATCATTGCTTCCACGCTGCCGATCCTGCTGGTATACCCGTTTCTACAGCGTTACTACATCAAGGGAATCATGATCGGTTCAGTTAAGCAGTAATCCGGACGGCGAAAATGGGGCCGTCAGTAAAAACTATTGGAGGTTCGAAATGAAGCGAGTTATTTCGTGCTTGGTCTTGGTCATGCTGCTCCTGTTATCCGCGCAGGTGTTTGCTTCCGGGGATCAAGAGAAGGCGGCCGACGCGGTTGAAAAACCGGTATTGAAGTTTCTGGGAGGAAGCATCGGGGTTTTTGGAGATCCCAACGAAGGACCGGCCAAGGAAGCGCTGGAGGCAATTACGGGGTATCGGCTTGAGGTTACCTCTCTACCGACGGAAAACAGAGCCCAGGCGCTGAATTTGCAGATGGCGTCCGGGGAAAAATATGATCTGATCCGGAACGTCGACGAATCGCAATTCCTCACCTTTGTCGCAAACGGCGCCGTGCTTCCGATCACGGAACTTGTCAACGAATATGGCCCACATATCAAAGCCGCCGTTCCTGATGAAGTATGGGAAGCACTCCGGGCGAAAGACGGCTTGGTATACGGCTTTCCCAGTACCGCCTCACCTATTCTTGGAATGGCCATGGTCGCTCGGACGGATTGGCTGGAGAAGCTCGGACTGCAGGCGCCGCAGAATCTCGATGAGTTCCGGGACGCACTCAGAACGATAAAAGACCGGGACCCGGGCAACATAGGCGCTCGACTGATTCCGTATACCGGATTCGACTGGTGGCGCTGGAAACATGTCGCTTTTCAGGAGCCGTTCCTTTCCGCGTTCGGTCTGACGTATGAGTGGATAGAGAAGAATGGCGAGATCATATCTCGATATGAATCTGATGGAATGATGAAGTACATCGAGTATATGAAAGGACTGTATGAGGATGGCCTTCTTGATCCCGATTTCGCCGTTCTTCAAAAGAATGTCGTGGATGAGAAAGTCACATCCGGACGCGTCGCTTTTGCACTCTATCACTGGGACTCGATGTATAAGACCCGAAACGCCTGGGCGGCGGAAGGGAAGGACTGGGAAATCGACTACATCAAGTATCCCGTTGGACCGAACGGGCGAACCGGGGCGGCGGTGGGTTCCGGCGTGGGTGTCTCTACTTTCATTCCTCAATTCGCTGAACACCCCGAGGACGCCGTGAAGTACGTCAACGAATTCATCAAACCGGAGAACTATCAGAGACTGATTATCGGGGACGAAGGAGTTCATTGGAAATGGGAAGGTGAGAGTCGCGTCCCCATTCTTCCAATCTTTAACGAAGAGCGCGGCAATATGTTCTGGTACGAACCCATTCGAATCGGAGAGGTCTACTACCCCTTGTGGAAAACCCGCGTTAACAAGATCAAGGGTATGGGTATCGCCTACAAGGAGACCGAAGACGTGTTGCTGGATATCGTACTGCGAAATCCGATCGGCATGGCGACACAACTCAGCGCAACCGAGCTGCATGCCTCTTCGCTTCGACAGATGGCGGGGGATGAGGTATTGAAGTTCATTCTCGGCGCGCGCGACATCGTCGAATACGACAAGTTTCTGAAGAAGTGGATGGATGAAGGCGGGGCGGCTTCAAAGCAAGAGATAAACGCCTGGTATTCGTCCCGGCGGTAGATCCGACGGAACTCACATCGACCGTGTGGCGGCTGAGGCGTAGATATGATGCCTTGGCCGCCTCTCCACGAAAAGCCGCCTGTTCATGCTTGTTTCAGGAGCGCGGGCGCGTCGAGCCGGGCTAAGACTAAGACACGGCCGCGCGCTCGGCGCTCTCGAACGCAACGATCTCACGCACACGCAGGACATTGAGCAATTCAGCTTCCGTCTGAATCACTCCCAAGCTGAACCTGCCCGCCGCATCGCCGAGGTGAGCCGGCGGCGGCTCGATGTCGGAGTGTTCGACCGTGATTATGTCTTCTACCCGGCTCACGAGCAGACCGATCATATCCGGGCCGGTCTCGTCATCCACCACGCCTTTTTCCAAGAACCGGCTCATCATGCGCGAGTTTCTCAACACGACGCACCTAGATTCCGAGCGTATCTTCTGATCGCCGACGCCGATCCTGACGCCCAGGTCGATTACGGTGACTATCTGACCGCGCAGATTGAGTAACCCGCAGACATACTCCGGCGCCCCCGCGACGGGAACAATGTCGAGCTGGCGATTGATTTCATAGACAAGCAAAACATCGATCCCGAAGAGCATCTCACCGATCCTGAAAGTGACAAACTGACGCTTCATATTTCAACCTCCACTCCGGCCGTCAAACCGGCCACCGCCGCACGACCATCTCGGTCGTCTCGACCGGTGGCCGGAGTTTCAGATGTCACAATGAGAACTCCTGTCTCGTGACGGTGGACCGCGTCATCGCGGAACCAACGCTTTCAGCGTCGTGCGGAGTCCCTCTTTGTCGAATTTCGCCTCGAAAGCGTCGACCCCGGCGTCCAGAATTCGCTTTCGATCGCTTTCGTGCACCATGGAAGTGAGTGCCACGACAGGAAGTCCCGTATGCTTCCGGGAAGAGCGCACCAACGCAGTCAACTCTAATCCGTCAAGTTTGGGCATCTGAATGTCCGTAACCAGCAGGTCGTAATCACTCGCGTTGAGCATGGACCACGCTTCTTCGCCGTCCTTCGCAACGTCCATTTCGCAGCCGATTTCCCTCAGGTAGGTGCTCACGACTATGCGGAAGAACTCCGTATCCTCGGCAAGCAATACGCGCTTCCCGCGGAGCTCTTCGCCGGCGCCGGTTTCCTGGTACATCGTGGGTTCCGCCGCTTCCAGTAGGCCATACACCTCGAGACAGATGATGAGATCCCCTCCCGCAACTATGGATCCCAAGACGCCCGTACCCGTAATTGTCTCTCTGTCGAGCCGAGCGTCCGTCTCGAGAATATCCTCGACACGACTTGCGCAAATCCCGACCCGCTTGCTCACGAGTTTCGGCACGATGACGAAGAGTTCGTCGTCGTCTGATTCCGGACGCTTCACGGGAAGATAATCGTGAAGCCTGATAAGGCGCATCGTGGCGTCTTCGTATTTCAGGTACTCCTTGTCATCTATCCATTCGACGGCGCCTCGGTCGACTCTCTCTATCCGCTTTACCATCGACAGGTTGATCGCAAAGTGCTCGGAAGTGCCGCTTCGGAAGAGCAGCAGGGACTGCTTCTCCCTTATGCCGTCTCCGTCTTTGCCTTCAGATAGTGCCGATTCGATTCTCTCCAGGTCTCCTCCGAAACGCAGGCGAGCGGTAGTGGCCATGCCGGCCGCATCCAGGATCATAGCGACGCGACCATCTCCCATAATCGTGGTGCCGGCGTAAAAGGGGCATTTTTTTAGATACGCCGGAAGAGGCTTAACGACGATCTCTTCGTTGTCTCTGAGAGTTTCGACGACAAGACCGTATGGGTTGGCGCCGACACGCAGGACGATTATGTTCAACGCGTTACGAAGATTGCGTCGCCGATCCGAAGCGTCGCGCCGTCGGTCGTCTTCGGCCTGTTTTCGTTTGGATTCGGACTCGCAGGATGCGTTCGCCGCCCGGTCGCTCGTTTCCCGCGAAATCGCGCCGGAGTCGAGCTCGGTAGCCCGTCGGTCCAGAATGCCTGTCCGCCGTTCGGCATGTCGCGTGCCCGTCGCGTCGACGTACGTGCTTTCGATTCCGAGCGCATCGTTCAAGCGGATGAGAGGAAGCACTTTTTCGCGCAACCTCATCACCGGCCGTCCATGGATGCTCTCAATTCGGCGCGGTACATCCCGCGCGCGAATGCGCACCAGCTCCTCGATGTCGACCTGAGGGATCGCGAACACCCGATCTTCGTTCTCAAGGATCAACGCCGGCATGACGGCCAGCGTGAGAGGCAGTTTGAGCGTGACGCGAGTCCCCTGCCCGAGTTTCGATTCGATATCCACCGTTCCGCCTATTTTCTCGATGTTGGAACGTACCACGTCCATTCCCACACCACGCCCGGAAACGTCGCTTACCTGCTCCGCCGTTGAAAAACCCGGCGCAAGTATCAGCCGTAGCGCCTCGCGGTCCGACATCTGGTCTGCGTCATTTGGGGAGATCATGTCACGTTCGATCGCCTTTTGCTTGATTCTTTCGGGATCGATACCGCCGCCGTCGTCGACTATCTCGATGACGACCTGCCCGCCTTCGTGCCGCGCACTCAGTTCGACGTGTCCCTGGGCCGCTTTTCCCGCGGCCTTTCGTTCCTCGGGAGTTTCAATGCCATGATCGGCGCAATTGCGAATGAGATGCGTGAGCGGATCCCCGAGCGCTTCTATGATCGACTTGTCCAGCTCCACGTTTTCGCCTTGTATGACGAGCTCAATCTCCTTTCCCAGTTTTCGGCTCAAGTCACGGATCAGGCGGGGGAATTTCGAGAAGACGGTTCCGACCAACTGCATGCGGGTTCCCATGACACCGCCTTGAAGTTCACTCGTAACACCGTCAATGTCGAGCATAGCGCCGTTCAATAGCGGCAAATCGGAAAAGGTGCCGTCCAACAACTGGCGTAGCGCGGCGTTGATGTTGTTGAACTCGCGTTCGACAAGCTCCGCGAACGCATCCGCGCCTCCATTGCCCGACGTGCGCGCCGCGGCGTCTAGACTTTCCCGGGAGGAAGCCAGTTGCTTCCTCAGCCGGTTCAATTCGGGGCTGCGCGCCATTCCGGAGGACAGTTTTTCCATGAGCGACCGCTTAATGCGGTTGCGGCTCAGCACCAACTCTCCCGTGAGGTTCATCAGGTTATCCAGCAGGTCGATCCGAACACGAAGCGATTGGGAACTTGAGGACGCTCCCGTGTCTTTCTCTCGGCGCGGGGGATCCGTAACCGGCTCGCTCGATCGCGCGTCTCGGGTCGTCTCCTCCGGCGTCGACTCGCCGGCGGCCGTTTGGGAAGGCAGGAAGGCCACCAGCGGCGCCAGCTTTTCCGCGATCGCTTCTCTCAAGAATCAGTCGAGATCGGTCACTTTGACGATGGCCAGGTAATCGGCGAGAACGTCCTCCGCGCCGGCTTTTCCTTCCGCGGTTACTTGTTCACATATGGTTCGCAGCAATTCGCCGAGCCGTTCGGCAAGCTCGGCGGGAAGCTCGTCGAAATCGGCGGACTGCAGAAGACTCATAGCCTCTATAAACTCGGGAGTCCCCTGGTTCCGTGAATGAGCCGCCGCCTCACCGCTCTTTTCGTCCGACTTGAGAGAATCGGGCCGTTCGGACGGGAGTATCTCCGACAACCGGGCAAGCTCTTCATCGATGGGGATGGTTTCGGAGGCATGCACATCATCGATCAACACTCGAAGCTTATCGGCGCCTGCAAGCAGAACGTCCACGATTTCGGCCCGCACCGACAGCTTGCCGTCGCGTATCAGGCCCATGATGTTCTCCATTGAATGGGCCAACTCGGTGATATGGGTCATCGAAAAGAAACCGAATCCCCCTTTCATGCTGTGGACGGCGCGGAAAATCCGATTCACCGCCTCCGGGTCCACGACATCGGGATGAGCCTCCAGCGCCATGAGCTCCGGTTCAATCGCCTCGAGATGCTCCTTCGATTCCGTGACCAGCTCATCGAGCAGGTCTTCATCAACATCGGCCATGCGACGTACTCCTCTCTTTACCCGTCCGCGAATCAGAACTCATCATCGATATCAAGTACCTCCATGAGCCGGGTCGTGATATCCTCGGGCGTGAACGGCTTGGTCACGTAATGTCTGGCGCCGAGCCGGATGGCCTTAAGCACGGACTCCTTCTCCGATTCGGCGCTGACCATGATTACCGGAATATGCTGGAAGTTCGGGTTCGCCTTGATAATCTCGAGGCATTCGATCCCGTCCATCTCAGGCATGGTGATATCCAGGGTAATGGCGGCTATGTGAGCTGCATCCGTCTCCAGAGCCTCCAGCGCCTCGCGCCCGTCCTTGGCTTCGATTATTTCATACCCCATTATTTGCGCAGCGCCGGATATCATCCGTCTCATTACGGTCGAGTCGTCTACAACGAGTAGCTTCATTGTCGGCTCCTTGGTATTGAGTTTTTGACCTGGTAGTAGACGCCCGTCGTTCCCGTTCTCATGTCAAACGCGGTGCTGTAGCCGGCCAACGACTCCGACGCACCGAGGAAAAAGTAGCCCCCGGGGTAAAGCGCTTTGGATATTCGGTCGAACAGGTCGCGCTTGAACTCATCGGAGAAATAAATGGCGGTGTTTCGACAGAGAATAATGTCGAAACTTCCGAGCTGAGCAAAAGAGTTCTGGAGGTTGAATTTCTTCAATCTCACCATCCGCTTGACCTCCGGAGCGATTTCCACACCCGCCCGTTCTGCACAAAGAACGCGTCCCGATACTCCGGCGGAAGTCCGCGGCTCATTGCAATGGATTCGTAGCGCCCAAGCTTGGCAAGGCGCAGGGCGCTCGTTGAAATGTCCGATGCGAGTATGTCGCAGCTCAGTTTTGCGATGTCCGGGTTCGAACGTGCGGCGTCTATGAAGGTCATCGCGATGGAGTACGGCTCCTGCCCCGTCGAGCAGGCTGCCGACCAGATTTTTATGGATGTGCGGCCGTTCTCGCGCGCCCGGTTTGCGTATTCGGGAAGCAGGATCTCCTTCAGGATGGTGAAGGGGTGACTGTCGCGAAACCACAGTGTCTCGTTCGTGGACATCAGATCGACGACCTTGTCGCGCAGATCGTCGTCTCCACCGTATTTGACTTTGTTGTAGAATTCGGAGAACGATTCGCACCCCGTTTCCAGAACCAGGGAACCCAGACGCGTCTCTATGAGATATGCCTTATTTTCCGCAACCAGGATACCGCTCATCTCCGCCAACAGCTTGCGAAACGCCGAGAACTCGCGTGCACTTATGCTGAGCACCGCCATCAATCGGTTCCCGACGGCTCCGTACCGCGTCGGTCCGCGCGGGGCGACAGAAGATCAATGACCTCCGCGATCCGACCTTTCGAATCGTCGATCTCGCGAAGGATCGACACGGCCTCGTCGATTTTCCGCCTCAACTCAAAAACACGCGCCTCGAGCACCCGTACTTCGTGTTCGGCATGACGTTCAACGACATCCTTCGCTTCACGAACATCGCTCAGCTCCGCGTCACGCGACAGATAATCACAAACATTACTTATCTTTTCCAGCAGAAGTGTACCGTCCACCGGCTTCTCGATGTAATCGCGCGCTCCCATGCGCATCGCCTCCACGGCGGAGCGTACGGAATTACTCGCGGTAATGACGATAACCTCCAGCTCGGGACGTTCCGCCTTGCATCGGCGCAGCACATCGAGACCCGATATTCCCGGCAGCATCAAATCCGTGACCAGCAGATCGTACGCGCCCGACGAAAGCCGCTCCAGACCTTCCTCCCCCGTTTCAACCGCGTCGACGATACACTCACCGAAACCGTATTCATCAAGTCCCTCTGCAAGAATACCCCTGAACATCTCAACCATTATCGGATCGTCTTCTATGTGTAGTATTCTCATTGTCATCCTGCTCCCTTCCGGGCGAGGGCTACGATACGTTCCGCGATTTTGTCCAGGTCCACTGACTCGTCGCTCAATCCCGCGGCATCGACGGCTTGCGGCATGCCGTACACGACGCATGTTGTCTCGGACTGCGTGATACAATAGCATCCTTTCCGCTTCAGCGCCTCTACGCCTTTCTTCCCGTCCGAACCCATTCCCGTCATTATCGCGGCAAGAACTCCTTCATCGCCGTAACATGCGGCGAGTGCGCGGAAAAGCACGTCGACCGCCGGCCGACAACTGTTTTCCTTGGGACCGTCGTTGACGCCGACCGTAACGCCGTTCGCAGTCTTGCGTACAACCATGTGCCGACTGCCCGGAGCGATCAGCGCAAGACCGGGTCGAAGAATATCTCCCTCTTTGCCCTCCCGAACGACAAGTTCGGACTTCCTGTTCAAATCGGCGGCCAACGCCTTCGTAAACGGCGCGGGCATATGCTGCACCACGACGACGGGCAGCGGAAAACTACGCGGCAGGGCGGGAATTACTCGAGCCAGCGCGTTCGGACCTCCGGTAGAAATACCGATACCCAGCACGCCAAACCGAGTGGGAACAGGCGCGATGCGACGTTGCGCGGGCCTTTCGTCCGTTCTTCCCACCGCGCCGCGCATGCGTCGGCGAAGCCAAACGGCTTTGAGTACATCCTGCAAAGCGGTCTTCAGCTCCGTTGCGTTCTCCGCCGCGTCCGGGCCAATCGGCTTGCGGACAAACTCGAAAGCCCCGGCATTCATGGCTTTTATCGTCGTTGACGCGGCGTGTTCCGAGACTCCGCTTACCATCACGACGTCAACATCGGGGAAATCGCGCTTGATCCGGCCGAGCGTCTCGAGCCCGCCGATGCCCGGCATCTCGACGTCCAGCAATACCAGATCAAACCTCGATGCGGCGAGTTTTTTAAGCGCAATTTCCCCCGTGGGAGCCCTCTCCCCTACCGTGGCGAAGGGGAGAGCATCGACGGCGTCGGAAACCAAGGCGCGATAAGTTATCGTGTCGTCGACGACGAGTGCGACGAGTTGTTCGGTCATTCGCATCGTGCCATATCACCATTCATAATTCACATGTCGCTGAATTCGGAAAGTTCTCAACTCGTTTTGAATTGCCCGACCAGCTCGCTCAGGCGCGCGGCCATTTCCGCCAGATCCGCGCTGCCGGCGTTCGTCTGGTCCGCGCCGGACTTGACCACTTCCGACGACAACCTCAAACTCTGAATGTTCTCGGACACTTCGGCTGCGCCGGTCGACGCTTCCTGGATGTTTCGTGAAATGTCGGTGGCGGCCTGCGATGCGCTCCCGACGCTGTGAGCGAGTTCATTGGTGGTGGCAGACTGTTCCTCGACCGCGCCGGCGATCGTTTGCATGACTCCACTGAGCTGGTCGATCGTTTCCGAAATAACGCCGGTGGCGACTACGGCTTCTCCCGTCTTACCCTGCATTTGGCCGATGAGCCGCCCGATCTCTTCGGTCGCCTGGGCCGTCTGCTTCGCCAGTTCTTTTACCTCGTTTGCCACTACGGCGAAGCCCTTCCCGGCTTCCCCCGCGCCCGCGGCCTCGATGGCGGCGTTGAGAGCCAACAGGTTTGTTTGGTCGGCGATGTCGCTGATAGTCTCGAGAACCTTGCCTATTTCCTCCGCGGATGTGTTAAGCGCCTCCATGGTCTTACCGGCCGCGTTCGATTTCGCGTTGGCGTCCATCGACATCCGCGAGCCGTCCGCGCAATTCCTGGCTACCTCCGAAAGCGACGAGCTCATCTGCTCGATCGCCGCGGCGGCCGTGGTAACCGTCGTCGACATTTCCTCGGCGGCCGCGGCGATGTTCGTGAGATTTGACGACAGTTCCTCAACGGCGGCCGCGGCGCCGGTAGAATGCATGTTCATCTCATCGGCCGAGGAAGCCGATTCTCCCGCGTTTGCCGTTAGCTCCTCGCTCGTCGAAGCCAGGACGGAGGTGTGAGTCGCCACCTCGCGGATGATGCCCTGCAGCTTTTCCATGAAAAAGTTGAAATAGCGGGCCAATTCGCCGAGTTCGTCCGTTCTCTTCAGGTCGATGCGCGCGGTAAGATCGCCTTCGCCTTCGCTGATATCTTTCAACATCGCGACGGTCCTGTTGAGTGGAGCGGATATTCCGCGCGACACGAAATAAACCAACACGATAACGATAAGAGTCACGGCGACCGCGATGGAGGCGAGGGAAATGAGTGATGCACGTGAAGACGCTCGCAGCGACGCGACCTCGTCGAGCAAGTCCGCCGACAGTTTGTCTTCGACTTCCTTCATCAGGTCTATTTTGCGGGTGATCGTATCGAACCAAAACGACACATCGACGCCGAAATTGCCGTTTACCAACGAGTCGGCCAACTCCGCCAAGGCGGCGAGGGCGGGACCGTCGTCGACTTTCACTATCGCGTCGGTTTCCGATATCGTTTTATGTTCGGTGTCGTACGCCTCGACAACCTTTGCTAGTCCGTCGTTGTATTCGGAGAGCGTGCTACGTATCGTCGCGTACCATTCGATCTCCCTATCACTCTCGGCCAACGACTCAAGCTCATCGAGCAATCGGTTCGCCCGCTCGTAATTCTTTTGGAAACGGTCGCGGTACTTCGTGTCGTTTCGCAGCACATAGTTCTTGAAGTTGTGAATAGCGCCGCCGTAGCCGATTTCGCTCATGAGCTTTGCGACTATCGTCGCTTTACCGGTAAGCTCTCCTTTCTTGTAGACGATGTCCCGGATCCTCTGTACTTCCTCTACGGCCGGATCCGAGAGTTTCCGTTCGAAAAAAGCGACATCGTCGGGCGAAGCTATCCTCCTGAAAGCGGACAGATAGGTTTCTTGAGCATTAACCAGAGACACGACCCGTTGCAGCGCGCCGGGTTCGAACCGATTCGCGGTGAGGATTCTGCTTACCACCGCCCTTTCGATTCCGGCCCGCTCTTTGCTTTGTAGAAAACTGTCGTAAGCGGTGGCGGTTCTGGACAGTTCGCTGACGTCGCTGAATCGCGACACCCCCGATACGATGTCCAGCAGGGAAGTGTTGTGTTCGGTGTACAAGCGCAACGCCTCGGCGGCCGGAATCGACAGACCGTCGACTTTGGCCCGGTAGTCGTCGATCGATTCCATATTCTTCACCGCGACCGCCAATTCCTCCTCGAACTCCCGACCGAATGCGGAGGCGTCGAAGGAGTCCAGATACTCCAACAGAGTCGCCCGACCGGCGTCGGTAGCTCTTCGCTGCGCGGCCAACTCCTCGCCGAAAATAGCCCCGCCGCTCGTCATAAAGACGTAGGATGCACCGCGCTCTTTCTGCGTCTCGTGAACATACCCGCCGACGTGACTCACCAGTTGCACAAGGCGATTCAGATCGTTCGTGTGGACGAAATCGCTCCAGGCGCCGTTCACCGAAATACCGGTAAGAACGAGCGCGAAAATAAGAGGAATCCCCGTAATCAACATCAGCCGAAACCGTATCGACATATTCACGTTCCTACTACTTTGCACAGCGACGTGTGGGCTTCTTCGGAATGTCTCCGTGAAAACTACAGAGATCACCCGCTTTTTTCAAGGCAACGTCGTCAATTGCGAGTAATTATCGATTTCGAAAACGAAATAGAGAACTTTTGATCGACAATTCAAAATCCGACGTGACGGATTTTAACGCCCTCACTTCCGATAGATTGCTTGACAGCAGGACGAGCATTCCGCATGTTTTATGTGTGTGTCGCGCGGCAGGTACAAGATGTTCGCAACGACTCACGTTCCGTATGAACGGTAGAGAGGAAAGATGGATATCCCCGTGGGATTCTCGGAAAGCAAAAACATTCTGGTCGTGGACGATACCAAGGCGAACCTGGACATACTTGTCGAAGCGTTGGGCGACACATACAACGTAAGCGTCGCCTTGAACGGGAAAACGGCTCTCGAGAGTATTGACGACGTGCTGCCGGACCTGATTCTGCTCGACATCATGATGCCCGGGATGGACGGTTTCGCGGTATGCCAAGCGTTGAAAAGCGATGTTCGCACCCAAGATATCCCCATCATCTTCCTTTCGGCCATGGACCAGATCGACGCGAAAACACGCGGGTTTAGGGCCGGCGCGGTCGACTACATTACTAAACCGTTTGAGATTCTGGAAATCAGGGCGAGAGTGAGAAACCATCTGCTTATCGGGGAAGCGAAGATGTATCTTACGCGTCAGAACGAAATACTCGAACGGAAGGTGAAAGAAAGGACGAACGAGCTTCAGGTGACCCAGGACGTCACCATTCGGAGTCTCGCGTCCCTCGCCGAGACCAGAGATAACGAAACGGGACGCCACATACAAAGGACCCAGTATTATGTCCGGCTGCTTTCCGAACAGCTGATCAGCAAGCGTCAATATAGCGATCTGTTGACGCCGAGGGCGCTTGAGCTGTTGCCGAAGTCCGCACCGCTCCACGACGTGGGTAAGGTCGGAGTTCCCGACAGCATTCTTCTGAAACCCGGGAAACTCACCGACGAAGAGTTTGAGATTATGAAAACACACACAAAGCTCGGCAGGAACGCGTTTCTGCAGGCGGAAGCCGATCTCGGATCAAACTCCTTTCTCAAACACGCCAAGGAGTTCGCGTATACGCATCATGAAAAATGGGACGGAACCGGCTACCCGGAGGGCAGGTCCGGCTTGCAGATCCCGCTCGAAGGACGACTCATGGCCTTGGCCGACGTCTATGATGCGCTCGTCTCCAGGAGAGTCTACAAACCCCCCTTCACCCACTCCGAAGCGGTTTCTACCATACTAAACGACAGTGGTACGCATTTCGATCCCGTCGTCGTCGCCGCCTTCGAAATCGTGCAAGAGGATTTCCGGCGGTTCGCGTTGAAACACGCGGACTCCGAAGAGGAAAAAGAGACCCTCAAGGCATGACGTCCGGGTCGAGCTTTGCAAGGAGTTCTTGAAGAACTTTCGTTGCGCCGTCGAACCGGTAGCTGAGAATCAGCTTGTTAAGTTCGTCGGTCCTTTGAGCATACTCCTCCGGAACCGAATACCGCCCCATCTCCTCGAGAATCGGCGCGCACATTTTAGGCCGCCGCTTTTTCACTTCGGGCTCGAGACGTCTGAGGAACCGAAGAAAATCTTCGGGCGACAGCGCGTCTCGATCCTCTCCCCCGGACTGCCTGACTTCCGTTCTTTCGCGTATACCCGCGTCGTCGATAGCCGCGATCAGTCGTTTCAAGGCGTCTTCGTATTTCGCAAGCAAAATCGGGTCGCCGTCGCCACGCTGCAGCGCCGAATCCAGGGCCGTAACCGCCGTGTTAAGGTCCTTCGCTCCGAGATTCCCCGAGATGCCCTTAATCGTGTGCGTCAGCTTCTCCGCCGCGGAGGGGTCTCCGTGCCCGAGAAGCTTCCGAATCTCCTCGGCGGAACCCGCGAAGTCCTCGCGAAAGCTACCCAGCAGTTGTACGTAGAGTTGTCGATTGCCGTTTACCTTCTCGAGCCCTTCGGCCAAGTCGACGCCGCGGACCAAAGGGAGCACATCTTCATCGGCGTTCGGCGAAGCTCCGAATCCGTCGAATCCTTCGGGCAGGTCGCGCTCACCCGGCTTCAACCACCGGACAAGGACGTTCCACAACTCCTGAGAATCTATCGGCTTCGATACATAGTCGTTCATCCCGGCTTCTTTTACTCGGCGGCGCACTCCGGTCATCGCGTCGGCGGTCATTGCTACTATCGGCAAGCTCGCGTACCGAGGATCATCGCGAATTATCCTTGTCGCCTCAAACCCATCCATGACCGGCATCTGCAGATCCATCAGCACGAGCTCGTACCGATTCTCCTCGCGAAGCCGTTCGATCGCCTCCTTGCCGTTGCTCGCCACCTCCACGAAAAACCCCTCTTGCTTCAGCGTTTCGGCGGCGACTTGTTGATTGATCTCGTTGTCTTCCACCAGGAGAAGCACGGCGCCCCTTACGCTCTCGATTCCCTTCGGCGTCCTCTCCTCCCGCTCGATGGTCGTTTCAGAATCGGCGCGTCTTCCGAAGGCTTTGAGAATCGCAGCAAACAACTTCTTCGGGGAAACAGGTTTGATCAGACACGCATCTATACCGTGGCTCTGCTTTGCGGCCGCCCTTCCTCTGCTTCCCGTTGTAATGATGATCCTGGGAGCTTTCTCATTCTCAAGCTCCGATCGTATTCTCTTCGCTATTTCAAGGCCGTTCATATCGGCCATACTGTCGTCAATCAGCGCGAGGTCGTAATTCCTCTCCGCCGACGTTTCCGCATCGATGATTCTGCGATAGGCAAGCTCACCCGACGACGCGGAATCCACCTCGAAGGAGAGGGCCTCCAGATATGAGGTCAGCACGTCGAGCGAGGTCCTGTTGTCGTCCGCAACGAGCACTCTCAAGGCTCTCAGATCATCCGGAATCTTGACCGGTTCCTCGTCCGGGACGACGCCGAACGTTGCCGTGAAGTAGAAAGTGCTTCCCTTCCCGTATTCGCTCTCGACTCCGATCTCTCCCCGCATCATCTCGGCAAGCCGCTTGCAGATCGACAACCCCAAACCCGTGCCGCCGTACTTTCTCGTCGTCGACGAATCCGCCTGATTGAAGGAAAGAAAAAGCCTGTCCTGCTGCTCCGCGGTCAGTCCGATTCCGGTGTCCCGCACTTCGAAACGAACGACCACCTCTCCGTCGGTTCTCGATACCGGGCTCGCCGAAACTACGATCTCCCCCTTATCGGTGAACTTGACCGCGTTGTTTGCCAGATTGAGCAGGACTTGACCAAGCCTCAATGGATCGCCGACCAGGAGACAAGGCGCCGCGGCCGCTCGGCTGAATACCAACTCAACGCCCTTTTCCCGCGCATCGTCTTCGATCAGACTGAATAGGTTGTCCATCACATCATCAAGACTGAAAGTCGTCGATTCCAAAGCGAGCTTCCCCGCTTCGATTTTTGAAAAATCCAGAATATCGTTGATGATCGTCAGCAGGTCTTTGGCCGACCGTTTTATCTTCTCTACATAATCTCGCTGTTTCGGGTCCAGATCGGTCTGCGCCAGAAGACTGTTCAATCCAATGATCGCGTTCATCGGTGTACGAATCTCATGGCTCATGTTCGCCAGAAAACGGCTCTTTGCCGTCGTCGCGGCCTCCGCCATGTTCTTCGCTTCCAGGAGTTGTCGCTCCATCTGCTTCTGTTCGGTAATGTCGATCAACGTACCGGTCATTTGCACCGCCCGGTCGTTTTCGTCGCGGAACGGCACATTAGCTCTCGCCACGATCCACCTGATCGTGCCGTCGGGCTGCAGGACCGGGTAGGTCGCGCGGAAAGAGTCGTATTTCCCCGACACGGTGCCGTAGTAGCGCTCGAGAGTCTCGTTGATGATCTGTTTGTATTCGGCGTTTCCGACTCCCGTTCGCTTCATCACGGTAAGCCAGTCGCTGATTCTGTAGGAATAATCATCGGATTGACTCGGAGGGATACCCATGAGCTTGGCGGCAATATCCAGAGCGTGCAAGGTGTCTTCTTCGGAGAAATCGATCCACCAGGCGCCCACGGCCGCCGATTCCAGAGACCCGTGGACCAGCTGATTCATCAACGACAAAGCCTCTTCGGCCTTCTTGCGCGCCGTTATGTCCTCCTTCAAACCGACGAAGTGAGTTATTCTGCCGGTTTCATCCTTCAAAGGCGCGATTGCCACGGACTCCCAGTAGATCTCTCCCTGCTTGCTCTTGTTTGCGATCTCTCCGTGCCAGTGTTTTCCGGCGGCTATCGTCTCCCACAGCTCGGCGAAGAACTCCCTCGGCTGGATTCCCGCGTTCAGTATGCGGGGATTCTCGCCGATCGCCTCTTCCGCCGAGTAGCCGGTGACTTTCTCGAACTTCCGGTTGACATACTCGATGCGACCCTCCGGGTCCGTGATAACGATTGAGATGGGACTTTGTTCGACGGTCGCGGACAGTTTTCTGATTTCCTCGTCCGCTTTCTTCCGTCGCGTGATGTCGCGAACCGAGGCCATTATCAAATAGCCTTCCGGAGTTTCATGAGAACTGAAGCTGATTTCCGCCGGAAAAACATCGCCGTTTTTGCGTTTGACGTCGACCTCGAGACCGTCGCGCGATTTCCGTGAGCTCAGGAAACCCGGAAGATCATTCCGCATGAACTCAAGCCGCTCCCACAACTTTTCGGGAAAGAGAATCGCGGCTCGCTCGCCGATCAGCTCGTTACGCGTATACCCGAACATTCGCTCCGTCGCGCTGTTTATCAGTACAATGGTGTAGTTCTTCTCATCGACGATGACCATTCCATCGGGCGACGCCTCCAGGAGCGCTTGAAAGCGTTTTTCCAGGGCCTTTCGCTCGGTGACATCCATGAAGGTGACCACCGCTCCCTCCAACCTTCCGTCTTTCCGAATCGGAGTGCTCGTGCAGGCGACCGAAAAAGGAGTTCGGTCCTTGCGCCAAAACGTCTCGTCCGCAACAAATCGCGTCCCGTTGCCCAAATGTGCGGCGCACAACGGGCAAGTTTCGTCGGGATAATCGGAACCGTCGGCGCGGGAGTGATGGACCATTTCGTGGAAGTTCTTTCCGATGAGCTCATCTCTCGCGTACCCCAGCATCTTCTCCGTCGCGGGATTGACGAACGTCACCTCGCCGGTTGTGTTCATGCCGAGAATCCCCTCTCCCGCCGATTCCAACACAAGCCGTGATCGCGCCTCTTCTTCCTCCAGGCGCCTCTGTTTTTCTTCCAGTTCCGCGGTCCGCTCCGCCACCTCTTTTTCGAGATAGTCCTTTACTCCGCGAAGCGTGGTATTCGCGCGTTCCCCGAGGATGAGAACGAGAAAAGCGGCGCCGATAGTCAGGAGCAGGGCCGCTCCGAGAACAATCAGGACGGTAATCCGCAACGTGAAAACGGACGACAGCGCCTCCTCCACGTCGATTTCCGAAATAATCCCAATTCCAAGATTCGCCGCCCAGACGCCGGCGCCGAACACAGGGACGCCGCGATAGTCCCGGTACCCGTTCATGTTCGTCTCGACGGCCGGACGGGAGTCGACGATAGAACGCAATACCGCTTCCGCCATTCGAGTCGGCGGTTGCTCGGTCCGCGACAGGAGCGGGCGCTTCCCTTTGACGAGATTCACTCCCGGATCCCGAACTTCAACATTCAGGGCCGAGACTTGCGTCTCTCCGAGCAGACCAATATCGCGGAGCTGTTCCACGAAACGACTCTCCGAAAGAAGCACTCCGTCGCGGCTCATGGCGTAGACGTCGCCGGTGATACTGCTCGTCGAGCTCTGCAGCGCATCGGTAAACTCGTTCGACGGATCGACCCGCAACGCGACGAGAGCCTCGATAATTCCATCCGACCGCCGGACCGGGCCAAGCAAGAACATCGTGGGATCGGCCCGTCCCTGTCCGGCCCTCGGTGCTTCAGTAAGCGAAACATCGGACGCTATCGGCGGAACGAACACCGCCTCGCCACGAAACGCTCGGTCGATGAGATCCGGGCGCTGTCTCGCGATGAGATTCAGAGTGCCGAGATTCTTATCGCGACTCGAACCGATACTGATGCTTTCCGTATTGATGATAAAAAACCCTATGTTCGGGTAGATATCCTGTCGTTCGCTAAAGAAAAGCCTCATTTCGGCGAGTACGGGGGACGCATGCAGGCTCGGCAAAACCGGTTTCACCGTCATCAGACGCTCGACAAGAGCGGTGAACTCCGAGTCTCGCCCCAAATCTTCAAGATAGGATATCTTCTGGTCGATCCTCCGGGTCAGCCTTTCGCGGGCGTTCTGCAGGGCAATCTCGAGATTCGCTTCCGAAGCCGCGACGACTTCTCTCCTGTAGCGTTCGACGAGAAGGATTCCCAGAACGGATAGAAGGATCGTAATGCTAAACAACCCGACGATGATGATCCAACGGAACTGTTTAGACCCGAAAGCAAAGGACAAGTTCTTTTTTTTTGCGGTCCGATAGAGCATCCAGAAACCCAACCACAAAAGCAACAAAAGCAGCAAGAGATATACGACGATTCTGTCCGCCGCGAGCCAGCGACCCGTCGGCGACGCCTCGAAGTGAGCGCCGGTTCCGGACGCTCCCGACAACGATTCCGGTTTCAACTCGCCCGCAGGCCGCGACGACATCGACGCCGTTGCCGGTTCTGCGTCGTCGGCGAGTCCGAGCGACCGGGCGCCGCCGTGCGGGGCCGCTGCTATTCGTTCGTTCGGCTCTGCCTGCAAACCTATCGACGAACCGATGATAACGATACCACACAAGAAGATCGTTCGGCGTGCTTTCATTCGCTCTCCCGATTTGTTATTCTTCCATATTACCCCGTCTTTGATAACAGTGCTCCGCGTGGATGACGGGCATTGTTTTCACACCGGGGAAGGTGGTGCGGCGCCGACGGAGGGGCGAATGACTAGATTGCGAAACCTATTGCTCTTGGCCGGCTGCGAAGGACCGTCATGCGGCGGATCACTTCCGGGGGACGTTCTCACGTGATCGCGGAAAAGAGCTTCGGAGAGAGCGGCGATTACGCGGATGACGCTCGATCGTTTGAGAAGATTCCCGGTATGGATTTCCAGGACGGCCTTCGTCGGTTGCGGGGCAATCGCACGCTTTATTTCACGCTATTAGGCAAATTGGCCGTCGATGTGGAGAAACGTCTTGCAGCGATGCGTCGGAAGCTCGCCGAGCAGGATTTTGCCGATATCACGTATCACGCGCATACGATAAAAGGCGCCGCCGCAAATCTTGGCGCAACGGCCGTCAGCGAGTTCGCCCTGAAGCTGGAAACGGAATTGAAACAAGGGAACGGCGCCGATGTTGAAAACCTGTTGAGCAGCCTTGAGAAAAGCCATGCGGCCATGGTTGAATGCCTACGCTCACTGGGAATAATAACGGATTCGCCGAGCCCGTGACGCGTTTCGGTCGCGGTGCGTCGGCTCACCGATGAAACATTCTCGTGGAGCGATTCGGCGGAACCGCTGCTTCCTTGTGCGCCGAAACACGTAGCGGTACAATGAGGCGAGGCTTGACATTGCTCTCGATAAGGAGTGAATGAGGAGCGGGTATGAAAGTAAAAGACGACATATTGTCGGCGATAAACGCCAAAAAACCCGACGGAATCAACGGGTTCGAGCGGTCATATCGCGTGCTCGTCGCCGACGATTCTACCAGCATGAGAAAAATCGTGGGGCAACATCTCAGAAGCGAGGCGTATGAAATATGCGGGGAAGCCGCAAACGGGAAGGAAGCGCTCGAGTTATACAAGGAACTCGGCCCCGACGCGGTGACCCTTGACATCAATATGCCCGTTATGGATGGTCTTGACGCCCTGAAGGCCATTCTCGAATACGACAAGGATGCCCGTATTGTTATGTTGACCAGCGAGGCGCAGAAATCCACGGTCGTCGATGCCCTCAAGATGGGTGCTCGGGGGTATGTCGTAAAGCCTCCCAACAAGGCTGCGGTGTGTGAAAAGGTCAAAAAGGCGATTCAAGGATAGCGATCAATGGATACACATCTGCGCGATGCCATAACCAAAGCAACCGTTGAAACAATCGCCGCTCTCGGCGGTGAGACTCTCGTCCCGAAGGAACCGTTGGATGGCGCGGGAGCGAAATCATTCGTTGCCGACACCAGTGTCGTGATCAGCGTGGTGGGAAACATAAGTGGCGCGTTTGTACTCCGATGTTCCCAGAAATACGCCGCGGAGCTCGCCGGGAGCATGCTCGGCGTAGAAGTCGAACCTGGTTCCGAAGAGATGAAAGACGCGATCGGCGAGGTGCAGAATATGATTGTCGGCGCCGTAAAACGGCACCTGTCGTATTCCGCAGATCCGTATAAGATGTCGATACCCACCACGATCGTCGGCTCCGACTACACGGTTCACGTCCACGCTTCGAAAGCGACAAGCGTCGGGTTGGTTCCATTCGCGACGAAAGATGAAATCATCGGAATGGAAGCATACGTGGAAAAACGATAGGTGCGCCGTGTGCACCGTTTGAAAAGCCGGGACCATCGGGCGGTCCGCCTATCGGGCGCCGAGCTCCGCGATGAACGCTTCGTGTCTCCGTGGTGCGTCGCCGAACTCGGCGTCCACGTCTCTGAAACGAGAGAATAACTCCCCGACCTGGGATACGCTCAACCCGCGATCGATCCAGCGATAGAGTGCCTCGTCTTCCTTCCGGATGTGCTCGGTGAGAAGCGTTGCGTAGGCTTCAAGATGAGTTACGACGGCATCGTCGTCGCCGTCGTCGAGTGCCGTCACGATCGCCGCCACGTGCGCCCGGGCCGCTTCGTGGTCACGATACATGACCTGGAAGATCTCGGCGGTGTCGTCGCAATACGTAAAGAGGATGTCCTCTTCCTTGGCGTGGTGATAACGATCCGCGTAGGAGCGAATAAAGTCGACCGCGTTTTCGACAAGGGATCTTCCCGATTCAGGTTTCGTTCTGAGCTCTGATACGAGATATGGAACGCTCGCCAGGAGTTTCTTGATATGTACGTGCTCATCGACGAGTTTTTTCACCGGAGGTGAGTATGGTTGCCGTTCCGGAGCCGCCTTCCTGTGAGAACGAGGGATCGTCACCTCCCGACCGGGGAACATGACGTTCGCGATCCCGGACAGGACCGCGTGCTCTTCATCCGGGGTAAGATTGTGGATTTCGATGATGTCTCTCAAGATGCACGTGCCGACGTTGCAGGTGACACAGGCGATTCCGTGCGCGTCCAGCACATCTCCCACGGCCGGATACTCGTCGATAATCTCTTTGATGTTTCTGTTTAGCTGGTCAATCATGGGCTCCCCAATGCCGATCCTTCGGCCGCGAGCTGACTACACCGGAGCACCTTGCGCCTCGGGGTTGTTCCGACGAGCTGCCGACGGGCGAATCTCTTTCCCTATATTTCGACCCATTCGTCCTGCAGTATCTCTCCTTCCACGCTTACCACCTGCAGCTTGATCGGCACCTGACGTTCCGCCTTTGCCGCGGCTTCGACCGCCATCGCGAGGAGACCACGACAGCACGGCACCTGCATGATCATGACGGTGAGAGTGTTGATTTTGGCCTCATCGATCAGAGCCACTATTTTTTGTTGGTAAATGTCGTGACCTTCGTCGAGCTTCGGACAGGCGATCCCGAGGGCTTTGCCTTTCAGGTGTTCCGCGTGAAAGCTGCCCATCGCATAGGCCACGCAGTCGGCGCTCAGCAACACGTCCGCGCCCTGGTAGTACGGTGCGCTCGGGGATACCAGATGCATCTGAACCGGCCATTGCCGGAGTTGGGAAGACGCGTCGGTCGTCGCCGTCGCGGCCTCCTCCTGTTCGTTGCTCCGATCGATCATCCTCGATCCCGGACATCCTGCAAACTCCATCTCAAACCTCCAATTGTGCGTCTGAAACCCGACGAAAACTTCACGCGGGCCACACGTTTAAACATGCTAAACAGGATACTACATATCCCGTTTAGCCAATAATAAGTACCCGCTTCTCTCGTGTCAATGCTTTTCTGCGCTTATCCCAGCTTCAGGTGCTTCACGGGAAATCTGATACCGGCCTGGGCAAGCCTGTGTGCCTGCGGACTGCCTCTCCGAAACGCAACCGAACCGGTGGCGATCCCCGCCAAGCCTGAAGTAATATAGTACAAGTCGGCAATGCCGCGACGGTGGTGGACCCGGATGCGGATCGCGAGTTTCCCTGCATGAACGCTCGAATAGGCCGGTCCGGCGGACATCCCTTTCGGCCGATCCCGATCCGGTGTCCCGCGGAGGCAAAGAGATGACCGAACGCGAACGTCCGCAGTCCGAAACAGAAAGAGACAATCGGGAATGGATCGAGTCGGTCGAGCCGCTCGATCTGACCAACAGGAGAGGAAACGATCTATCCGCGGACTACTGCCGGATCCTATCCCGATGGGTTGGCTTTGCAGACACGACCTTTGAAACGTGGCCCGAACGACCCGGATGCGGCCATTTCTTCGGCGGCTCCTATTGGTACGGTAACGATACGGCCAATCCGGTCCTCGTCTACGCCGTGATGTCTCGCGCCCCGGAGTACGACGAAACGCTCTCCGGCCTGACGCGAGCGGCGCTCGGCGAGAGGGCCGTCGCGGCCATTCGCTTCCTCTGCTATACCCACGACAGTGGCCCCGAGGACTGCGTCCGGCCGAAGGGGCCGAACCCTCACGCGAGCGGCCGAAAATGGGGCGGAAAAGGCGACACGTTCTTTCGCGCGATCGTACACGCAGTTCCGATTTGCGCTCTTGGTGTGGGTTCGTGGATCATCTGGGATGAGTTGGACTCGGAACTGAAGGCACGCATTGCAACTATCGTTACCGACTTTGCCGATCGCTGGAGCCGAGAAGATCCGCGAAACGGCGCCTACTACGACACCCAATCTGAAGAGAACGCGTGTACCGGAATGGGAATCGCGTTTGGCGCGAACATGTTTCCCGAACATCCTCACGCGCCGGCATGGGAAGAGGCGGCAAAGAAGTGGATCGTGAATTGCTGCACCGTGCCGGAAGACCGGTACGGCGATCTCATGCTCGACGGAAAGCGAGTGCGGGACTGGGTAACCACGACCACCACTCACCCGGACTTCACCGTCGAGAACCACGGCATCGTCCACCCGAATTATATGGGTTCCAAGATCGGCCTTGCCGGAATCTACGCGCTGTGGCACCTGCTCTCCGGAAAGAACACCCCTGCAGTCGCCTGGTACCACGCGCCGGAAATCTACCGGGTTCTCAAACAGATGCACGATGTCGACGGCCAGTGCAACTTCGTCCAGAGTCAGGACTGGTGGTACATCCGGTACACCGACGCTGCCGTGCTTCACTGTTTCATGAACGTTCTCGGTAATGACCCGGAGGCGGCGCTTCAGGAACGTATCGCCCTCGACTATGCGGTCAAGCTACAGAACAGCAACGAGTCCGGCTGCCTTTTCATCGAAAACGGGTCGGCGTTCAGGATTACCGAGTATCAAACCGCATGGAGCTTCGAGCCCCAGACTGCCGGACGGCTGGCTCTGGGCTACCTGCTCCATCTTTTCGGTGGAATCGGAGTCGAGCCCTGCACACCACAACAGTTCGCCAAGAATAACGGCGGGACATTCGTTTTCCCCCACGGAGGTTTTATCATCCATAGCGAACCGGGCAGTTTCGCCTCCACGTCGTGGCGAAACACCATTATGCATCTGACGATGCCCCGGGAGGGGAAGTGGGCGGTCTCACCATACCCCAAGAGCTACGTCGGAGAGTTCGTCACCGCCGATTCGGCGAACGATCGACCTGCTCTGCTTGCTCATCGATATGAGCTTCGGGAAGCCGGGTATTCCAGCACCGCTCACTACGTACGAGCCGGCGGCGCGATCGACCAGTTCACGGCGTTCACCTCGCTGCCGGGGGGTGTCACCGTCTACTCGGAGATCTCCGTGGCCACAACGAACGTCGATCTCGATGAGATTCGTGGATGCCCGGTCGGCATCAGAAACGAGTCGTACGGCGAATTGGGATCCTTGGCGAAAGGCTTTCGACATATCTACAGCGCAGGCGGCGTGCTGGAGGCGAGGGGCTACACGGGAGGGGATAGTGACGAGTGGTTCCATTTCCCCGGACTCGACTGGATCAACATCGACGATACCATGGGCTACCTTCTATCGGGCAGCCTCGGAGTTTCCTACCGGAACCGCCACCTCTACCCCAAATGGAAAGGGATTGAGGACGTGCTCTATCTCAACTATTCGCGGGACCGCCGCCGGCTCGTCGCGGGAGCGCCGATAACGAGCCTGCTGGCTTGCACATTCGCAAACCAGCATCATGACACCACGAGAGCTCTCTCGGAACGAGTACCAACACCGGTCTCTTCGCGGGAGTCGACCGCAATAACAGTCGAGGATTTTCTCGTTGTGTCGAATTTCGCTTGCCATGAACGCAACGTCGAGGTCGAAATCGACATACGCGGATTGGACACCTTTCCGATCTTTCCGGGAAGCGGGCGAATCACCGCCGGTCGGTACCGTCTCGACGTCCCGGTCGGCGGTTTGTGTACCGAGGTTCTCCGCGCGGCCGCCTTCGTCGGCGGTGTGGATGCGGAGGATCTGACGATCGACGTGCCTTGCCGCAGCCGACTGCTTATTGAAAACAGAAGGCGCGCGGAGACGACGATCATGGTGACGGTCGATCGGCGGAGGCGATCGATCCGTCTCGCTTCCGCCGCCGTCACACCCGTCGATCTTTAGCGCATCATGACCGGCGTGAACGAATCAGTGAGAACCGACAAAAGATCACTTCGATCGGCGGGGCAACTGCTTGTACCGGACGGCTCAGACCGGATTCAGCTCACGACGGGAATTGTCGCATTCCGGCCACAGCTGAATGGCGTTTGAACCGGTCACGAGATCTCCGACGTCGATCCTCACCAGTGGGAAGGTGTAGGAACAACAATGTCGACGGGCCACGCCGGAGTCCGCCCATCCATGAGTGCAACCGGTCCAGGCTACGGTCGGTGACCGGAGGACGCCGCGTTTGCATCCGACATCGTTTCTCAAGAGCAATTTGCCCGGGTCGCGCGCAATTATTACAATTGGGTGTAGTTACGAATTGTCGCAAGAAGGGGGAGCGATGAGTCACGACTTACCGGCCATTGCAGTTCGATTGCGTCGGGCAGGCTACAGGATGACGCCGCAGCGACAACTTATTCTCGACGCGGTCTGTGATTTGGGCGGGCATGTGGCGCCGGAACAGGTGTACGAACACGTACAAAACACTGCGCCCACGCTCAACCGGGCGACGGTCTATCGTGCGCTCAGTTTCCTCACCGAGCAGCGTATTATCACCGCCACGCAACGGTCGCCCGGTCGTCTCTGCTACGAAATCCCCAGCCGGGAACCGCATCACCACCTGGTCTGTCGTCGGTGCGGCAAATCCATCGTACTGCCAAACACCACGCTCAAAAAACTCGTTGAGGCGGTGGAAACCCGACACGGCTTCCGTATCGATATGGACCACATCTCATTTTTCGGTCATTGCTCTCGTTGCCGCCGGAATGAGAAACGAGAAACCGAGTCAGGTCCGCCGGCGAGGTAGAAGATAGGTCGGCGACAACAAGCATCTCTTGGGAGGTTTCTATGTTCGACGGCGCTCCCGCACTCATTTTGCTCGGTCTTGCGCTTGGATTACGCCACGGGATCGACTGGGACCACATTGCAGCCATTACCGATATTACCGGCTCGGTCGTTTCAACTGAGGAAGCGGCAGGGCCGGCGACGGTTGCCCGGTCGGGCACGCTGACGATGAATGCGAACGCGGCCGCCGCCAAGCGACGCGAGGTGAAGCACGGCTTCTTCCTGGGTACGCTTTATGCGCTGGGCCACGCGACGGTGGTCGCTTCCTTGGGTCTGTTGGCGATATGGGCCGGCGCCATCCTGCCGGGTTGGATCGACCCGATCATGAAGCGGATTGTGGGCGTAACGTTGTTGGCCCTGGGGGTCTGGATTTTTTACTCGCTCTGGCGCTACGGGCGTTCCTTTCGTCTCCGCAGTCGGTGGATGATCGTGTTTGCCCTGATCGCCGGGGGCTGGAATCGGCTAAAGAGCCGGATAACCAGGCGGGTACCGACCCATGATCACGCCAAGGCAATCGTCCGGTACGGCGGCAAGGCCGCCTTTGGCATCGGGATGATTCATGGTGTCGGCGCGGAGACAGGCTCGCAGGCACTGCTGCTTGCCGGCGCGGCGGGGGCGACGACTCCGCTGAGCGGTTCGTTGATGCTACTTTCCTTTGTGGCGGGGTTGGTCATATCCAATTCGTTGATTACGCTCTTTTCGTTGATCGGGCTTGTTTCCTCAACTACCAAGCGAAATGTGTACGTGGTGGTCGGCGTCTTCGTCGGTCTTTTCAGCCTGATCGTCGGCGCCAGTTTTGTTTTCGGGCAGGGAGTGCGATTCCCGGAATAGACTTCCTCCGATTTTGCCGACGGACGAGACGAGTCTGAGCGACGCTTTCGGCGGCGAAGGAGTATTGAAACGTCACCTCGAATTGCCGCCCACAGCAATCGAAACCCCGCCATTTTCGTGACGATTCGGCGGTTCCTCCGACTAAACGTCAGAAAATGGTGCAGCGCCCGATGTTCCCAGTGTCACATTTCGAATTACTGACCCCGGATCACGAGTGTAAACGACGACACGGAACGAGTATTTCCTGTTCATTTTGCCCGTCGGCCGACAAGCTATCCCATGCTTAAGTGTGTAACCGGCGGGCTGAATCCCACATAGATGATAAGAAACATCATCACCGCGGCCACGGAAATGTATCCCCAAACGATCACTTTCCGAGTCGTTGAATTCATCGATTGACTTCTGTCAACATAGGGAATCACCAGCAAACCTACCAGCATGATGAGCGGAGCGGTAAGGAGGGCGTAGAGGCCGATCCAATCCTCTAAGGCGTAGAGCACGAGGAACAACCAGGGCGGCTTGGTCAATTCTACACCTGTGTACGGCCCCGGAAACAGAACCGACGGGAACTGAGCCGCCAGGAAGGCGACGGCGCCATAAATGATCATACTGAACCAGAGCACCTTCTTCATGTGCGCGAAAAAGGTAGAGGTGCGCGACGAACTGCTCCCCGGTAGTGGTGAGAGGCCGTTCAGCTTCATAAGGGCAAGGTGCGGAAGAAGAAGTACCCCGAGCAGTACCGGCAGCACCAAAACATGAGTCGCGAGTATGCGCATTACCGCAAGGATGCCCTCCAGAAAAGAGGCCGTTAGCGCTCCTATCACGGGGATTACTTTGGTTGTCTCGACGACGTGTTCGTAGGCTTCGAAGCCTTCCTGGTCCCACTTGAGCACGGTGCCGGTAAAAAAGAACCCAACGGTAACAAAGAGGAGGACGACTCCAAAGATCCAGTTGAGTTTCCGGCTTCCCCGATAGGAACCGGTAAAGATCACGCGGCTCAAATGCAGGATCACGAGAAACGTGACCGCCTCGGCCGTCCATCTATGAAATGAGCGAACCCACAGGCCGAGCGGGGCGGAACTCAGTTTGAGAACGCTGCTTCTGGCATCGTCAACTGACGGGACGTAAAAGAAGACCATGATAATGCCGGTCAGAATGAGCAACGCGAACCCTACGACTACTATTCCGCCGATGGTGTAGCCGAAACGCCCCGCGTGTTCCGGTACCGAGTAGTTTAGATCGCTCAACTTCCACGATTTCTCTTCGGATAGACTCCCGGAGCTCATTCAATGTCTCCTTGCCTTTTCCTCCCGAGGTACACTAGAGCGATACCCGCGATCGCGACGGCCAAAGCAAGAGTCTTGATGATGACAAAAACGGCGGAGCGGGCGACTTCGTCTCGAATGGTCTGGAAATCTTTCTCCATGGCGGCCTCGGCCTGCTCGTCATGACCGGATTCGGAGTGATCACCGGCTATGGTCTCGCTCGTCACCTTACGAGGTTCTTCGTTATCCTCACCTTCATGGGCGTACCCATTGAGGGTGATCACCGTCAACAATCCCACCGCTAGAAGAAAAAAAACGACGCGTTTCATGAACCACCTCACTTCTCGTTAGTGAAAGCCGGCATCCGGGCGCTTCACGACATGACCGAGTCTGTCAGAGAGGCGTCCTTCCTACAGCAGCGATATTCCCTTATGTTAAACTTGTCTTTCGTCCGCACCGAATGTCAAGTTTTTTCACGGCTCGTGCCGCCCTCTTCCGGCCAACGGCGCCGGCGGCGAATCTGTTCGGCTCGAAAGAGGTTCATACGGCGCTTCATGAGAGAAGAACGTGTTTTCCCGCTATTGCGGCAATTGTCGTCTTCTCCGACGCTTTTGCTTCCATTGTTGATAAAACTGGTTACATTCACATCGGGGAGACAACAATGAGTGATTATGATCATGAAAAGGAGCTGCTGGAAGAGCTCGAGAACTTCAAAAGAGACAAAGAGAGGATAAAAAAAGTCATTGGCTCAATTGGCGGAAGGAACTTCGCCAAGAAAGACAAGTTTCTGAACTATCTTTTCCTTGCCTTGATTCTGACATTCTTCACGCTTGAAATCACGACGAAGTTTTTGCCCACTTACATAAGCTTGGAATTTGCCGTCCTGCTAATATCGATTAAGATCATTTGGCTCATCAACAACATAACCAAGATGGATCATTTCCAGTTTTGGATACTGAACTCAATCGAGTTTAGAATTAACAACTTGGCGAACAAATTGACGGCAATCGAGAAAAGTCTGAACGAAAAAAAAACCTGAACCCAAAGCTCCGCGTCTCGGCATGTTCGTGGCATCTATGGCGCCGCACGCCCGACGTCCGTGAACTCCGCTTCGGCCGGTGCGTTCGGTTGGTCGGGAGCATTTCTCGTTCCCAAGCTTGGCGATTACGGATCTCTTGGTTCATATGTGCACTGAAACAAGGCATTTCGGGAAAGGGCGTGCTATATATGCCTCCGTCCAGTGCACGTATCATTATTTTGACAGAAGCTCATACAGTCTGTCGTTCAGATACACCGTTTCCCGGCCGATTTTTTCCTTTCTCACGATGTTGATTCTCGCAAGCTCGTTCAGGTAGTCGCTCGCGATATTCCGGGAGGCGATTCCGGCGTCGACGAGAAAAGCGATTTTACAGTAGGGTCGCCGGAAAAGCAGCTCGATTAGCTCTTTTGAATAAACACGGCTCGGAAGTTCCCTGCGGGCCCTCTCTTCCGTCTCCTGCATCAAATCCCTGACGAGGAGAAACCGTTCGCGGGCGAACGCGGCGGTCTCTTCGACGGCCGCAAGCATGAAAAGGATCCACGGCTTCCATCTGTTTTTCCCGGCGACCCGTCTCAAGAGCCGATAATAATCGTCTTTGCGTTTGACGATTGCTTTGCTGAGACACAACGCCGGAACGTTCAAAAGGCCGGAGTGGATCAGGAACAAGATGGTGATAATCCGACCCGCCCGCCCGTTGCCGTCCGGAAACGGATGGATAGCTTCAAACTGGTATTGAATCAATGCCGTCTTGATCAGCGGATCCAGCCCGTCCTCGGCATGAATGAATTCCTCAAGATTCTTGAGCTTGTCCCGAATGATTTTCCCGCCTTCCGGTGGCGTATAGACGGCTTTCTCGCCGGAACCGTTTTTGATTATCGCACCGGGCGTCGTGCGGATACCGGTTTTGTTATTCATAATCGTCCGAACGATCGCGATGAAAAGGTCGATCGAAAGAACCGGATGTTTTCCGAGCGTACTATAACCTTCCCAAAGGGCGGCGCGGTAACGAAGCACTTCCTCGGTGGCCGGCGCCACCCGACCGGCATTCGCGCCGAGCGTCATGAACAGAGCACCATTGGTCGCGAATACACCGTCGATTTCCGAGCCGGCTTTCGCTTCCTGGAGCATAAGCGCGTTCACCAACAGAGCCTGATTGGGCGACGTTTCCGCCATTCCCTTTAGTTCGGCAAGCGCACGACTCGCGGCGACGGCCTGTCTGAGCACGGGCTTTGACTCTACGTCCGCGCCCGGCGGCAGCGACGGCAGGTTATTGAAAGGTCTGTTTCGGTCGAACTTCATCTTACCTCGCCACTGTGAAGAATCTCCCCGCATTGTGCACTAATGTGCGCCGCGCTCCAATGTATGATATAAGCGATCTCGTTCTCGTCTTTCGACCGAACAGATGGTGTACAATGCGCGTCGGACGATGCCTGCGCGAAGGAGCGTTTCAATGATTAGATGTTTTGCCGAACACGAAAAGAGGAGTGTGACGGATCTCGAAGGCATGTGGGATTTTACTTTCTTGGGAGACCTTGACGTCGCCCAAACCGATGTAGCGCGTATCGCTTACAACGACCGTATCGCGGTTCCCGGTTGTTTTGACGCGACGCCGAAATACGCCGGCTGCCGCGGCCTCGCGGCGTACCGAAAGCGGATACATTTTGATGACGCCACACGCCATCGGTTCACCTTTAACGGCGTGCATCACCGGTGTCGCGTGGTTGTAGTGCAGGGCGAAAAGACGATCACCCTCGCAGAACACGCGGGGGGATTTACCGTCTTTTCGACCGACAGTACCGACCACGATCCCGGCGCCGCGGACCTCGTCGTGCTCGTTGACAATCGGTTCGATTACGACCGATGTCCGACTCATCTCGATTACTTCGACTGGTATCACTACGGCGGCATTGCCCGAGGGGCGGAGCTTTCGCGACTCGGAAATACGTGGATCGAGTCGGTGCGGATAGATACCTCGGACTTCCGCTCGAAAACGGTGTCCGTCCGCGTCGTCTGTAGAACCGACTCCGTGTCCGCCGACGATGAGGCGGCGCTCGCGATTTCCATAAATGACGATGAGATTTCCTCCTTTCCCGTCGCGTTCGCCGCCGGCGTTGCTCGGGTCGACGCCGATTTTACCTTGGTCGACGCAAAGCTCTGGTTTCCGGATCGTCCCGCGCTCAATACCGCACGGTTCGCCCTCGGGGATGATGATCTGATCGAGCGATTCGGCATACGCCGAGTTTCGATCGAACAGGGTGAAATCAGAATCAACGACCGTCCGGTCAGGCTGCTCGGTGTGTGCCGGCACGAGGCGCATCCACAGTTCGGCTGCGGTCTGCCCAAATCGATTCTTGTCGAAGACATACAACTCATCGAAGAGATGGGCTGCAATTTCGTGCGCGGTTCCCATTACCCACAGGACCCGGCTTTCTTGGATCTCTGCGACGAACGCGGGATCTGCGTGTGGAGCGAGGCGATCGGCTGGCAGCATACCGCCGAACATCTGAATGATCCCGACTTCATCAACGCGCAGGTCGTCGACATCCGCGAAATGGTAGCGACGTCATGCAACCATCCGTCGGTGATAATGTGGGGGCTTCAAAACGAGAGTCATAGCGAAGATCCTGCGAACAGACGAGGTTACGAAACACTCATCGGAGAGATCCGCTCTCTCGATCCAAGCAGACCCGTGACTTTTGCCTCTAATCACTGGCCCGACGATCTGTTTCACGATCTTATCGATATTATTTCGATTAACATGTATCCCGGATGGTACGACGGCGAGATAGGAGAAATACCGGCAAAGATCGATGCAATCGTCGGTTCCATCGACGCATCGAGCTCGGGCGGGAAACCTATCATCATCAGCGAGATAGGCGCCGGCGCCGTGCCCGGCACACATGACAGAAACAAGACGCGATGGAGCGAAGAGTATCAGGCGGCATTGATCGACATTGTGATCGAACACCTGTTTGAGAAACGCGATCGCGTGTGCGGTCTGTCTCTCTGGCAGTTTTGCGACTGTCGAACAAGCGAAGAGGTGCGTCGGATCCTGTCTCGGCCCCGCGGATTCAACAACAAGGGCGTCGTTGACGAGTACCGCCGGCCGAAACTCGCGTTCGATGTCGTAAAGAGTCGATTCAACTCCCTTCGGCGATAACGACCGTGTCTATTGTATGCACGGCGGACGCGCCGGGAAAACAAACGGAGGAGTTTTTATGCCCGCCCAACCCATGTCGGTGAACGAGCTCGAAGACACGGCAGTGACGATCCGTAAAGACATTATTGAGATGATTTCGACGGCCAAAGCGGGACATCCAGGGGGGAGTCTTTCCGCCGCCGACATAGTGACGGCGCTCTATTTCCGCATCATGCGCGTGGACCCCGACAACCCCGACCGGCCCGACCGGGACCGCTTTATTCTTTCAAAGGGCCACGCGTGTCCGGTATGGTATGCCGCGCTCGCCGAAAGGGGCTTTTTCGACAAAAAGCATCTCGGCACTCTCCGCAGACTGAACAGCATTCTACAGGGACATGCCGACATGAGAAAAACCCCCGGCGTCGATATGACCGTCGGATCTCTCGGACAGGGAATTTCCGCCGGCCTCGGAATGGCGCTCAGCGGCAAGCTTCGGAAGAAGGACTACCACGTGTGGGTTATTGTCGGGGACGGTGAGTGTCAGGAAGGATCGGTGTGGGAGGCCGCCATGGCCGGCCCACGATGGAAGTTGGATAATTTCACCGTTATCGTAGACAAAAATCGCCTGCAAAACGACGCGTTTGTCGATGAAGTGATGCCGGTTGATCCTTTGGCCGAAAAATGGCGGGCGTTCAACTGGAATGTCGTCGAGATCGACGGTCATGACATGCGGCAAGTTGTCGACGGTCTGGAGCACGCCGCCGCGACGAAGGGCGGGCCGACGGTCGTCATCGCGCACACGATTAAGGGAAAAGGCGTTTCATTCATGGAAAATGTACCCAAGTGGCACGGCGCGGCGCCGAACGCCGAAGAAACGAAGATCGCCTTGTCGGAAATCATCGGAGCAAGAAAATGAAACGAACCGATGATTCTGTCTATAAATACGTGCTCCCGGAGGTGATCGGTTGCTTGCTCCACGGTGACGCGTACCAGCGGCTGGACAAGCAGGCGACGCGCCACGCGTACGCCGAGGCGATTATCGAGGTGGGCGAGACAAACCCGGATGTAGTCGTCCTTGACGCCGATGTGGCCAACTCGATCAAAACGACGGAGTTTCGAAAACGTTTTCCGGAGAGGGAGTTCAACTTCGGCATAGCCGAGCAAAATATGATGGCCGCCGCGGCCGGCATGGCTTCCACCGGTCTCATTCCCTTCGTGTCGACCTACGCGGTTTTTGCGAGTCTGCGGGCGTTGGATCAGTTGCGGAACAGTATTCATTATCCGCGGCTCAACGTAAAAGTCGCCGCGAGCCACAGCGGAATCACGCCCGGGCCCGATGGAGTCACCCATCAGGCACAGGAAGACATGTCCATTCTGCGAAGCCTCGCGAACTCCACCGTAGTCGCGCCGGCGGATCCCGTTACTACGAAAAAGGCGATTCACGAGGCCGCGGAGTTCGTTGGACCCGTTTATATCAGCCTGACTCGCGATCCGGCGCCGTATCTATACGGCGAGGATTTCCCCTTTGAGATCGGCAAAGCGGTCACTATTCGGGAGGGAAGCGATATCGCGCTCATCGCCATCCGCGACCTGGTTTTTCAGGCCTTGATTGCGGCCGAGACACTGGCACGAGAAGGAATTGATGTTCGGGTAATCGATTGCCACACCCTCAAGCCTCTCGACGAAACGACGATTCTGCGCGCGGCCGGGGAAACCGGCGCCGTCGTAACCGCCGAAAACAACGTGATTTTCGGTGGTCTGGGGAGCGCGGTGGCGGAATTGCTGGTGGAGAATCACCCGATTCCCATGAGGCGGGTCGGTGTGCAAGACACATTTGCCGAATCGGGTCCGTACCTGGAGGTGATCGACAAGTACGGACTGACCTCGCCGCACATCGTGGAAGCGGTGCGGAATGTGCTGGCACGGCGATAGGGACGGCGCACGAGACGACGCGGTTGTGGTCGGACCGTACTTGACTTTTGCCCTAGCGGATACTAATGTGGACTCACCTAAACGTTACCGTTAACGTTAATGGACGTCGAGACGGGCGGGAGAATGAGATCACCTACCATAAGAGATGTGGCGCAAGCCGCGAATGTTTCAACCAATACCGTTTCGCGAGCCCTCAATAATAAGCCCGATGTAAGCCCGGAGACCCGCCGAAGAGTTCTTGCGGCCGCGAAGGAGCTGAATTATTCGCCGAACAATCTCGCCAGGAGCCTCATATCAAAGAAAACCGGCACTTTGGGAGTCGTCGTCACCGACAACGCCAATCCGTTCTACGCGCGAATAATAAAAGGCATAGAAGATGTGGGAAGGAGACACGGGTACAGCATCATTCTGTGCAACACCGACGAGGATTCGGAACGTGAAGAGGAGGCAATCCGCCTTCTCCAACAGAAGCGTGTGGACGGGATTCTGATAACGCCGGTACAAAAAGATTTTCGGTATCTTGAAGTACTGCGGAACTATCAGAGTCCTTTTGTGCTGCTCAACCGCCATCCGAAGAATGAAATGGTCGACTATGTAATCAACGACAATGCGTACGGCGCGCGTCTCGCGATCGGGCGGTTGATCTCCGTCGGTCGCCGGAAGATAGCGTATATCTGCGGACCCTCCACTATATCTAGTGTTCAAGAGCGCCTTGAAGGATGTTTCGCCGCGATGGAGGCGGGCGGGCTGTCGCCGAAATCCCTTCATGTCGAGAGAACCAATTTGAAAATGGAGGACGGCTTTGAGGCAATGCAGAAACTGCTCGAGAACGACCGGCCGGACGGCGTTTTCGCTTACAGCGACATTCTCGCCATAGGCGCCATGAAGTCCATTCTGGAGGCGAATCTGAGAATACCCGAAGACATCGCCTTGATCGGTTATGACGACATCGAGTTCGCGAGTATGCTGGAGGTTCCTTTGACGACGGTGCGGCAGCCGCGGTATCGAATCGGAGAAAAGGCGGCGAATATGCTCATAAACAAGTTGAACAACAAGAACGGTACGGAAGTCGAAAGCGTTGTTCTGCGACCGGAACTGATTCTTCGAAAATCTGCGTAAGAGACTGCCGTCGGATCGACGTGAATCCCGCGAGGTTGCGGCGGCAAATCCGTTTGGGTTCGTGGACGGAGGAAGGGATACCGTTGTGGAGTATCATATGGCCGGCGCCCGGACGGGAACCGTGGAAAGGATTCTTCACCGGATCGAGCAGGATCGGAGAGTCATGCACGAGATGTGCGGCGGAGCGACCGGGGGTGTCGTCTTCGGCGGGTTGACCGAGGCGGCCCGATGAATCGGCCGAATATCCTTCTTTTATGCGCCGATATGGCCGGCGCCGCCGATTTCGGTTGTTACGGAAGCGTGTCCGACATTACGCCGAACATCGACGGCCTCGCCGCCGCCGGCGTGCTCTTTGAACAAGCCTACTGCCCGTGCCCGCCGTGTATTCCCGCTCGGGTTTCCCTGATGAGCGGTCTCTACGCTCATACCCACGGCAAGATCGCGCACCTCAAAATGCGCCCGGCGCCGCAGCCGCCGCTTCTCCCCGAGTTGCTGTCCCGGGCGGGGTATCGTGCCGGAATTGTGGGAAAAACCCACTGGTGGCCGCCGACGGCGACGCTCGGTTGTGACGATACATACATTACCATCGACAATCATCTTACTCCGGAGCTCGGGAAGAACGACGCGTACATGCAGTTCCTCGAATCGAAAGGCCTATTCGAGTACGACGACGACACGTGGGAACACGAAAAAGACAAACTCAAACCCGATCTGCTTCCATTCGACTGTCTGAAGGCGAATTGGACGGCCCGGCAGACCTGTGAGCTTCTTGCGACCTACGCCCGGAATGAAGAACCGTTTTTCCTTTTTTGCTCATTTGTCGAGCCCCACGGCGCAGGCAAGGTCCCAAGCGAATACCTCGAAAAGATCGACGCCGCCACGCTTCCGCCTATAATCGAGCGGAACGGCGAGCATGAGGACAAGCCGCGGATTCAAAGACGGGCCGTTGAGCGCTGGACCGTTGAACGAGACGCAAAGGAGACATATCGCAGAGAGGTGTACGCCGGAATCGGGTTGGTCGATCAGAATGTCGGCAAAATTCTCGACACCGTGCGCGAGCTGGGTTTGGCGGAGAACACGGCGGTTGTTTTTTTGACCGATCACGGTGATCTGATGTATGACCACGGGTGTATCGAAAAGACCTTTCTCTACGAGCAGGCGATTCGCATCCCGTTTCTCATATCCGGACCGGGAATTCCATCAGGCGAGAGAAGGAAGCACTTGGTCAGTCAAATCGATCTTCTCCCGACCATTCTCGACCTCTGCGATATCGAAGTCGATTCTCTGAGAATCGAGGGGCGAAGCGTGCTGCCGATAATACGGAACCCGGGCGTCGACTGGCGCACCAGGTTATATGCCGAAGTCGATCAAACGGTTCATCTCAAAGGGCTCGTCTCGAGCGCCTCGGCCAAGATGGTCCGGGAGGGATCGTGGAAGTATATCTACACGCTGGTTGAGGGCCATGTGGTGGAAGAGGAGCTTTACGATCTGGACGAAGACCCCGATGAGTTGTTCAACAAGGCCGGCCTACCGGCCCACCGGGAGAGGCTGCGCGCGTTTCAGGCCGACATCCTTCGGTGGTTGGTGGCCACGGAGGTAAACAGATCGCATCCTGCGCCGGAGAATCACTACCCGGTGCCGAGCATTGACAAACGATTCTTCTAGACGGTGGGTTGAGTTTTGAATAACAACATTCTTGAGATAAAGAACCTGAGAACCTATTTCTTTCTCGATGAGGGCACTCTGAAAGCGGTCGACGACGTCAGCTTCTCCGTGCGAGAGAGGCAGATTCTCGGTGTCATCGGGGAGAGCGGCTGCGGAAAAAGCGTTACCGCGCAATCGGTCATCCGCATAGTGCCTCGACCGGGGAAGATCGTCGGTGGGAGTATTCTTTTCCATCGGGACGGTGAACAGATCGATATCGTCGGACTCGACGTGAACGGCGAAGCGGTCCGAGCGATACGGGGCAAAGAGATTACCATGATTTTTCAGGAGCCGATGACAAGTCTCTCTCCGGTTCACACGATCGGCAACCAGATCATGGAGGTGATTCTTCTTCATAAGACCAAGGATCGGAAAGAAGCGCGGGAGGCGACCATCGAGATGCTGGCGAAGGTAGGTATGCCCGAACCGGTCAAGCGCGTCGACTATTACCCGCATCAATTGTCGGGGGGGCTTCGGCAACGCGCGATGATCGCGATGGCGCTCTCGTGCGGCCCATCGCTTCTGATAGCCGATGAGCCGACCACCGCGCTTGATGTGACGGTTCAAGCGCAGATACTCGATCTCATGCGGTCTCTTCAGGACCAGTTCGGAATGGCCGTACTCTATATTACGCACGATTTGGGAGTCATAGCGGAGATCGCCTCCGAGGTGGTGGTGATGTATCTGGGCAGAATTGTCGAACGGGCGCCGACATTGCAGATTTTCAGAAAGCCGCTTCATCCGTACACCTCGGCACTGCTCAGATCGATCCCCAAGCGCGGCGCCGAGGCGAAGAAGCGATTGGAAGCCATTACCGGCACGGTTCCGGTCCCATTGGATCCGAGACCGGAATGTGGTTTCGTCTCCAGATGTTCCCGAGCCGTCGCGGGCCTGTGCCACAAAAGGATACCGGAGCTTGTCGAGGTGGAGGAAGACCACTTCGTGCGCTGCTTTCTCACGCACCGCGAGGAGGTGGAAACGAATGAATAAGGCGACCGCTTCCCGACCCCTTCTCGACGTGAAATCTCTCAAGAAGTATTTTCCGATAGAAGCCGGTTTTCTGAAAAGGGTCTCCGGATTCGTCAAGGCGGTGGACGATGTCAGTCTGTATGTCAACGAGGGTGAAACTCTCGGTTTGGTGGGTGAATCGGGATGCGGCAAAACGACGTTCGGGCGATGTGTTTTGCGCGCTATCGAACCGACCGAGGGACAAGTCTACTTCAGACGCAGCGACGACACCGTCGTAGACATCGCGCGGCTTGACAAAGTCGAGCTCAAGGAACTCCGCAAGGAAGTTCAAATGATTTTTCAGGATCCATATTCTTCTCTGGATCCGAGAATGACGATTCTTAATATCGTCGGAGAACCAATCAAATCGAACAAGATCGCCGCGGGAAAGGAACTCGAAGAGAGAGTCAAAGAATTGATGTCGGTGGTCGGATTGGAGGTGAAGCACCTCAAAAGATATCCCCATGCTTTCAGCGGCGGCCAGCGGCAACGGATCGGCATCGCCCGGGCGCTGGCGGCAAATCCAAAGCTCATCGTCGCCGATGAGCCGGTGTCGGCGCTCGATGTATCGGTTCAGGCGCAAATTCTCAATCTGCTGCAGGATCTTCAGCAAGAATACCATCTCACATATCTTTTTGTTGCTCATGACCTGAGCGTCATCGAACACATATCGGACCGCGTGGCGGTCATGTACGTGGGAAAGATCGTGGAGATGGCCGAAACCGCGGAGCTTTTTTCACATCCCAAACATCCGTACACGGAGGCGCTTCTGTCTGCGGCGCCGCAGCCCGACCCCGAGCACAAGATGAATCGGATCATCCTTCCCGGCGAGGTGGCAAACCCCGCCGATCCGCCGTCCGGATGCTATTTCCACCCCCGGTGCTTGTACGACAAAAAGATCTGCAGACGCGAGGCGCCGGTATGGGAAGAGATTGCACCCGACCATTTCGCCGCGTGCCATTTTGCGCGTGAGTTTGAGCTTCGCGGAGACTGAAAGGGCGACGCGACCGAGAAGCGCCTCGTCGCTCCGGATTGAGAACGACAGATCGGTGTCGGAAAAGCTTGACAGCGCGACGGTGACCATTTAGAATACCCTAAACCTTACCGGTAAGCTTACCGGTAACGGTATTCATTTTGCGCACTCGATCGAGGATGCCGGCATATGGGCGTTTTTCTGGCGCGCCGCTTTCTCTACATGGTCCTCATGCTCTTCCTTGTTTCTATCGTGTCGTTCATCATCATCAATCTTCCCCCCGGCGATTTCATGGATTCTTATATCGCCAGGCTGCAGTCGTCGGGAACGGAGATAGACCTGGCGACAATCGACGCGCTCAGAAAGAACTACGGACTCGATAAGCCCGTCTTTGCGCAGTACGTACTGTGGTTTTCGGGCCTTTTCGTGGGAGATTTCGGGTGGTCCTTTGATTACTCGGAGCCGGTCTCCAAGCTGATCGGGGAGCGTGTTGTTCTCACCGTCGTGATCTCCCTCGTCACGCTGATTTTTACCTACGCGGTGGCAATACCTATCGGAGTCATCAGCGCGACTCGCCAGTACTCGTTTGTCGACTATCTCTTTACTTTTCTTGGATTCATCGGTCTGGCCACACCCAACTTTCTGCTGGCTCTTCTATTGATGTTCTTCGCATTTCAATTCTTTGGGGCAACGGTCGGCGGACTGTTTTCGATGCAGTACGCGAACGCGCCCTGGAGCATGGCAAAGGTAATCGATATGCTCCGCCACCTCTGGATTCCCGTCATTGTTCTCGGTACGGCGGGCACGGCGGGAATCATCAGGGTCATGCGCGCGTGTCTACTCGACGAGCTACGCAAGGCCTATGTCATGACCGCCCGGTCCAAAGGTCTGAAGGAAGGACGGGTAATCGTCAAATACCCCGTCCGAATCGCAATCAATCCGATTATCAGCACGATCGGGTGGCTTCTGCCGCAGATAATATCGGGGGCGGCCATCGTTTCCGTGGTCCTGTCCCTGCCTACGGTGGGAAGTCTGTTGCTACGAGCGCTGCGTACTCAGGATATGTACCTGGCCGGCAGCATGATCATGTTGCTGAGCTTCCTCACGATAATCGGGACGCTGGTTTCGGACATTCTGCTGGCCGTGGTCGATCCGCGGATACGTCTGGGTGGATGACGTGTGGAGGGCGCACCGTGGAGAGTGAAGCCGTGACGGCGACGGCGGAATCGAATTCCGAGAAGGCCGCGGAAGATCGATACTATACGGCCACCCAGACCCAGCTCATCATTCGAGCTTTCAAGAAGCACAAACCGGCGGTCGTGAGCGCGTTCATCCTCTTCCTCTTCTACGTAACCGCGTCGTTTGCGGAATTTCTGTCGCCATACGGGCCGTTTGACCGGTACTCGGAGTTTATTCACGCTCCACCGACCAAAATACACTTTGTGCACAACGGTTCGTTTTCTCTTCGCCCGTTCGTCTACCGCCAAATCCAAGTACTGGACATGGAGACTCTCCAGCGCTTCTACGAAGAAGACAAGAGTGAACCGTACTACATCAAGTTTTTTACGCGTTCGGTGGAGTACAAAATGTGGTCTCTGTTCGACGGCAACCTGCATCTTTTCGGAGTCGAGCAACCTGCTCATCTTTTCCTCTTCGGAACAGACGAGCTGGGGCGGGACATGTTCAGTCGAATCGTTTTCGCCAGTCGGATCTCTCTTTCCATAGGATTCGTGGGCGTCATTCTCAGCTTCGTGCTGGGTGCGACCCTCGGCGCCATTTCGGGATACTTCGGAGGCGTGGCCGACGCCATTATCCAACGCATCATAGAGCTTCTCCGATCGATTCCCACCATACCTTTGTGGATGGGGTTGGCCGCCGCGGTGCCTCCCGACTGGACGCCCATAATGCGGTATTTCGCCATCACCGTCATCCTGTCTCTCGTCGCGTGGACGGGGTTGGCCCGAGTGGTGCGGGGGAAGTTTCTCGAATTGCGCGAAGAAGAGTTTATTATGGCGGCGAGATTGGCGGGAACGGGAACTTTCAAGATCATACTTACGCATATGTTTCCGGGCTTTATCAGCTACCTGATTGTCAACGCGACTCTTGCGGTTCCTCGGATGATTCTGGCTGAGACATCTTTGAGCTTTCTCGGTCTGGGTTTGAGGCCGCCCGTGGTGAGTTGGGGGGTGTTGTTACAGAAAGCTCAAAACGTTCGGACGATGGCGATACAGCCGTGGCTGCTCATACCGGTCATTTTCGTGATTGTTACGGTCCTTTTGTTTAGTTTCATCGGCGACGGGCTCAGAGACGCCGCAGATCCGTATAAGAGCGCATGATGAGTGAAAACCTGGAGCATAAGCGTCCGTCGGAATCAATGGTCTGGCGGAGAGAAAACCAACAGGCGCACGGAGGGAAAACAAAGGCCTGCATCTTTCCGCGTCGTTGCTTGTGGCGGCAGCTTAATGCGACAGATAGATATTATTAATCCATGGAGGAAAGTTGTGAGATCAGTTCTGAAAAAGTCGCTGACGTTGCTTCTCATACTGGTCGGCTCGGCGCAAATCCTAAGCGCCGGCGGCAAGACGGAAAGCGGCGCGACGACCACGACTACGACCACGACGGCGGCGGTCGGTAAGTACAACGAATCGCCGATTCTGGCCGCAAAAGTCCAGGCCGGAGAGTTGCCGCCCGTTGAAGAGAGGCTTCCACCCAATCCGGTCGTCGTAGAACCGCTCGAGAGCATCGGAAAGTACGGCGGGACGCTGCAGATCGGCCTTTCGGGAACGTACTCCTGGTTCGGAGACGGACAGTCGGCCATCGGACCGGAAACGCTCTTTCGAATCAAGGCGGACTACAGCGGAATCGAGGCGAACCTGATTCGCGAGTGGGAATGGTCCAATGAGGGCAAAACGCTCGTCATCCACTTGGTGGAGGGCGCCAAATGGTCCGACGGGGTGCCGTTTACCGCCGACGCCATTATGTTCTGGTACGAAGACATCCTTCTCAACGAAGAGCTTACGCCTTCCGGCCCGGCGCCCCGATGGAAGCCGGGAGGCGAGGTGATGAAGCTGACCAAGCTGGATGATTACACCATTCGGTATGATTTCGCCGTCCCTTATCCGGTTATTGAAATCATCTACGCGCACTATCAAGGAGGACAGTACACCTGGGTGCCGGGCCATTATCTGAAGCAGTTCCACGCGAAGTACACGGACAAGGCAAAACTGACGGCCCTGGCAAAGGAAGAGGGATTTGACGAGTGGTACCAGCTGTTCAACGCTAAGAACAGAATCGCCAGCGTAATTCCGGCGGCGATAGACCTGCCGACGATGAGCGCTTACATGGTCGTTGCCTCGAGCCCGGAAAGCCATACGCTGGTGCGTAATCCCTACTATTGGAAGGTGGATCCGGCGGGCAATCAATTGCCGTATATCGACGAGGTTCATCTCGGCGTCTATACCGACCGCGAGGTTTTGGTGTTGAAGGCCATACAGGGAGAGTTCGACATATTCGGTCAGAACAGCGCTCTCGCGGACTATCCTGTGTACCAGAAGAACAAAGAAAAAGGAGGGTACGAGGTATATAAATGGGTCGACGCCAATGCAAACCTGATGGCGTGGAACTTCAATCTAACAATCGACGATCCGGTCAAGAGAGAGATATTCCGAGACAGAAGATTCCGGATCGCGTTTTCGCATGCTCTCAACAGGGACGAAATCAACGAGACTCAGTTTTTCGGGCTGGCAACTCCGATGGCGGCGACCGCGCATCCCAGGACCCCGTGGTTCAAGCAAGAATACGCCGATGCATACATCGAGTATGATCCGGACAAGGCGAACAGGCTTCTTGACGAAATGGGACTGGATAAGAGGGGAAGCGACGGCTATCGTCTTATGAAAGACGGAAGAACGCTGGAAATAACCCTCGAGTATCCCCCGGACGTGCACACGTGGGCGCCGCCGATCGTAGAGCTTGTCGTTGATTACATGAAGGACATCGGCATTAAGCTGAACGTGAAAGCCGACGACAGGACTCTGTACGGCCAGCGCGTGGCGGACAATCAAGTCGAGATGAACGAATGGGCGACCGTTGGATTCACCACCACCATGCTCACCGACCCGCGGTGCTTTGTTCCTTATCGGTTGGGGGATGAGACGATCTGGTACCGCAAGTGGGCCGAATGGTACGTGTCCGACGGCGAACAAGGCGAGAAACCTATTCCGGAGGTAATGGATCTTATTGGCTGGTATGAAGAGATGATTACGATCGTTGATCCGGTAGAGCGCGCCGCCGTGATCGATAAGATCTTGAAATCTCATGCGGAGAACCTCTGGACGATTGGAACCATCGGCAACACGGTGAAACCGGTGTTGGTCAATGTCAACCTCGGGAATGTGCCCAAAGAGGGCGTGCACGGCTACGACGCGATTCGCATGCAGCCGAACCATCCCGAGACCTTCTTTTTCAAGAACTAAGCACCGGCGGAATCGCCGAATCGTGCGACACTGTTGGGCGCCGCAGGGGGTATACACGATTATCCCCTGCGGCTTTTCTCCGAATAAGGTGAGTCATGGACAAGGCACGGATAGCCATGCTGGAGCGCACGGCGACGCAGGTGCGCATCGATGTTGTGAAAATGATTACCGCGGGCGGCTCCGGGCATCCGGGTGGATCACTCTCTGCGGTGGACATACTCACCGCGCTGTTTTTTCACGTCATGCGCGTCCGTCCGGAGCGACCCACCTGGGAGGATCGGGACCGCTTCATTCTCTCCAAAGGCCACGCGGCCCCGGCGCTCTACGCCGTTCTGGCCGAGCGGGGATACTTCCCCGTCGATTGGCTCGGGACCTTCAGCGGAGACGGCAGCCGTCTGCAGAAGCACCCGGATATGAAGCTTGTTCCTGGGATCGAGATATCCACCGGGGCGCTTGGTTTGGGTCTTTCGGTGGCGGTTGGAGTCGCGCTGGACGGACGACTGCGAGGAAAAGACTACCGAGTCTACGTCATGATAGGCGACGGAGAGAACGATGAAGGGCAGATTTGGGAAGCCGCCATGAGTGCGGCGCATTTTCGAGTCTCCAAGGTCACCGCGTTTCTCGATCGCAACGGACTGCAGGTTGACGGTACGACCGACGAAGTCATGAGCCTGTCGCCTTTGAGCGACAAATGGCGCGCTTTCGGTTGGCACGTCGTCGAGGCCGACGGACACGACATGCGTCGGATACTGTCCGCCGTCTCGGAGGCCCATTCGGTAACCGATAGGCCCTCTATGATCATCGCCAAAACCGTGAAAGGAAAAGGCGTACCTTTCATCGAGAACAGGGTGGAATGGCACGCGGGCTCTTTCACGCCGGATCAGGAAAAAAACGCGTTGGCGTCGCTGCCGCTGCAGGCGTCGGACGCCGAGAGACGGCCATGAGTGGGGATAAGAGTCGTCCCGCGCTGGACAACATCTACGAGAAAGTGCTCGTCGAGGTGGGAGACAAAACGCCGGACCTCGTCGTGATAGACGCCGATCTTGCGCGGGCGTCTCAAACCAAGCTTTTCATGCAGAGGTATCCCGAACGCTATTTCGACGTGGGAATCGCGGAGCAGAACATGACCGGGATCGCCGCCGGTTTCGCCCTGTCCGGCAGACCCGTCATCATCAGCACCTTCGCCGTTTTCTTGACCAAGCGGGCGTGCGACCAGGTGAGCATGTGCGTGGCGTATACCGAGCTCAACGTGAAGCTCATCGGAATAGAAGCAGGATTGAGCTCCGGAAGAAACGGCGCCACCCATCAGGCGGTCGAAGATATCGCGATAATGCGCTCGATGCCGAATATGACGGTGATGGCGCCGGTAGACGTGGTGGAGATTCGGGAAGCCGTGGCGGCCGCGGTTGCTTATCGGGGACCGGTGTACATGAGAATGAGGAGGGGCCGGGTTCCCGTGATATTCGGCGACGACTACGAGTTCAGGTGGGGCAAGGGCGTGGTCATGCGCAGCGGGGGCGACCTGACGATAATCAGCACAGGCATAATGACGGAGGAGGCGCTGTCGGCCGCGACGATGCTCGAAGAGCAGGGGATCGGCGCTGCCGTGCTTCATATCCATACGATAAAGCCGTTGGATGAGGAGCTGATCGTACGGAGCGCACAGAAAACCGGCGCGGTCGTGACCGCCGAAAACCACAACATTCTGGGCGGACTGGGCGGCGCCGTTGCGGAGGTCCTCGGCGAGCGGTGCCCGGTACCCATGAAGCGCGTCGGTATCAGGGATCTTTTCGGAGAGACGGGCACCACCGAGTACCTCTTCGAAAAGTATCACCTTCTGGCTCGGGACATAGTGGACGCTGCACGGTCGGTTTTGGAAAGAAAGTGCCGGACAAGATGACCGCAGGTCCCGATCGCTTTTACCGCTCGGGCGGTCCGACACGAGGAGGGCAAAAAGATGTATACGATTCACGAAGGGGACGTGGAGGCGGTGGAGCTTCCGGGGCGGAAGCACAAAATGATCATCGGTCCCGACAATTTCGGCGGAGCGGAGTCGATGTGTTTCGGAGTTGCCGACTTTCCTCCCAACGCGCACGCACCCGCACACGTACACGAGGTGGAGGAGGAGATTCTCTACGTCCTGTCGGGCGCAGGCGACATGTTCTTTGACGGAAAACCGGAGGCGCTTCGGCCCGGAACATGCATCTACGTGCCTCCCGGTGTTGAGCACAGCATCAACAACACCTGCGATGAAGTCCTAAAGGTGTCCTACGTGTTTTCACCACCGGTGCGGCAGGGCTCATACGACGCGAAACGGTAGAAATAAGCAAGGAGAATGACATGGCGACAAAGAAGGCGATAAAAGTCAATCCCCACGACGTAGAATCTATTTCTCTCTCTCAGAGGGTTAATTATAAGATGATAGATCCCACGACGGTGGACTCGCGGCATCTCACCTTCGGGATGGTCGTTGTTGAACCGTTCGGCACGTGCGAACCCGGACATGCGCACGACGATCAGGAGGAGATTTTCTTCTGCCTTACGGGCAACGGAGTCATCATTGCCGATGACGATAGAAAGGAGATACCTATCGGACCCAAGGACGCCGTGTTTTTTCCCATCGGTGTGTACCATTCAATCAAGAATCCGTACAACACCCCCTTGGAAGCGCTGTGGATTATTTCTCCGGCCGGCTGGGTATTCGACCGGAATCCCGAGATGAAAAAACGAGCGCAGAGGGGCGAGGAAGGGTGATTTCGGGTAATCCGATTTGCGCGACAACTGCGACGCTTTCCGTATTCCCGGAGCGCGGTGGGCAAAAGGGCGACGGTAGTGAAAACGAGCCTGGCAATACGGGCGTTTGAAGATTTCTCGTCGTCCGAGCTCGACGAACGCCTGGGAAGCGTCGCGGCATGGGGATACGATGCAGTCGAGCCGATGATTTGCGAACCCGATCGGATCGACCTCG
>JAJRYZ010000256.1 GCA_024275515.1 Spirochaetota bacterium
CACCACCGTCACGTTCGCTCCGGTCAACACCAACGTCCCGTAAAGATCGGTGTCCGTATCGTCGTCCAACGTGATGTCGTTCGCCCCCGCGTTAATCGTCACCGTCCCCGTTATCTGCAGCTGCCCGCTGTCGGTCACCGCCCCCCCGGCTGTGATGTTCATCACCCCGCTCGATGTGACCGAAGGCAACGCGACGGCGTTCTTTCCGTTGACTGTGAGCGATGCAAGTGGAGTAACTCCGCCGATACTGCCACCGAAGGAAATAACCCCGGTTCCTGTTCCTCCGGTGGTATCGACGCCCAACGCGAACGCGCCGTCTATTGTGCCTACCGATAGTGTCCCGCCGCCGGTGCTGATTGTCGCTACTGAACCGAGCGTTATGTTTCCAAGGGTAAGGGCCGAATCGACTGTGGCGATCGTACCGAACAAGGAGAATGTTCCGGTGACCGTCGCGTTCAGACCGTCGGTAAACGTTACGACATCGGCCGCGTCGTTTCCTATGTCAAGGTTGCCGTTGACGGTAAGACTTTGCACTCCCCCGCTTGTCCAGGTCGGCGAGGCGGTGAACACAAGATTGAAGTACGTCGTTCCCGCGGGAAGCGGGTTGAGATAGACCCCGCTGCCGTAGTACTCGACCGCTCCGCTATTGGTATCCATTGTGAGAGTAATCGTCTCACCGCCTTGGATTCGAAGAGTCCCGTTGTTGGAAAACGATCCGTTGACCTGGAGGTTTTGGCCGACGGTGTCGAGTTGAGCACCGCTCTGAAGCGTAAGGTTATTGAGTTGGTACCCGCCGAGGGGGAGATTCGGAAAGAACGTAGCGCTACCGGGGACGTTAACGTTCTCGCTCCCGTCGTTGGCGGAGGGTGCCGTTCCTCCGGACCAGTTCGCGCCGTCGGTCCACACCGAACTGGTTGCGCCGGAACTCCACCAATACGTCTGGGCCGAGGCGACCGCCGCCGCGCCGAACAACCACGCCGCCAGAAACGATGTGAGAAGGATTGCGCGCGAAAGACGGCCGCTCGAAAACGAGATCTCGGAACTTACAGCACAACGTCCAGGCGGCAGGGTCATGGGCGACTCTCCCGGCTCTCGCGCCACCGGCACGCTGCACTTGATTACCTTGTTCACGGAGCTTTCCTCGATCGCAAATGCCGAGGCGGATTGTTGCGCGAAAGGGATGTTGACGCATGTGTGCGCGGCGTGTTGAAACTCACTCTTTATCCTGTTCGGTGCGGCCGGCGGATCGGCGTCGGCACTGTCAACTTCGCCGCCCCCGTCTTCGTAACTTGCTGCACCTCACGAATTTACCGCGTATCGGTCCTTTTTACCATTGAAAACAACTCTACGGTAATCGGCGATCCGATCTACAGCGCCGGCCAATCAGTCGAACAACGCGTGAAATCTTAATGGTTTTGGGCCGCGCCGGGCTCTCCTCCCCGTTGCATCTGCGAGCATACGAAACAATACCCGACAAGGCCCAATCTGCGGTTAATTCTCTGCTATGAAGGGATTTATTCGCACCTTCCACTTCACGAACCAGGAACGGCATCTAAAGTCGATCTGCGAAGAATCACCGATTCTCCCATCGTCGGGAATCGCCGTCGCTGCGCGTGTTGACTCACCTCACCGCTGTACGCACAATACCCTCCCATGATCCGGACCGTCGCTCCCGGCGCCGTACGGGGCACGATACGTGTTCCCGCCTCCAAATCGCACACGATTCGTGCGCTGCTGATCGCGTCGCTCGCCCGAGGAACGAGCAGGATCGTTTCTCCGCTCGATTCGGCGGACACCCGCGCCTGTCTATCCGCCTGCGCCTCGCTCGGTGCAAAGATCGAGCTCGTGCCGGACGGGCTCTCAATAACGGGAGTCGGCGGGGCGGTTCGCACGCCGGAGAATGTAATCGATGTCGGTAACTCAGGTACTACCCTCTACTTGGCGGCGGGCATAGCGTCGCTCCAACCGAATCTCGCCGTTTTTTCAGGCGACGCCCAGATTCGCCGCAGACAGGCGGCGCCGCTCCTCGCGAGCCTGCGCGACCTGGGCGCGCGGGCCGAAAGCACCCGGGGAAACGGGTGCGCGCCGTTTATCGTCGGCAGTGGAATCAAAGGAGGGAGGACGAGCATTGCGTGCACGACCAGCCAGTACCTCTCGGCGCTCCTCCTGTGCGCTCCGCTCGCGCGGTCGGATGTCGAGATTGAAGTTTCACTTTTGAACGAACGTCCCTACGTCGACATGACGCTCGACTGGCTCTCGCGCCAGGGCGTCGAGCTCGACCGGGACGGTTTCGATCGTTTTCGGATACGCGGGAACCAGGGCTACCGCGCCTTCGACGCGACTATACCCGGCGACTATTCGTCGGCGACCTTTTTTCTCTGCGCCGCCGCGATTACCGGTTCCACCATCAGGATCGAAGGGCTTGAACCCGACGATTCTCAGGGCGATAAGGCCGTTCTCGACGTGCTCGAGCGCATGGGATGCGCGGTGGTCCGCGAGGTCGACGCCGTCGAGCTTACAGGCGGCACACTCGAGGCGGGCGAGTTCGATTTGAACGCGACTCCCGACGCGTTGCCGGCGCTGGCCGTCACCGCCTGTTTCGCTTCGGGAGAAACGCGTCTCATCAACGTCCCCCAAGCCAGAGAGAAAGAGACCGACCGAATCTCGGTAATGCAACGTGAAATTTCCGCGCTCGGCGGGAACGTTGAAGAGCTTCCCGACGGACTCGTTGTGCGCGGCCGAAGGGATTTCGTCTTTTCCGGAGGGGTCGCCGCCGGACACGGGGATCACCGAATCGTCATGGCGCTCGCGATCGGCGCTTTGGGCGCCGCCGGACCCGTCGAAATCGACTCCGCCGAAGCGGTGGATGTTACTTTTCCCGGCTTCTTCGAACTACTCGATAAGGTACGAGACGCATGAACAAGCACTACGATCTACGAAGCGACACGGTCACCGTCCCAAGCGAAGGGATGCGCAAGGCGATGTACGACGCGGAGGTGGGAGACGACGTGTACGGAGAGGACCCGTCGGTCAACCGTCTGCAGGAGAAGGCCGCCGAGCTCACCGGAAAGGCCGCGGCTCTTTTTGTTCCGTCGGGTTCGATGGGAAACTTGATCCCGATCTTTCTCAACTGCGGCCGCGGAAACGAAATCATCGCCCACAAAGAGGCTCACATCCTCCACTACGAGATGGCTTCGCTTGCTTCGGTGGCCGGCGCCATGCCCGTTGCGGCGCCGGGTGAACGCGGCATCCTTCACCCCGCAATAGTCGAACCTCTTGTCAGACCCGACATCTATTACATGCCCCGGACCCGGATGATCGAAATCGAAAACACCCACAATCGCGCGGGGGGAAGCTGCTGGTCGGTCGATGAGACGGAGGCGATCGCGCATCTCGCTCGAAAACGCGGACTATCGATACACCTCGACGGCGCGCGCATCATGAACGCGTCGATCGCTCTCGGCGTCGCGCCGTCGAAACTCTGCGGTTCCGCGGATACGGTGACGTTCTGTCTGTCGAAGGGGCTCGGAGCGCCGGTCGGTAGCGTCCTCTGCGGAAGTCGGGAGTTCGTCGCCGAAGCGCGTCGGGTTCGAAAGCTCCTCGGCGGGGCGATGCGGCAGGCGGGCGTCCTTGCGGCGGCGGGATTGTACGCGCTCGAGAACAACGTCGAACGGCTCGCCGACGACCACGAGCACGCAAAGAGAATCGCCCGCGCGCTCGATGAGGTTTCGTGGGCGAGCTTGGACCCCGATTCCGTCGAAACGAACATCGTCTATTTCGAGACCCCCGGCGTAGCTGCTTCCCGCGTCGTCGGGAAACTCGAGAAGCTCGGAATCCGCTGCGGCGCGACAGGCCCGCACACGATCCGCATGGTCACGAATCTCGCCGTTTCGACGGACGACGTCGATGAGGTGTGCGCGATCATCCGGCGCGCATGATCGATCCACCGGCGAGGGTAAACGACATCGCACGATAGCCCCGCTGCTTTTTGCTGTCGCGTAGAGAGAATCCGACGGCGACGCTTTCAAAGCGACTCATCGCCTGACTCGACCCGGCAACCACGAGCAGCCCCGCCGGGCGGAGGAGTTGCTGCGCCGCAGACACGAACCATCGGTGGGCCGGGACACCGGGGATCGGCCGGAGGTCGGCGACGATGAGATCGAATCGCCCGCCACGAATCGAGGCAAGCGCCTCCGGACCGGGAAGGTGATGGGTTTCGGCGATTACTCCGCTCGCGTCGGCGAGATTCTCCCGCGACATCAATAGACTGAGTAGATCGCGCCCGGCGAGCACGATGCGCGTGAACCGATGCCGGCCGGAGAGATAGACGGGAATGAGCCCTTGGCCCGGCGACCAGAACAGCGCCGAGTCGCCGATCCGATCCGCCGCTTTCGAAAGCAATGCGCACGCCAGGCGGTCGGCATAGCTCACCGAGTCGAACCCGCCGACGCCGTAGACCGTGCGGAGCGTCACCTCGCGACCGCCGACGTCGAAGATCGCCCGTCCGCGGTAGTAGACCGGGTCGAGACCCCGGGCGCCCGGGGGGGCGGCGCTGCCCGAGGGGACGGCGGGAGCCGAGGCGACGGTGCTGTTCGGGCGGGCGGCGGGAGCCGAAGGGGCGGCGGCATCGGGGGAGAAGGCGGCGCCCGGGCTAACGGTGGCGCCCGGGGGGACTGTTTCGTCCGATCGTGCCGGACGATTCCGGACGAAGTGAAACACCGTATATTTGCCGCCCTCCTCGCGCGTCGTCACGCGGCCGGCGGCGGCCCGAATCGATTCGGCGACGTGATCGGCGAGTGGATTGACCACGACGAACACCCCGATCCCTTCGGCCGAAAGCGCGATGAGCGCTCTCGTGCAGAACCCGGCGAGCACGGGACGACCCGCTTTCGCCGGGAGGTTGGAGACGATCAGATCGAAACCGGACTCTCCGACATGGTCGGCGTCCCGGAAGCCGAGGTCTCCGGAAGCGTCGGCGGTTCCGGGCGGAGCGGTCTCTACCTCGAAAGCGAGCGATCCCGTCACGACACAGTTTTCTACGCCGTTACGTTCCGCGTTGTGCCGCGAGAACTCGACCGCGAGCGCGTCGCGGTCCTGAAGCAGGACCGTGGTTTGCGGCGCGGCGGCGGCTATCGAGACGCCGATGACGCCGACTCCGCAGCCGGCATCGAGCGCCTGCGTGATTCGACTCAAGTCGACCGTCCGTTCGATCGACTTCAACAGTAGCCTGGTGCCGGCGTCGACTCCGGCGCTGGAAAAAAGACCGAGCGACAACGCGAACTCGAGCCGTCGTCGCGAGAAGACGGAATGGACGATCCGGTTGATGTATTCGTGCCTCATCGGTTCCGCCCTATTCTCAGAAAAAGAAGAAAAGTTTCTCAAGAGCGTCGGAAAGGTCGTCATCGAAGCCGGCGATCAAAACATCCCGGTAACTCGTCGCCGACGCGAAAGGATTATGCGCGATCTCGGATTCGGCGATCCAGCCTTCAACCGAGTAGGAGTGCCAGACGCCTTGCCTGACGATCCTCTCCTGCAGCGAAGCGAGACGGTCGCCCATCGCGCAAACGTAGAGTGAACACGTATACGCCCGTCGGGAATAGTTCGTACAAAAGCCGTTTTGCAGAAAAGCACAACTACCGGAGTTCGATTTTCGGTACGTGATAGGATCGGCGGCGTTGTATTCGAAAAGCAGCGTGGCGGTAATCCGGTCGAAGCCGTGCTGACGCATCAGATCCTCAACGGCGGCGCTACGCTCGGCCAAAGACGGGGCGGGCGGAAAGACCACGTATTCGCCGAGATCCGCGTCGCCGGTTCGCTCGCGCATGGCGATGAGATCGTAGCCGAACAGCGGCAGCTGCTCGTGGTAACAGCACCGCCCGCATCCGGCGCAAAAAGCGGTGATGAGCATCGGATCGCTTCGCGCCGCTTCAACCGCCGCCCTCAGATCTTCAAGCGTCGCGTCCGGTGAATAAGCATCGAGATCGAGACGACCATCGTTTACACGCAGCTCTACCATCGCGCCGCCGTGGTCGATAGAGCGATTGTCGATATGGCCCGCCATATCGACAATCGCCTGCCGGCGGTATGCGGACCAGCCGTTCTCATGGCTATATCGTCGGTCCCGACCGGCGATATGGCAGAGAACGCCGACGCGAATACACGTTTTAGTCTCATGATAAGAACACTTGCGGTTAATGCCTGAGAGTCGCTATCAGACGTCGGGTGTTAAGAAACAGATCAAGCGCGTCTTCTATCGAAGTGCACACCACGTCGGCCGCCTTGAGCGCATCGATTGAAGCCCCTTCGTCGCGAACGAGAGCGACGCCGATCGCGGCGCTTCCGAGCATTCCGGTATCGTTTCGACCGTTTCCGAACGCCGCCACCATGTCGGCGCCCAGACTCCGAACGTATTCGGCTTTTGCCCGCACCTGATCGGTCGGTGCAAGAATCGACAGCGAGCACGGCAACCCGTCGAGCTCCGACGCGGCGAGGCCGAAGGTGTCGGCGGTAACGACGTGCAACGTCGCGTGCTTCGCGAGACGCTCGAACCGCGCCGGGACCGCTTCGTTGAGCGCGCCGTCGACGGCGAGCGTGCCGTTGTAATCGAACACGAGATGCTCGATCGAATAAACCGTACCGGTTGGAAGACGGATTTCGATCATCGTTCAGCGACTCTCGCCCCGGACAACAGCACTTCGACCGGTTCGACTCGACCTTCGAGATAGAGTCGTACGCGAGACTCGAAGATA
>JAJRYZ010000257.1 GCA_024275515.1 Spirochaetota bacterium
CAAGAACGATGTAGTTGCGCGTCCCCGCCCGTCCGTCTTTGCGCGGGAAACCAAGAAAGTAGCGGTCTCCGATCGGCGTCGGGTCGGGCGGCGGAACGACCCGCTTGACGCTTCGCTCTTCGTCGAAAAGCCTCCCCATCTCCAGATTGTGCGTGTGCACCCAGCCGCCCGCAGCGATCGATTTCGAGGCGTATCCGATGATCTCGCCGTACTTGCGAACCGGCTCGCCCTGCGCGACGTCGCGCAGGGCGAATTTGTGAAGCGGAGGGATCGGTTCGACAAGCCGAATGTCACGCGGAGAATAGGACGGCGCTCCGGTTCGATCGTGCGGGTCGAGCGCGATCAACGCAACGCCGACGTCGTCGGCTTCGTGAAAAACGACGGTTCGCGGATGCTCATCCATGTCGGACTCCTATCGTCTGCGTCGGGCTACCCGATGGATCGATCGCGATCCCGCACGCGGGCGCCGACCGGCTTTCTGCGGCTTCGACCGAGCCGCGGTGCGATTGTCGCGGCCTTTCCGCCGGACGGCCGGGCTCACCGGAGCGATTCGAGTTCGAGGATCCGCCCGATACTTCCGCCCATGATTGCGTCGTAGTGCGCTTCGGATACCTCTCCCGAATCCCGACGCTCGCAAAGCCACGTCGTCAATTCGGTGGTGGGATAGTCACGCATCAGTCGGACCACCGTTCCGCCGGGAACAACGGGCCGCGTCGGATATGAGTTCTTCTCTTCGCGTGTAACATCCCCTGAGATTTCGCTCCAGAACCCGGAAGAGTGCCCGACCATCCGCAACGCGGGAAAGGAACGTAACACGTGCTCCAGCCCGGGGAGACCGATGTCGTCAAGGACGCCGTAGGAGTCGACAATCGGCGGAGTGACGATCTTCGGCCACGCGTATACATGGGTGTGTGCGTCGATGGCCATGGGATCTCCGCCGAGTATACTAACGCGAATATGAGATCGATGACAGCGGGCGCCTCCGGACGTCGTCGATTGCTCGTTCGCCGTTTTCGAATTGACGCTCCTCCCGCGCGCCGCTACATTTTCCTCATACCGAACCCGCCCGGTCCATGGAGCGAATCATATGATCAGGAATTTTCATTTTGAAACTGAAACTGCCGTCCGCTCATGATAGAACGGTCGGGATCGCTTGCCACCATAGACGTCGCCGAGGGCGAGCGGGTTATCGTGTTCGGCGACATCCATGGCGACCTCGGTGCGCTCGTCCGCGGACTCGACCTCCGTCGCCCGAGAGACTACCTTGTTTTCCTCGGTGATTACGCCGATCGCGGCCCCGACGGGATAGAGGTGATCGATCGGATCGACACGTTGCTCGATCGGCTTCCCGACCGTGTCGTTGCAATCAAAGGAAATCATGAGTCGTACTCCGTCGACGGGAAACCGCAGTTTACCCCCTGTACGCTGACCGACGAGGCCGCGCGCAAGCGCGGATCCTGGGAGGCCTATTACCCGCGTTTCCGGCGATTCGTTTCACGACTCTGCATCGCGGCGATCGTGCCGGGGCGGCTGCTTTTCGTGCACGGCGGCGTTCATTCCGAACTTCGAAGCGTCGACCGACTCATCTCCGTTTCCCCCAAACTCGAATCCGAGCTCATGTGGAGCGATCCGGGCGACGCTCCGGGTCTCGCGCCGAGTCCCCGGGGCGCGGGACGCCTGTTCGGTCCCGACGTCAGCTCCGAGGTGTGTGAGGCGCTCGGTGTGACTCGAATCGTGCGGAGCCACGAACCACGCAAAGCGCTCGGCGGACCTGCGGTCGAGCACGAGGGCAGGGTGGTGACGACCGGTACGACGACCCTCTACGGCGGGAGCGCCTACGCTCTCATCTTCGACCCGGACATGTCCGTTGTGGAGCTGTGACGCAACCGGGGACAATCCGCAGCAGGAGCGGTCCGTTGGGCGCGGGTCGTTTTCGGTCCGGCGCATCTAAGCCCGCTCGACGAGAAAAAGCCGTTCGGTCACATGAATAGGCCTGCCGCTCAGGTTGCGGCTTCCGCGAAAGGCGTTGTACCGGGTCTCGAACACTTCGACGGAGCCCAGCGTGTTGAGTAAGGATCGCATTTCGTCCGGCGAAATGAATCCTTCGTTGTTGAACGAAACAAGGAGAAACGGAGCATCGATCGACCGCAGTAAGTCGGCGAGCAGGGGCAGAGCGCGAGCGCGGACGTTGTAGCCGGAGCGTCGCCAGTCGGCGGGGATCCCCGACACTCGGCTGATTCGGCGCGGGCGTTCGTATCGCACCAGCAGGTTGAGCATAAAGTAATTCGATCCATAGGGGTGCTGGTTGTACGGGGGATCGAGATAGGCGAGATCGAGTCCCTTCAACCGGCGCGCAAGCGCGTTGACATCCTCCTGGCAGACCTCGTGATCGCAGTCGAAATCGCTGAGGACCGGCACTTCGAGCCTAACGGGGCCGAGAATACGAAGGAGTGCGTCGGACCCGCTTCCGCCGAAACGGCCGACGCCCGTCCTTCGATCCTTGTAAAAGCCTTTGAATACGCCGGCGGTGTTCGCGTGGATGGAAGCTTCGCTCAGGAGCGGTCCCAACAGCAAGTCTTTCATCGCTTCGGGCGCGGTGTCGAGGAGACGACGGAAGTTATCCAGGCGCCGAGCGTTGGCCTTGGTATAGAAAACTCTGTCTTCGGGGGTGATATGAGCTTCATCCGCGGGCGCGTAGAGTTCCTCGATGAATCCGCGCGGGAGCGGCGCAGCGTCGACCGTCGCGTTAAAGTCGGCGACGACTTTGGAAACCTCGCTCATGTCGACCGAACTTCTGTTGGTCAGGTAGCAGCGACCGACGACGGCGGCGTAGTCTTCGATGTCGTTCGCGATCAGCAGGGAAGAATGCGCTTTCAGAAGGCGCGATACCACCCCGGAGCCGCTGAAAGCGTCGAGGACGCGCAGGCGAGGTTTGTCGAGCCGACGCTTGACCCGTTCGACGGCGCTGCCGATGGGACCGAGAAGGGACCGCTTGTTTCCAATATAGGTGACCAGTTGGCGTGACAGGTAGTCCGGATTCTCGCTCATCGACGTCGATTCTATGTACGGGCGAAGCGGCGCACAAGAGCATGCGTCGCTCCCGTCGGCGAACACGTCGAGTGCGGAATCGTCTTGACGGGCGGATACCGCGCCCATACGATATGTCGAGCGTCGATCTGAACGGCGAATACTACATACGGGAAACGTGAAGTGATCGATCCTCGGGCAATCGGAAGAATAATCCGACAGATCAGATCGGAAAAGGGCATCGGGCTGCGCGAGCTGGGACGCATGGCGAACATCTCGGCCGCTTCTCTCGGAGCGATCGAAAAGGGCGCGAGCAGTCCGACCCTTTTTACCCTGTCGAAGATTCTCAAAGCGCTGGAGACCGATTTTCTCGAACTCTTCGCGGAGGCGTCGGGGAAGGAGAGCTCGCCGGTGTTTTCGGCGCACGATTCGCGCGGCGTAAGCGACGATTTCCGAGAGTACATCTTTCTGCTGCCGAGACGAAACGACATCAAGTTCGAAATGGTCCATGAACACATCGCGGCGACGGAAAGGACCAGCGAATGGGATGTACATGATGCAGACATGGGGGGCGTCGTTCTCTCAGGCGGCCCGCGAGTGTTGGAAATAGAGGGCATGGGGGAGTGGACGCTCAGGCAAGGGGATTCGTTCTATGTAAAGGCGGGGCGGAAACACCGGCTGGTAAACAAAGGCAAAAAAGCGATGACGTTGATTACCGTCTACTATCCCCCGCGTTTCTAGTACGGCTTTCCCGGTCCCCGATTCCGGCGAAAAGACGGTATTACCCAGAATAAGCGTTTAGCGGGCAGACTATTCACAAAAAACCTCCCAAGTGCTTTAATGGTAGTGAATTAAACCAACCAACAAAACACCCGGGAGGTATCGAAAGTGATACAAG
>JAJRYZ010000016.1 GCA_024275515.1 Spirochaetota bacterium
AAAAAGAGCTCATGCCGGTCTATCTGCGGTTCCTTCGCGGGATCATCGATTCGGAGGATTTGCCGCTCAACGTAAGTCGCGAAATCCTACAGCAGAACCGAATCCTCGCGAGCATACGCACCGCGTCGGTCAAGAAGATCCTCGGAGAGTTGAAAAGCCTTGCCGACGGCAACCCGGAAAAATTCGAACGATTCATCGAACAGTACAACCGTCCGATAAAGGAAGGTCTCTACTCCGATTTTGCCAACCGCGACACACTCCTCGAGATCGTACGGTTCAAATCGTCCATCGAGAAAGGATATACCAGCCTCGCCGCGTACAAAGAGCGCATGCCGGAGGATCAAAAGGCCATCTACTATATTACCGGCGACGACGAGGAGACGCTCCGGAACTCTCCGTTGCTCGAGGCGTATCGCAAGAAGAACATAGAAGTGCTCATCATGGACGATGAGATCGACGAAATCGTCGTTCCGTCGATCGGACGGTACAAAGACGTCGAGCTCAAAGCCGTCAACCGCGCCGGATCGGCCGACGATCTCAAGAGCGACGACGATAAGCGGCGGGAAAAGGACATCGCGCCGCTCGTGGAGAAGATCAAATCGGCTCTCGGGGACCACGTAAAAAACGTCGTCGCGAGCGCCCGACTGAGCGATTCTCCCAGTTGTATCGTCGCCGATGAAAACGATCCGACCGTCCAGATGCAGCACATTCTCAAGTCGATGGGCCAGGCGGACGTCCCGGAGATCAAGCCGATTCTCGAAATCAATCCCGACCACGCCATCGTGCGAAAACTCGCCGACACCGATGACACGTCGGTGATCGAAGATGTAAGCTGGCTGTTGTACGATCAGGCGTTGCTGGTGGAGGGCGCCGAGATTCGCAAACCGGCGGAGTTCGTCAAGCGGCTCAACCGGGTTATGGCGCAGGCATTGTAGAGCGCAGAAAGGCGGGCAACGGTGGGAGCAGGATTCTTGAGGATTCACAGGACCGGCGCAGTGGTTCGTGCGATTGTTCTCGCGGCCATACTGTTGCCGGCGGGTTGCGGTCGCGACGCGATCGTCGGGCGTATTACACTTGCCGACCCGTACGACGACGAGGACTCCGCGGATTCGGAGACTCGCGTCATCAATTTCGGCGAGACGGTCGCCGGAACCGTCGACGCCACGGTGGCCGTCACCAATCCACGCCCTTCGGCGCTCACGATCGAGAGGATCGAATACACGAATCCCGATTCGTTTTCCGTCTACGCCGATGAAATCCCCGGCGTGCTGGCGTCGGGCGAGACGGCCTATATCGAGGTAACTTTTCACCCCGCGCACCCGGGTATCTTCGAGTCTCGCGTACGACTCTATCTCGAAGGTCGAGTCGAACCGGTCGAAGTGCTGTTGTCCGGGGCGAGAGTCGCGGAACGATGATCGAAATCCGTCTTCCAACCGGTACGGTTTATTCGATCGAGCATCTCGTGTTCGATTACAACGGCACGCTCGCCGTCGACGGCGCGCTCAACGAAGCGG
>JAJRYZ010000258.1 GCA_024275515.1 Spirochaetota bacterium
CCGACGATGTCGTCCGCCGGAAGAGCAGCCCTCTCATCGCCCGACTGGACGACGATGAAAATGCCCCGGTCGTCCTCCTCGCTCGCGCGGGAGGAGAGGGAGCGACGCAGTCGGATGATCGGGATGATTTCGTCTCGCAGTCTCAGTACCTCATCCGAGGAGGTCGTGGAAAAAATCCGCTCGGGCTCGGCCCGATGAAACTCGCGGATATCTCCGAGCGGAATCGCGTAGAGGATCTTTCCCACCCGTATGATCACTCCGTCGATAATCGCGAGAGTCAACGGGATCTTGAGAATGATTTCGGTTCCTTCGCCCGGGGTCGTCGCCACGTCGACCTTCCCGTTGAGGTCTTCTATGTTTCGTTTGACCACGTCCATGCCGACGCCCCGGCCGGAGACATCCGACACACGCTCGGCGGTCGAGAACCCCGGTTGAAAAAGGAACTGCCACACCTGCGCGTCGGGCATTCCGTCGACCTGTTCCGGCGTCGTGAGCCCCTGTTCCACCGCGCGCGAGAGGATCTTCCGGCGATCCAGCCCCCGGCCGTCGTCGCGAACGCTGATCCATATTTCGCTTCCCTCGTAGCGGGCCCCGAGATGGATATGACCTTCGACGGGCTTTCCCGCGGCTTCGCGCTCCGACGGCGGTTCGATACCGTGGTCGACGGCGTTACGAATGATGTGGACGAGCGGGTCGGAGAGCGCCTCGATAACGTTTCTGTCCATCTCCGTTTCGCGCCCGCTGTCACGAAACACGACAGGACGATCCATTCGTCGCGAAAGATCGCGAACGACGCGACGCATCTTGTTGAACATTCCGTCCATCGGAATCATTCGAACCGACATCGTTATTTCCTGCATCCGGCGCGTGATTTTGCCGAGGTAGCCGGCCGCTCTTTCGAATCGTTCAAGATCCAAACCCTCAAGGTCGGGATTCTGCGTCACCATCGCTTCGGCCGTGATCAGCTCTCCCATGAGGTCGAAGAGTCGATCGAGTTTGGATACGTCCACGCGTACCTCTTTACGTTCGATGACGTCGGTTCGGCGCGAAGAGGCGGCGAACGCCCGCTTTTGCTTGTCGAGCGTGCTCTTCAATACCTCTTCCGACAGGTCGCCCTTGGCGACGAGAATTTCACCCAGTTTGCGATCCTGCTCGTCCAGGGCTTCCGAGACCGCGTCCTCGCTCGTCAGGCCGAGGTCGACGAGCATCTCGCCGAGCGGTTTGTACGACGCTCCGGTCTCGTCGGCGGACCTATCGTCGTTCGATTCCGATTCATCCCAGGCGGCCTCCGCGATCGAGCCGCGAAGGGCGTCGATGCTCCGGAGCAAAGAGGTAATCATCGTCGGGTCGACCGGACGGCGTCCTTTCCGAAGCGAATCGAGTGTGTCTTCGAGCCTCATGCAGATACGTTCAACCGATGCGTAACCCAGAAACCCCGCGTTCCCTTTGATCGTGTGGACGCATCGGAAGATCCGGTCGACCAGATCGGAGTCGGTCGCCGCGTCTTCCAGTTGGAGCAGCAGCGTTTCCGCTTGGGACAGCAGGTCGTCCGCTTCGGCTCGAAAACCGTCGACCATCTCCTCGGTAACGAGGTCGTTGGATTCGGTGACGGGGGCGACGCGTTCGGCGGCCGGTTTCGGCGCCGGTGAATCAAAAGTAGCGGCCGATTCGGGTTCGGTTCGATCCCCGCCTTCCCGGGCCTCCGCGATTTGCAGGAGGAACCGGGACAGATCGGTCGTCGGCTCGGTGATCGTAAAGGGAACCTCTTTCGGGTTGCCTGCGGCACACCGGTCGGCTATCGCGGAGGCAAGCGTTTTGAGCCGATCGGCGGCGGCCAGCAGCACGTCCGCGACGACCGCGGACACGGCGATTTTTCCGGAACGTAAATCGTCGAGCAGAGACTCCGTCGCATGGCTGATACGGGTAATATGTGTGAAGCCGAAAAAGCCCGAGGTGCCTTTAATCGTATGCATCGATCGAAAAATCTCGTCGACCAGAACGGGATCCCCGGTGCTTTCGAGGCGGACGATCTTTTCCTCGATGTTCTCGAGATGTTCGTTCATTTCCTCGAGAAACGACTCGACAATCGACAGGTCGTCGATCTCGATCGTCGCAGGAGCGTCTTCTTGCGTCGGCGTCGCTTCGTCCGGCGGCGCCGCGTCGTCGCGCCGTGCGGTGTCGTCGGCCGCGTCGGCCGCATCGTTGCGGCCCGCGCCGACGGTATCGTTGCCGGAGGCGATTTCGATGAGTTGTTCGCGTACGAGTTCGTTTTTCTCTTTTTCGTCGATAAGATCCGCGAAACTTCTTCCGAGCGGATCTCTCTTGCCGGTGCGGTTCATGAGCTTCTTCTCCCGGCGATCGTGAAAAGACTCTCCAGTTGGTTGGCGAGGTGGAGATAATCGAACGCGCCGTTGCTTCTCGGTTGATACTGAAATATCGTCATCCCGTGACTCGGTGCTTCGGCCAGCGCAAGGTTCGTTCGGATGGGGTGCAGAACCGCTTCCGCGCCCAATCTATTCCGCAGCTGTTCGACGACGGCGCGGCTGAGACGCACGTTGGCCTGAAAAAAAGTCGGGACGACCCCCAACAACCGGATCGACCGGCGGTAGTATTTTTTTATGCCTTTGAGCACTCGAAGCGTCTCGGCGAGCCCCTCCATCGCCAGGAAGTGCGCCTGGACGGGAACCAGCGTCTCGGACCCGGCGATGAGCGAGCACACCGTCATAAGTCCCAGGGTGGGAGGGGTGTCTATCAGCACGTAGTCGTATCTGTCGCGTATCGCGGCGAGACTCCGGGAAATCGCGAATCGCGCCCCCGAATCGGTCGCGTAATCACGCTCGAAGAGCGCCAGATTGCTTCCTCCCGGAATAAGATGAAGCGTCTCGAGATAGGTGTCGCTGACGACGTCTTCGGCGGCGGTTCCGTCGACCAGCACGTCAAACAGGCTCTTCCGGCGAGACCTCCGGTCGGCGCCGAGCGAAAGGGTCGTGTGCGCCTGAGGGTCGGCATCCACGACAAGCACCCTTCGTCCCTTGTGGGCCAACGCCGCGGCGAGGTTGACGCTCGTCGTCGTTTTTCCGCTGCCGCCTTTTCTGTTTCCGATCGTGATCGTTCGACTCACGTCGATCGCCCCCTTTGCCCGTTTTTGCACACACCGTGCCAACTTCGGGACGGCGTGCGACGCGGATTTGGACGTTTAATTAGGTGAAACAAAGGGCCGCTACGTTGCGCATTTGAAACATTCATGAAGCACTATCGTTGCATTATTGCATCGTTTCGGGTTGAGAAGTAGCATACGTGCAACACATCGGCGTGGCATATATCTTGCAACGGCGTGTTCGATGATGAAAACCACACCGAACGGACGAACCGACGCTCCGGCCCGTATTCTCGTCGTCGACGACGAGATTTGGATCTGCGAGTTTCTCAAGGAAGTGTTGACTCACAACGGCTACGACGTCGCCACCGTGACCGATGAAAGCGCCGCGTTTCGGCTGCTGGACCACGAGGAGTTCGACTTGGTCCTTACCGACCTCGTCATGGACGGTTCCTCCGGCTACGGAATCATCGAGAAGACCCGCCGGCTCGATTGCGCCCCGGAGGTCGTCGTCATGACCGGCTACGCGACGAGCGAACACGCGACGCGGGTCTTGAAGTTCGGCGCCTTCGATTATCTTGCAAAGCCCGTCGAATCGGAGCGGCTTCATTTGACGATCCAGAGGGCGCTCGAACATCGGCGACTGAAGATGGAAGTCGCCCGACTTTCAGGCGAAGATCGATCGGTTTCGGCACGAGTGTACGCCGGATCGGTCGGGTTCTACGATTCGGTCACCGGTCTCGCCAACAGGTCACTCATGCTCGATCGTCTCGACCAGGCGATCATCCGGCAGAGCGGAAGGCACAAGTATGTCGCGGTGATCGTGATAGGCGTCGATCGGTATCGTCAGGTTTGCCTCGCCGAAGGTATCGCACGAGGCGACGCGCTTCTCGTGGAGGTAGCCGGTCGTTTGCGGGAAGTCCTCTTCGAACGAGATACCCTCGCGCGGCCGAGCGACGATCAGTTCGCGATCGTCGCGGAGGTCGATTCGACCGACACGGTCATGACGATCCTGTCCCGGGTGCTGAGAATTCCCTACGCGACACGGACTCGCGGCGGGACGGGCGGGATGGGACCGGAGGCGGCGTTGAGCTGCGGCGTGGCGATTTTTCCGGAGGACGGAAAGACGGCGCAGGAACTGTACAACCACGCACTCGCGGCCCTCGATGCGCAGCAGCGCCGCGGGGGAAACGGGTACCAGTTCTATCAGGCCGAGCAGGACAGAAGCGTGAGAAAACGCATTCGACTCGAACGTCGGCTGGCGAAGGCCGTGGAGTCGAACCGGCTGAGCTTGAGCGTCCAACCGTACTACCGGTTCGCCAACGACGAACCCAACGGCGGCGAAGCGCTTCTCCGCTGGAACGATCCGGTCGAGGGGGAAGTATCTCCGTCGGTCTTCATCCCGTTGCTCGAAAAATCTCGCCTGATCATTCCGGTTACCGAATGGATCGTCACCGAACTGGGAAAGCTGCAGGCCGAACTGTTACGGGCCGGATTCGAAAACTATCATTTGTCGTTCAACGTTTCCCCGGTTCATCTGCAGCGGCTCGACGACGCTTCGCAGCTCCTTGCGTTGATGGTCGACCGGCTGCCCGACATCAATCGCGTCGTGGTGGAAGTGACCGAAGGAGTATTCCTCTCGGATACGGATACCACTTCCCGCGTCTTCGCTCTGTTCAAAGAGGCCGGAGTTCGTACCGCGATAGACGACTTCGGCACCGGCTATTCTTCGCTTTCGTATCTTACGACCTTCTATTTCGAGTTTCTCAAGGTGGATCGCTCGTTCGTGAGCAGGATGGACGCAAACCCCAAGGACGAGACCGTCGTGTCCGCGATAGTTTCCATGGCTCAGCAACTCGGAATGGCGACCATCGCCGAAGGCGTTGAGACGGCCACGCAGGTCGAAAGCCTGAAACGTCTCGGGTGCGACCTCGCACAGGGGTATCTCTATTCGAAGCCGATCCCCGCGGAAAGGCTCGTCGACTTTTTTCATCGATGCAGCGAACCGGCGGAGCTTCTGCCGGTGTCCGGGGACGGTTCGTAGCTGTCCACAATAGGAAAAACGGTTACTTTATGAGTGTTAGCGGAGGAATGAACGAATGGTCGACGAAATCGGTACAAACGTCAAGCCGCGCCGCGGTGACGCCATGTCGGGGTCGTACTACCGGTGTCTGCTCGATAGTCTGCCCGAGCGGATCCTGGTTGTCGCTCCCGATCGTCGCGTCGTCGACGCCAACAGGGCGACGATCGATCATTTCGGGGGAAGAATCGACGAGATCGTGGGCCGTCCGTGTCATGAGATCGGTTTCGGTTACGAGAGACCGTGCGGCGGAACCGCCGAGGAGTGTCCGGTTCGCGCGGTTGTCGATTCCGGCGAGCCTCAAAACCGGCTATACCGTTACGCGCTCGCCGACGGCTCGTCGCGGTGGGTGGAGGTTTCGGTTCGACCGATGACGCGCGACGGCCGGATAACTCACGCGGTCGTATCAATGAAGGACGTGACCGATCTTTTCAAGGATAACGGGCCGAGACAAGAACTCGAAGGAGTCCTCAGCGCCCGGGAGGCGCTCGAAATCGAACTGAAACGGACGGCGGCGATAATCGATCAGGTCGACGAGAGCATCATCATTACCGACAGGGCCGGCGAAATCGTGTACGTCAATCCGGCGTTCGAACGCGTGACCGGCTACCTCCGCGGCGAGGTAATCGGGAAGAATCCGCGAATCCTTCAAAGCGGTAAACACCCCCGGTCTTTCTACGAGAGCATGTGGAAGCGACTGACGTCGGGCAAGCCGTGGAAGGGACGTTTGGTCAACAAGCGCAAGGACGGAACTCTTTTCAACGAGGATGCCTCCATTTCTCCCGCCTTCGGCCCGGACGGCGAGATAACCCATTATGTCGGCGTCGAACGCGACGTTACCCGGGAAGTCGAAAACGAAAACCAGCTTCGCCGCGCGCAGAAGATGGAAGCGATCGGGACTCTTGCCGGCGGTATCGCGCACGACTTCAACAATATCCTTTCATCGATCATCGGGTTCAGCGAGCTGGCGCTCGACGCCGCGGTGCCGGGGTCGCGTCAGTACGATCACATTCGTGACGTTCTGAGAGCCGGCAAACGAGCTGCGGATCTCGTTCGGCAGATTCTCGCGATCACCCGGCAGGGGCCGCAGAGTGAACATCTGCATCGCTCTCCGATTCAGTTGGGTCCGGTGGTTCACGACGCGATGGTGCTGATACGCGCATCGCTTCCGTCGACGATTCAGATTCGGGAACGTATCGCTTCCGATCTGCCGGCCGTCGTTGCGGATCCGACGCAGGTTCATCAGGTCGTGCTGAACCTGTGCACCAACGCTCATCACGCGATGCGCGAGATGGACGGGACGCTGACCGTCGAGTTGAGCGAACGCAGAATCGACGAAGGGCTTTCTCACCTCCCCGCCGGCGGATACGTCGAGTTGCGCGTGGAGGATACCGGCACGGGGATAGCTCCCGAGATTCGCGATCGAATTTTCGATCCGTATTTTACGACCAAGAATCAGCAGGAGGGAACCGGACTGGGTCTTTCGGTGGTGGACGGCATCGTTCGCGAGCACGGGGGACGCATTACCGTCGAAAGCGAACCGGGCAGGGGAGCGGTTTTTACCGTGCTGTTTCCCGCGTCGAAACGCGAACCGACGGCGTCCGAAGGCGAAAGAACCACCGAGGTGCCCAAGGGCAGCGGGCACGTTCTCCTCGTCGACGACGAGGCGCCGATAGCCCGCATACTCGAGGAGTACCTCGTCGGGCTCGGCTACACGGTCACCATGCGAACCGACAGCGCCGAGACGCTCGCGACGTTCGCCGCGACGCCCGATCGGTTCGATCTCGTCATTACCGACATGACGATGCCGCACATGACCGGAGACCGGCTGAGCAGAAACATCCACGAGATTCGGCCGGACGTTCCGGTCATTATCTGTACCGGCTTCAGCGATGGATTCGACGAACATGAGGCCGGTCGTCGCGCGGGGATAAGCGGCTATCTTCGAAAGCCCGTCGATCGCGCGACGCTCGCGGCCGCCGTCCGCGAAGCGCTGGGTCGGGATCGGAAGGAGTAGCGTCGCCCGGGTCAGCCCGTCGGTTCTCGCACCGCTTCCGGCTCGGCATACTTGCCGTCCATGCGCGCAGGGAAACTGCGTACGCAAGCGCCGTCCCGATCGCAGAAGTAGAGACGCGATTCGGACAACTCGTCGGGGTTTCCGTCGGCCCAGAATGCGTAGAACTCCGGGTGCGGCGTTTCGAGCCGGCGGGAGCGGTCGCCGGCGGACCCGACGTGAGAAACGGCGACCGCCGGTCGTCGGGCGTAGCTGTGGTTCGTCCGGCTTCCGGAGGTAATCGATTTGACCTTACGCCAACTCCGACCCTTATCCTCACTCAGCCAGAGCGCCATCTCTCCGCCGGTACCGTGCGGCTGAGGGCCCTCCTCGGTAGGACCGATGATGCGCCACCGGCCGTCGGGTTCGACGTAGAGCGAGCCCATATCGTAGTTGTGCGTCGATCGCGTGACTTCGACGAACCTCCACTCGGTCCCCGTCCAATGCGCAATCGTCCATATGCGCGGATCACCCGCGGGTCCCGGTCGGTGGCTCGCCGACGTCACCACCAGAACGACCGGCCGTCCGTCGGAATCGACGGTGATGTCTTTCACATAGACGAGTCGGTTTTCCGACAAATAATCGTGAACGGCCGCCGCGGAATCGGCGCTCGTCATTGGCGTGTCGAGAATCGTCCCGTCTGCGGCGCGCCAGGTTCGTCCCATGTCGTCGGTTTCGGCGAAGTAGAGATTGGTGCGGACGTCGACGTTTCCGCCGGGATGCATGTTGAACGCGGTCAACACGCGGCGGCCCGCCCGGCAACTGATCTGGTAGTGGCCGCCCATTCCCGCAAGCTTGGAATCGGGCGTCCAGCTTCGTCCGTCCGCGCTCGTGCTCCAGTAGAGCTCTCGTACCCCGGTATACTTGGTAAAAAGCAGCAAAAACCCTTCGTCCCGCACGTACCACGGCTGCGGGTAGGTCATTTCGATCTCGTCGATTCGCTCGAAAGCGTCCGTCGAGTAGGGCGTCGTGCTCCGATATCGGTACCCGGGTCGTCTCCGCCCGCGTCCGCTCACGAAGACCCATACATGACCGTCGGCGGCAATCGCGACGCTGGGGTTATCGTGCGGATCATCGACGCCCTTTTTGTCATGAACTATGGTCGGTCGCGGAACAACGCCGAGCTCATGATCGTAGTACGAGACCATCGCGAGCAGATGTCTCGGATCGCCCCGCCGGCGCCCGCCGTACACGAAAAACGTCTTCTCTACCGCGGGGGCGTACACCGCAAGCGGAACATGTTTGGCCGTGTAGGTCGCGAGGCCCCCGGAGTACTTGTCGCCGTATTCGTTCTCCTTCTGCCCGAGCTCGAACCAAATGCCGCGATACCCGTCGTCTTTTTCCTGAGAAATGATCTTCATACCGGCCATTCTCTCACGATAGCCCGCCCGGAGAAAGCGGGTTTCGGACCGGCGACCGGCGACGGTCGCGCGGGCCGAGCCGGGTGATTATGGACGGTGACCGGCGGCGCGCCCCGACACGGCGTCTTCTTTGAGACTGCGTGGCCGACGGAGTAGAATCGTAGGGGGTTGCGGCATGATTCAAGATACTACCTTCGGCAGAAACACCGTTCGAAGCCTTCGCTGCGTCGTTGCCTTTGCCCTTGCCGTTCCGTTTTTTTCCTGCGCGACGACGGCGGGAGTCGAAGGCGGATCGCGCGGAGTGCGAAGGTACGGTCCGCCCGCCGCTTCGAGCGCCGTCGGGCCGGAGCCGCGCGACGCGGAAATCTTTCATCCGCTTCCCGAGCAGGGTCCGGAGTTCTGGGAGAAGGTGATGACGCCGGAGATCGCCGACCGCTACCGGGCCGTCGACGGTCGATCGAGATGCACCGTTTTCGTCTCCGATACGCTCAAGGAATACTTCGGAGATGAGGTTTTCGAGCGTGTCTTCCCCGACGGGACAAAGGGCGCCAACGAGACCTTCGTCGATTGGACGCATAACGAATCGCTCATCCGGTTGAGGCCGGAAAAGTACTCGATTTCGGACATCCAGACGCTTGCCGACGAGGGATATCTGGTTCTTATGGCCTACTACTATCCTGAGATCGCCGGCCACGTCGCTTTCGTCGGTCACAGCGATCTCGAGCTTTTCACCGTCCCCCCGATCGCAGATCTCGAGGGAAAACGGGGAAACAAACTCGACCGCACGTATCTTCCGGTGATGGTTCAGGCGGGAACGTATACGGGGGTAACGTCGATGGTATACGCCACCAACGGCTGGTTGCGAAACGACAACTACGGAAGCGGTGTCGTTCGCTACTATGCGGTTGGTCTCGATGAGCGGCACGCGGGATTCCCGTCGCGCTACCTCGAAATTGTTTCCACCCAATCGAG
>JAJRYZ010000259.1 GCA_024275515.1 Spirochaetota bacterium
CGCCCATGAGGTTTTTCATCGCCGCGGTGATTCGGGTGCTCCCGTGATGTTTGAGTACGGGCACGTTGATAAGAACGTCCGCCTCCAGAAAGACTTCATGCACCCTGACCGAGGAGAGCAAGCGAGCGCCGGGCACCTCCACCGGATGATAGTAACCGCCGGCGTTCGCCGGAACCATCGTCCCGCCGGCGTTCTTCGCCGCCCGCTCGATTCCGCTCGCCTCGTAGGCGAGTCGCCACGAATCCAGCGTGTTGTCGGCGAGATACACCGTTCGTGCGCCGGCGTCGAAACAATGCTCGACAATCCGCCCCACGAGCTCCGGATGAGTGTTCGCGCCGCGATCGGGGTCGACGTTCCAGGAGATGTTCGGTTTGACCAGCACCGTATCGCCGCGGCCGACGAATCGCGACATTCCCCCCAGCGCGGCGATCCCCCGATCGAACATCCGACCGGGTTCGCCGCCCTTCACGGCGACCAAGTCGGGATACGCGGCGGACACCGGCGCCGGCTGAGCGTACAACGCACGCCGGCCCGGGAGCATCAGTCCCGCAACCGCGGCCGCGGTGTATGCGGATAGTCTCTTAATAAACTCACGTCTGTCCATTTTCCTTCGCATCCCCTTCGGCGCCGTCGAAAAATCGCGCGACAAAAAGACTCAGCTCGAAAAGCAGATAGAGCGTGACTCCGACAAGAACCTGGGTAAATACATCGGGCGGCGTCAGAAACGCACCGACAAGAAACGCAACAACGAGCGCATGTCTTCTTAGTCCACGAAAAGTCTCTATCGATACGATGCCGGCGGCCGCGAGAAACACCATGACCAACGGCGTCTGAAACACGATCGTAATGCCGACAACGATGCCCCGCAAGAGCCGAACGTACTCGCCGATACTCCACATCGGTCTCACGCCGTCGTCGGCCGCGTACCTAAGAAAAAAACGCACCGCGAAGGGCGCGATAATCAAAAGCGAAAAGCAGACGCCTCCGATGTAAAGGATGTGCGCAAAAAGATGCGCAAAACGAAACGGGCGAAGCTCCCGAGCAGTCAAGCCCGGCCGAACGAAACCGGCGAGTTGCGCGATGAGGACGGGAATCGAAACGACGGCGCCCGAAAAAGCGGCAAGCTGCAGATAGGTGAGGAGCTTTTCCTGTGGACGGATGGCGACGAAGTCGGGTGCGGAGCCGCCGAACGGCAGCATGAGCGCCCCGGAGATACGTTCGACGAAGATGAAAGAGACGACGGAGGCAACGACAAAGACCCCCGCCGCGACGAGCACGCGGCGTCGCAGGGCCTCCAGATGATCAAGAAAGCCGGCCTCCGGCTCGCGTCCACGCAGGATCATTCGCTCCGGTCGGCGCGTTCGTCGTCGAGATCGAGATCGGATTTCACGTCGTGAATCTCGCGCTTGAACGCCTTGAACGCCTTTCCGATCGAACGAGCAAGATCGGGCAACCGCCTCGCGCCGAAGAGCAACACGACAAGAAGCAGAACGAGCAGTACTTCAGGTCCGCTTATCCTCATGTCGATCGATTATACATCCGCGCGAAAAACGAGTACAGGCAAAGCGCCGTCAGACGAGGAGGACTCCCAGACTCATCAACGCCGGGGTCAGCAGCACGATCAGGACGTTTGCCGCCATCACCGGAATATAGCGCGCCGGAGAAGGGTAACGTACGAGCGATGCTCGATACGCCCACACGCCGACGGGGACCGTGAGAAGTCCAAGCAGCGCCGGGAAGGGCATAACGCGAATCGCGACCGAAAGGGCGATCGAGAGAAAAGCGGCGGCGAGCAACAGTCCGTAAATGTGAAGTCCCGCGCGCTCTCCGTACGCGATCGGCGTCGTCCGCCTCCCGACCGCACGATCGGGCCCGATGTCCGGATATTGGTTGACGAGCAGCAATCCGCTGACGAGAAACAACGGCACAAACGACAGCAGAACCCCTCGCCCGCTTATCGCGCCGGTAAGCGCCGCCTCGGTTCCCAATACGATGCACGGACCGAAGCCGAGTCCCGGCGCCGCCAAACCCGCGACCGGCGACCTGAGAACCGTCGGCGTGTAGAGGACGACGATAAGGATACCGGCGATTCCGAACGGAAGCACGAGCGTCCTTCCCCGAAGCACGAACCATCCGCCCATCAGCACCGCGCCGACGATCGAAAGAAAGGCGACGCGAAGCGCCGGGGCGCCCGATCCGCCCGCCGCCGGGAGCGCGCCGCTTCCGCCGCTGAACGGAGTACGGCGCGTCGACGCATCGAGACCCGAACGGTAGTCGTGGTACTCGTTGAGCGCGTTCACACCGATATGAGCCAAGACGGCGGCGACCACGAGAACCGCTACGTCGATACCGCGCGGGCTGAATCCCGCCAGTCGCGCCGCGGCGTAGCCGCAAAAAACCGATACGGGAGCAAGAATGAGAAACGGAATCCTCATCGGCCCGAGATAGGGTTGGAGCTTCACGCGACCATACTACCACGGACGACGCTCGGTTCGGCAAGAGGAGGAGGGAATCCGTCGCGCCGGAGCAATTCGCAATCTGGCGCGCGGGATTTCGAATTGCTGGTCGCGCCGCCGCCCCGCTTGTTCGGCGCGTCGCGTTGTGCAACAATAATCGGCACACGCTTTTAGGGGACGGAGCCATGACCACAAAGCAACGATGGCTGTCGGCAATCAACTGCGAGCCGCTCGATCGATTGCCTTTTTGGCCCAAGTTAAACGCAAGCTACCCGCCGGCGCAATCCGCGCCGTTTTCACGTATGTCGATCGATGAGCTTCACGCCTGGGTGGGAGGCGAACCTCCGATCGGATTGCCTTCGTGCCTCGCGGTCGCGTGGGACCGCGTTCGTATCGACATCCGGCGAAAGGGGCAAGAGGAGTTCACCCGAATGGAGACTCCTCACGGGACGCTCACCTCGAAGCGCGTTTTCGATCCCGGCTCCCATGCGTGGCACCCGATCGAGTTTCCGGTCAGGGCGCGGGCCGACATCGGCGTCATGACCTGGGCGGTCGAGCACATGCGAATCTCGCTCGACGAACGGAAACTCGAACGCTCGCGACATATCCATCGCAAGACGGGGCAAAGCGGAGCAACACTCGAATCGGTTGAAACCTCAGCGCTCATGAGGTTTGTCGAACATATCGCCGGAGTCGAGCAAGCGCATTATTTCCTTGCGGATTTCGAAGACGACGTGCTCTCTCTTTTCGAGGCCGTTCATCATACCAACATCAGGCGTATCGAACTCCTCGTCGAGCACAGCCCGGCGGATCTGCTGATGATGAGCGAGAACACGTCGACCACCCTCGTCTCTCCCGATCAGTATCGACGGTACTGCGCCCGACACATCGGCGAATATGCTTCTTTGATTCGCGACGCCGGACGCGTACTCGTGCTGCACATGTGCGGACATTTGCGTGCGCTTCTGCCTCAGTTGCAGACGGTGGGCGCCCACGCCTTCGAAGCGTTCACGACGCCTCCGGTCGGCAACACGCCTCTTTCCGTCGGGCGCGAAGCCTGTCCGAACACGTGCCTGATCGGCGGAACCAACGCCGCGCTCTGGCTTCAACCGGTCGATTCGATCATCGCGCAGCTCGAACGGGACCTCGAGGCGCTTCCCCATCTGCGAGGGATCATTCCGTCTTCGGCGGGAGTCATGCCTCCCGCGGCAAGGCCCGAAACGATCCGCGCCGTGTGCGACTGGATCCACGGTTTCTCCTTCGGGAAAGTCGCTTGAAATACGTTCGCAGGCGCCCGTTTTTCGCGCTCGCGGTCTTCATGCACCTGTCCGGTGTGCTTTTTCAGCCGGCCGCGCCTCTGGAAGCGGAAGCACGATACGGCGGAAAGCTCACGCTGGCGAATCGAGGAGATCCTCCGGCCGGCTTCGATCCGATGCGAACCAGCAGCATCGCGCTTCACCACGTGGCAGGAGCGCTCTTCGGACCCGGGAACCTCGTCATGCGCTGCAGAGAGAACATCTATTTCGCGTGTCCCGCCCTCGCAACCGGGTGGAGTTCGAATCAGACGTCTACCGAATGGACCTTTACGATCCGTCGCGGCGTGTTCTGGCACGACGGCGTCCCGTTTACCGCCGAAGACGTGGAGTTCTGGTTCAATCTGGTGTTCTTCGGCGCCGAATCGAACGGAAAAGTCCGCGCGCCGGCCTATTTCGCTAATGAGCTCGGCAAGGTCCGGCGCGTCGAGTTAGCAGGTCGCGACACCGTTCGGGTCGTATTTGCCGAGCGAAACCCTCATTTTATCGAGATCCTCGCGAACCCGCGGTTCAAGATCGCTCATCCGAAGCATCTTATGGCGCCTGAAATCGAACGGGGCAACGTGAGCGTCTCGCCGCTGGACGTCGGTTTGGTCGGGACCGGCCCGTTTCGCCTCGGTCGGTATCGACGCGGGAGCCTCGTGCGGCTGGAACGATTCGACGCCTACTGGGAGCGGGACGAATCAGGGAATCGCCTCCCCTATCTCGATCGAATCGACTACGTCGTCATCCCCGAACCGTACGCGATGGACATAGCATTTCGTTCGGGCCGCCTCGACGGCACAGCGCGGGGGCAAGGTCATTATCTGACGACCGAACGTATGAAGCGCTACGTCGATGAGTTGGGAGAGAGCGTCGCTTTCGCGCGGATCGAGGGCGGAAACTTCCGACTCGCTTTCAACGTGCTCCGTCCGGGACCGTGGCAGGACGCGAGGGTCCGGCGGGCGATCGCGCTGTGGATCGACAAACCGGCGGCGATTCCCATCGCTCTCGGCGGGTTCGGATGGACGTCGCCCGATCTGGGACCGCCCGACATTCCGATCCCACGACATTTCACGAACTGGCCGAAGTTCGATATCGAACCGCTCGATGTCCGCCGTGAGGAAGCCGGCCGATTGATGGAAGAGGCCGGATATGGTCGAGGATTCTCGATGGACCACTTGACGCGTGGACTCAACACCGCCCCGGCCGAGTTCCTGAAGGCGCAGTTATCCGGGCTCGGCGTCGATTTACGACTGCGAATCGTGGACGAAGGTGAATGGAACCGGGCGCGAGTCAGCCTCGATTACGACAGTCAGCAGGGACGTCTCACGCCGTCGCCGATTCCTGAAGGAACCGAATCGGTGTACGGGCGCTACAGCATCAACCCGGATGCATACGCCAAACATGAAGATCCGCGCGTCGACGAGCTTTACCGGCGGCTTCGTCGGGCCGGCGGCCTCGCTCAGCGAGTTGCGCTCTGGCGGGAGATCGAACGCTACCTCTTCGTGGAACAGACCTATATCGTACCGATAGCCGAGGCCGTCAACGTCGTCGCCTACAGAAGCTATGTGCGCGGCGTCGCGGTTCCCACCGAAGACGCCCACACCAACACCGATTTCGCCACCGTGTGGATAGATGAAACGGTGCGGCGATAGAATCGCGACTTACCTTGGAATCCGGCTCCTCTTGATCGCTCCGACCACCGTCGCGGCGTCGCTTTTGATGTTCGCCGTACTCCGGCTGCTGCCCGGAGACGTGGCGCTCACGATTCTCAGCGGATCGACCCATACCGAGGAAATGAGGGAGGCCCTGCGCGCCGAGCTCGGGCTCGACGACCCGTGGTACACGCAGTACCTCAGGTGGCTCGCGGGAATGGTCGACGGATCGGGGCTTTCGCTTGAGACCGGCGAATCCGCCCGCAGCATCGTCCTGAGCCAACTTCCCGTTACACTGCTGCTCGCGGGCTACGCCACGACGATGTCGCTCGTCGTCGCATTCCCTCTCGGCGTGGTCGCCGCGGTGCATCGAGGACGAAGTCTCGATACGCTGATCAGAGGTTTTTTTCTCGCCGGTTTCTCGGTTCCCGCGGTGTGGGCCGCCCTGCTCGTTCTGCTCGGGCTTATCCGTCTGTTCCGATGGTCTCCCCCGATCGTCTACTCGACTCCGTTCGAAGACCTCCGGGCGCACGTTCAGATAATGGTCTGGCCCGCGCTGCTTTTGGCGTGGGAATACGGCGCTCATATCGTACGGGTGACTCGCGCAAGCGTCTCCGAGACGCTGAAGAAAGAGTTCGTCGTCGCCGCGAGGGCACGGGGACTCATCGAGTGCGGCGTGATCGTCCGATACGCTCTTCGGAACTCCCTGCTTCCTCCGATGACGGTGATCGGGCTGCAGTTCGGCACGTTGCTCGGCGGGTCTCTTGTCGTCGAGACGGTTTTCGGACTGCCGGGAATCGGGCGAGGAATCGTCCACGCGGCAACCGCGCGCGACCTTCCGCTCCTCCTTACGCAAGCCGTCGCCTTGGTAATCGCCTACCAGTTCCTCAACTTTGCGATCGACACGCTCTATCTGGTCGCGGATCCCCGTGTCGAACTGCGCCCGGAAAGCAACCGATGAGAACGGCCGCGGCGGCGGGAGTCGTACTGTTGATCGTCGCCGCGTTCTCAATACCGGCCGAGCTGACCGCGCCGTACGACCCTTTGGAGCAAGACGTCGCCGTGCGTCTGTCTCCACCCGGAAAGAACCATCTTTTCGGCACCGACGGGTTCGGTAGGGATCAATTCAGCCGGGTCCTCTACGCGACGAGAACCGCACTTATCATCGGAACGCTCGCGGTGTGCGTCGCCGGAACCGCAGGCGTGTTGATCGGATCGATCTCCGCGTATCGAGGAGGAACGACCGACATCCTTATCCAGCGCTTCGTCGACCTGTTTATCGGCATCCCGTTTCTCGTGCTCTGCGTCGTATTCGTTATCGCGTTCGGTCCGTCGACCGTCTCCGTCGCACTCGCGCTTTCCGTCGCGCTGACCCCGCAGGTTATCCGCGTCGTCCGATCGAGCGTTCTCGCGGTAAAAGCCGAATACTATGTCGAGGCGGCGAGAATCAGCGGAGCGGGAGAAACGGCGGTCATCACGCGTCACGTTCTTGCGAACGCTCTGCCGCCGATCGCGTCGCATCTTGCCGGCGTCTTTGGGACCGCGGTAATCGCCGAATCGACTCTCAGCTTCCTCGGTCTCGGCGTCCCGGCGCCCTACCCCTCCCTGGGACGCATGTTAAGGGAGGGCGCAAGTCGATTCCTCGAATCGGCGCCGTGGCTCACTCTTTTTCCCGGTGCGTTGCTTACGATCATCGTGATCGCGGGTGCGCTCATCGGCGACGCCGTGGGCGAAAGCAGTTGAGGCGACGATCCACGGAGCGTCCTCCTCCTCCGGCCGGCAGGCTGCGTCTCGCCGGTGCACGACCGGGAGGTTCGCGACCGACGGGGAAGCGGCGCTAAGTGTTTCGGGCTGAAAGCTCGGCGCGGCAGCCGGCGAGCGCGTCGTTGACGATACGAATGAGAAGCCCGTCTCCCAGTCTCCCCACCTTGCGCGCGAACAGATAACCGGCAGTTCCTTCGGGGGCGGAAAGCTCGGGAAGATAGCCGGCGACCCGCTCGTCGAAGACCGCCGCGAGCGTGCTCCGCTCGACCTCTTCCCCGAGGAGCGGAGCGACGACGTGATCGACAAGATCCGCCTCCAACATACCGGGCACAACGATCAGAGTGAGCGCCGCAAACAGGTGAGGCAGTTCGTCTTCGACCGCGCGGCGCAACGGAGCGTTCTCCGCCGCGTCCGTTTTTTCAAAGACGCGTTCACGGCACGCCCGAATATGATCGACGGCTATCCGATAGGCGACATCCGCCGACCCGTTGCGCCGGAGCGCCGGCTCGTCGTGAATCGTCTTCTCACCGCCGGTATCCGTGTCGGTCGCCGGCGCCGGTGTCTCCTCGCCGCTCGTCTCCGCGGCCGCATCAGGCTCCGCGGCGGTCGCGGCGTCGGTATCAGTTTCCGCCGTCGCATCAAGCCCCGCGTCGGTCGCAGCGCCGATTTCCGTGTCGGCCGATTCGAGAGGCGCCTCGGGTTTGCCGAGAAGCTCGAACTCACCTTTCACCACTTCAGGCGCAGGTGGCGTTTCGACGCCGGCCGTCTCGGCGTCCGCTTCGCGTTCCTCGGCCTCGACTTGGTTTTTCAGTACGTTGGCCATCCACGAGGACATGACCGCCGATCCCCCGTCGACGGCCGACCCCTTTTCGCCTTGTGCTGCGAGATCGCCGGACGCGATGGTCGGCTCCGGCGTCGGGCGTTTTCCTTCCGCGGTCGTCTCCGCCTCGCCCGTCGGCAAACGGTACCGGAACAGATAAACGAGAACGATGACGATCGGCCAAATAAACAGCACGAGCCCCACCGCGACGGGCAGATCCCAGTTGAGCGATGCGCCGTAGACGGCCGCTGCGGTGCCGACGAAAGGCATCTCGGCGACAATAAATGCGACTATAAGCTGTACGCCCAGCGAGACATCGAGGTATCGCGGCACGACGTCGATGATCGCGAGGATCTGCGCAAGGCTTGCCGCCACGTACAGCACACCCCACATCGACGTGGCGAATCGGGTCTTACCTGCCGCCATGAACAATCACCATCTCCCCCTCACACACGGGGTTTGTCTCCGCGTCATTTCAAGTCTAACCTGGAAGCGATCGGTTCACAAGCAAAGAACGATTCCCGGCGTGATTCTTGATTTGGGTCGCCACAGTACGAATCGCCGCATTCCGTAGGCGTAAGATAGTCGCTTTCGCGGCGATTCGGTGGGTCTTGCGTGAAGTCGGGCAAGAATAGTAGTATACGGTCACCGAGCGCGGCCGTCGGTTGCGTGCTTCGGGGGCGATCCTGTGATCGTCGAACGCCAATTTCATATCGTTAAAAGGAGAGAGTTTATGAAACGACTCAAAACGGTGGGTCTCGCATGCGCGATGGTCCTGATCACCGTTGGACTGTGGGCCGGGGGCGGCGCCGAAGCGGCGACCGGCGGCGCGGCGAGCGCCGAAGATGTGGGCCCGTTCTACAATGAAAAGAATCCGCTTTCGGACCTGCGGGTGCGAAAGGCGATAGCCTACGCCATCGACATGGACACGTTGGCCGAAACCGTACTGGAGGACGCGGTCATCGTTGCCGACAGTCACATCCCAAACGGCCCGTGGAAAGTCGACGGTCTGGAGAAATACTCATACGATCCCGACAAGGCGCGTGAGCTGTTGAAAGCGGCGAATTGGGACTCGAGCAGAGAGCTCGATCTGGTTTTCTACTACGGCGACCAGACGACGATCGATCTGATGACCGCGATTCAGTCGTATCTCGCCGATGTGGGGATCAAGATGTCGTTCCGAAAGCTCGAAGGCGACGTCGCGGCGCAACTCAACTCACTCCCCGACGACCCGGTCAACGGTCCATCGGCGGTAAAATACGATCTCGCCTACGGCGCCCGCGCTGCTCTCGCGTTGCAGGAGTACTACAACTACTTCGAGACGGGACTCAACCCGCGCGTTCCCGGGAACGCCGAGCTCGACGCCCTTGTCAAAGCGATCAACGCCACAAGCGACATAGAAAAGCAGCGCCAGGCTTTTTTCGCGATAGAGAAATACATGTCCGAGAATCTCCCCGCGCTTCCGCTCTACTACCAGCAGCTCTTTATCTATGAAAGCAAACGGCTCAACCGCAACGGCGGAGCGTACGGAAACGAGCAGTACAACTACGATTGGGGAATCGTCAACTGGACCGTCGAACCCAACCAAGACGGTAAGCGCGTTCTCTATACGAACACCGGGCCGACCGAGTTTTTCCAGAATCCGTGGTTCAATCCCGGAATTTTCATGCCCTCGAAGGTCCTGTGGAGCCGGTTGATCACCGCCGACGGCGCTCTGACGCCCACCGACCCGCAGCTTGCCGAGAGCTACAGTCTGGGCGACGAGGGAATGTCCATTACCTTCACTCTGCGCGACGGCCTCACGTGGCACGACGGCTCTCCGTTCACCGTCGAAGACGTCAAGTGGAGTGTCGAGCTTGCGTCGATCATTCCGACGGTCCACCCCGTGTTCAAGAAGACCTTCACGTCTCTCAAGGGCTACCAGGAATACGCCGACGGAAAAGCCGACGGCATCAGCGGCATAGAAACGAGCGGGAACACCATCACTTTCAACTTCGCCGTGCTCGATCCGAACGCCCTGCTTACGTTTTCGCAGTTCGCGCCGCTTCCCAAGAAGTATCTCGAAGGCGTGGATCCGTTCAAATTCCAGCAGCATCCGTACTGGCAGCGTCCGATCGGGTCGGGTCCGTTCAAGATCGAAGAGGTCGAGATGAACGACTACCTCGTCATGGTGCCGTTTGAGGACTATTACGAAGGCGTGGCCAAAATCGAACAGATCGTGTGCTATCCGAGTTTCGAGAACGACCCCAATCTGATAAAGAACGCCGCAGCCGGCAAGCTTGACTACGGTTTTACCAAAAACGTCACCGACGTTCGGGCGCTCGAGGCGATGGATCACATGCGCGTGATTCCAGCCGACATCCCGTACACGCGGATTCTCTGGTTCAACATGTTCCCGAAGGAATAGAGCGATTCTCGATTTGGCCCCAAATCCGAGAATCGCCCGCGGGGGCAGAACAAAACGTTCTCGTGGCGATATTGCCGGTGTCGACCGGCAATATCGCAGAGAACGCAGAAGCGAACGCGGGTTTCAGCATTGTGAGAACCCCTGAACGGAACAACGTACAACCGGAAGTAGTCGCGTGTATTATGGAGCCGTGGTGCCGTCGCTACGGCTCCTTTTTTGTTTCAAAATCGTCCCAACTGCTGTAGAAGGAGAGTGGCAAGGTGTTGACCTACACGGTACGAAGACTGCTTATCCTCATCCCCATGCTGCTGGTTATCAGCTTTCTCGTATACCTGGGACTGGAGATCACACCCGGGGACGCGGTGTCGTATATGATCAGCCCGGAAGCGCTGGCGGGAATCACCGCAGAGGAGCTCGACGCGCTCCGCGATGCGCTTGGGTTGAACGACCCGTTTATCGTGCGCTACGTCAAATGGATCAGCGGAGTGGTTCGCGGCGATTTCGGCTACAGCCCGGTGAGCGGAGTGCCGATCAAGGATATCGTCTTCGATCGACTCCCCGCCACGCTCGAGCTTTCCGCATTCGCCCTGCTGGTCTCAACGATTCTCGGAACCGCACTCGGTACTTTAAGCGCACTCAGGCGAGGGTCGGTCGCCGACAACGTTCTTACCGTTGCCGGAATGATCGGCGTATCGGTGCCGCGGTTCATTTTCGGGCTTATCGCCATCGTCGTCTTCGCGCTCAACCTCAAATGGCTCCCCGTCGGTGGGCGGCTCATGCCCGGCTATGTGACGTTCTGGGATCGTTTTCCTCATCTGATCCTGCCCGGTTTCGTGCTTTCGGCTACGATGACCGCGGGGGTCATGCGTTATTCGCGGTCGAGCATGCTCGATTCGATGAACCGTGAATTCATCAAAACCGCTCGAAGCAAAGGGTTGCCCGAATGGAGGGTCAACTTCGTACACGGCTTCAGAGTCGCGCTTACACCGGTAATCGTGCTTATCGGCTTTCGTCTACCGACGCTCATCGGGGGGTCGGTCATCATCGAGCAAGTCTTCCAATGGCCCGGGATCGGCAGCGAGTTCGTCGCGGCGGTTCGCGGTAGCAACTACCCGCTGATTATGATGATCGCTTTTTTGTCGGTTTTCGCGGTCCTCCTGGCCAGTTTCCTGATAGATCTCTTTACAGCCCTCCTCGATCCACGTGTGAAGCTGGACTGATGAGGCGTCGGAAATGAAAACAACCGGACAACGAAGACGTTCACGGCTCGACAGGAGCTTCGACCGCATCAGGGCGCGTGAGGAGACCGGTCGTATCCGAAGCAAACAACGAAACCGCGTGCTGAGCAAGATGCTCAGCAACAGACTTGCCGTGTTTGGACTCGTATTCGCCGCGCTTGTCATCCTGGCATCGATCTTCGCGCCGTTCGTCTCCCGCTACGATCCGTTGCAGCTCGATCTGCGGAACAAGCTACAGCCGCCGTCGGGCGAGCACATTTTCGGGACCGACAAGCTCGGGCGCGACATCTTCGCCCGGATACTATTCGGAGGTCGCATCTCGATTCTCGTGGGGCTCGGAAGCGCGCTCGGGGCGGCGGTCATCGGCGTGGCGATAGGCGCCTACGCCGGATACCGCGGAGGCCTGCTGGACAACCTGATGCTACGCATTTCGGAAATCGTCATGTCGTTCCCGCAGATCATTCTGGTGCTTATGCTCGTCGCGATCGTCGGACAGAGTCTCCTCAATCTCATTCTTATCTTTACCTTGACCGGATGGGGAGGCATCTACCGGATGACGCGCGCTCAGATGCTTTCGCTGCGCGAGGAGGAATACGTCCTGGCGCTCCGCGCCTTCGGGTTGCGCACGCTCGCCATCTGCTACAAGCACGCGCTCCCGAACGCGATCGGACCGATCGTCGTCAATATCACGCTTTCCACCGCCATGTTCATTTTGCAGGAGGCCGCTCTCAGTTTTCTGGGCCTCGGAGTTCCACTTCAGATCCCGACATGGGGCAACATCCTCAACGTGGCCCAGGATCTCGTCATTCTGCAGAACTACTGGTGGCTCTGGGTGCCGGTCGCGGTCGTGATCTCGTTGTTCGTGCTCAGCATCAATTTCATCGGTGACGGACTGCGGGACTCAACCGACCCAACGCAACAGGGGTAACCGAATGGAAGAAAGCACAATTCTGACCGTCCGCAATCTCAAAACCTTCTTCTACACGAACAAACGGTGCAACAGGGCCGTAAACGGCGTCTCTTTCGAGGTAAAAAAGGGACGGACGTTGTGCATCGTCGGCGAGAGCGGCTGCGGAAAGAGCGTAACCGCCTCATCGATCATGCAGTTGCTTCCCAAGCTCTCCCGAATCGAAGACGGGGAAATCATCTACCACTCCGAAGAAGGCGACATCAGAATCGATCGGCTCAAACGAAACGGCCGACGCATGAGGTCGCTTCGCGGCGCCGACATCGCGATGATCTTTCAAGACCCCATGACCGCTTTGAATCCGGTCTACACGGTCGGCCTGCAGATCGGCGAGAACCTCATGTATCACACCGCTTTGAGTCGCCGGGAGATCAGGCGAAGGACCGTCGCTTCGCTCGGCGAAATGGGGATACCGCTTCCCGCGCAACGTGCGAAAGAGTATCCACACCAGTTTTCGGGAGGGATGCGCCAAAGAGCGATGATCGCGATGGCGATGGCGTGCGATCCGAAGATCCTGATTGCCGATGAACCGACGACGGCGCTCGACGTCACGATCCAGGCGCAGATTTTTTCGCTTATGGACAGGCTGCGCACCGATCATGAGACCGCGATCATTCTCATCACCCACGACATGGGAGTCGTCACCGAGCTTGCCGATGATGTGGTCGTCATGTACATGGGTAATATCGTCGAAGGCGGTACCGTTGACGATGTGCTGCGCTCGCCGGCGCATCCGTACACCCAAGCGCTTCTGCGATCGATTCCGATTCTCGGGCGCGGAAAAAACCAGGAAATCGAGCCGATTCGGGGAAGCACGCCCGACCCGTACGACAGACCAAAGGGGTGTCAATTCATGCCCAGGTGCGACTATGCGAACGATCGGTGCCGCCTCATGCCCGATGAAACGACCGTCGGTCCGACCCACCGGGTGCGCTGTTGGCATACTGCGGAGGTGGCCGTTCATGGGTGACCCGAAAGCTCTCGGTACCGAGGCGACGGGCGACGTAGCCGACGAAGTCATCCTATCGCTCAAGGGTGTACGTACCTACTTTCCCGTAAAAAAGGGAGTTCTCAAACGAACCGTCGGATACGTGAAGGCGGTCGACGGAGTCGATCTCGATGTACGCCGAGGCGAGATTCTCGGTCTCGTCGGCGAAAGCGGGTGCGGCAAGACCACCCTCGGGAAATCGATCTTGCAGCTCGTCACCCCCACCGCCGGCGAGATCGTGTACAACGACGGAAGTCGGTGTCGCGACCTCTGCAAACTTTCCGCCAACGAGATGATCGAGATTCGAAGGAAACTGCAGATCATTTTTCAGGATCCCCACTCCTCGCTCAACCCCGCTTTTACCGTCTTCGGATCGCTTCAGGACCCGTTGCGGATGCACGGCGTCGCGTCACGGGAGGAGAGGAGACGAATCATCGGAGATCTTCTCGAATCGGTCAACATGAGGCGCGAGTATCTGGACCTTTTCCCACACGAGTTTTCGGGCGGTCAGCGGCAGCGGATCGGTATCGCGCGGGCCTTGAGCGTTCAGCCGGATCTGATCGTCTGCGACGAAGCGGTAAGCGCTCTCGACGTTTCCATACAGGCGCAGGTGCTCAAGCTTCTCAAGCGAATCAAAGAAGAACGAAATCTCACCTATATCTTTATTACGCACGACCTGAGCGTCGTCGAGTACATCAGTGATCGCGTCGCGGTCATGTACCTCGGGAAGATCGTCGAGCTGGCCGACAGCGAAGAGATATATCGGAACACGCTCCACCCGTACACCAAAGCGCTTCTTTCGGCGATTCCGGTCGCGGATCTCGACACGAAGCGCCGGCGCATCATCCTCGAAGGCGACGTGCCGAGCCCCGTCGATCCACCGGCCGGCTGTCCGTTTCATCCGCGCTGCTATATGAGAAAAGACATCTGCACGACCGAAATACCGGCGCTTCGGGAATTCACCGTCGAGGGCAGACCTCATCATGCCGCCTGTCATTTCTCCGATCCCGGAAACGGCGCCCGCTCGTCCGGCGCCGGTAAGCGATGACCGACAACCGGCGTTTCGTCGGCTCGGTCTACCTGCTCATGTTCGTCTACGGGACGCAGGTAACCGTAATCGGCATCGCGCTTCCCGGTATGATAAAAGAGTTCTCCATCACCAACGGCGCGGGCGGCTTTCTGGTGACGCTTCAGAGCATGGGAGGCATCGGCGCGCTTGCGGCTACACTTGCCGTCGCCGATCTTCTGCCGCGAGTCGGCGTCACCTTCGGTGCGTTCGCCTTTCTCGCGCTGTGCAATCTCGCGGTATGGTTTTCCCCTTCCTACCTCGCCGTCGCCTCTATGTTCGTGCTCTTCGGTGGGGGTATGCGCGCCTTCGACGCGATGGCCAACACCTCGGTGGGCGAGTTCGGCGGCGCACTGAGAAACCGCTCGATGAATCTGTTGCACGCGTTTTTTGCCGCCGGCGCCCTTTCCGGGCCTCTGATCGCGCAGGCGGTGGAAAACGTCTTCGATACCTGGCGCGCGATTTTTCTCGTAAACGGTCTCGTTGCCGCGAGCGTTATAGCGCCGGTCCTCGTCGTAGGGCGAAACGGCGCCGGGCGTTCTTTCGCTCCGCCCGCCCCGGCGCGGCCGAAGGATCGTCGCGAGCACGGCGTGCTGCGGCGCTCGGGGTTCGCGTACCTGCTTTTCACCGGTCTCGCCCTTGCCTTCTACGCCGCGCATCAAACCACGATGACGGCCTGGCTCCCGTTGCTGATCGAGACCACCGGTGCGCTTCCCGGTTCGGCTTCGGGAGTCGTGTTGTCGGCATACTGGGTCGGGATTATCACGGGCCGACTCGTGGCCTCGCGAATCCCCGACCGCGTCGATAGATTGGTCCTCATCGGGAGCGGCGCCGTCGTCGCGGCGGTCGCCACCTCGATCGGCATCGCCGTCGCGACGCGGTCGGCACCGGCGGCGTTCTTCTTTTTTCTCGCAGGAGCGACGAGCGGAGCGCTCATTCCGCTTGCGATGACCGAAGGGCAGAGCGCGCTCCCCGGACGCACCGGAATGGTTACCGCCGCCTTCTCTCTGTTTCTTCTGGCCGGTGGGATAGCGGGACCGTGGACCGTCGGGGGGCTTGCCGACACGTTCGGTATTCGCGCGGCGTTGTTTGCCGCCGCGGCGATACTCGTCCCCTGTCTTCCCGCCGTGCTTGCCGCCGGAGTATCGCGGCAAAGATTCGCCGAACGGCCCGACCGCACACCCCGATAACGTTTTGGTATCCACTCTGTCGCAAAAAAACCCGCGATTTTTTTCGTCCGGCGATATACTATACTGCGATGGAACATACTGCAAAAAGAACCTCCGCCGATAGGCTGCTGATTGTTGAAGACGAAAGTCTCGTCGCGCTCGCCATTCGACGTTCGCTTGAACGTCTCGGTTATGAAATCACGGGAAGCGCGTCGAGCGCGGAGGAGGCGCTTCGTTTGACCGATTCGACCAGTCCGGACCTCATTCTCATGGACATTCATCTGAAGGGCGCCACCGACGGTATCGAAGTCGCCGAACACATTCGGCAAACGCATCGCATACCGGTGGTGTATCTGACGGCTCATTCCGACGAGAAAACGCTGCAGAGGGCGAAAAAGACCGGGCCATTCGGTTACATTGTTAAGCCCTTCGACGAGAAAGCGCTCCATTCGACGGTGGAAGTGGCGCTTTGCAAGGCTAAGATGCACGCGGAGCTGTTTCGCACCAAACAAAAACTGGAGACGATACTCCGGTCGCTCCGCGAAGCGGTAATCGTTGTCGATCTCAAAGGGCAAATCCAGTACTTCAACCCCGCGGCGGAGCGGCTCTTCGCGGCACAGGCCCGTGACGTCGTAAACAGCAACGTCATGCGGACGCTCAGATTCCGCAGCACCGACGGCGCACGTGAAGCGGAACTGCCGATTTCGAAGATCGTCATGGACGGCGAAGAAGAGTTGCGTGCAGAGATGAACGTGGTCCGCGGCGACGGCGTCACAGTTCCCGTCGAGCTGGTCCTGGCCGGTTATCGCAGCGAACGCGGAACGATCGTCGGTCTTGTCATCACGATCAGACGAAAGGTAAGAGGTTGCTCCGAAAACTGACGCGTCGGAGAGCCGCTCCCCGACCGACACGGTAACGGGCGCCCTTCGACACCGCGCGGCGAACAAAGGCGTTCATGCGGGAAGGGGAAATAAGATCGTGTATTTCGTTCCCTCGGCGGTGTCCAATTCGATCGACCCGTCGAGTTGAGAAACCAACGCGTACACGAGTTGCATCCCGAGAGACGACCGTTTCTTCTGCGGCGTGTCGCGAAATCCGACACCGTCGTCGGCAAAGATGAGCCGACAGGTTCGATTCTCGACGGTCATCGCGATCCGCACCACGCCCCGTTCTCTGTCCACGAACGCGTGCTTGAGAGAATTTGACATGAGCTCGTTGAGGATCAGACCACATTGAACCACCGTGTCCGCCGCAAGGGCAATCCCGGCAATGTCGATGTAGAGTGAAACAACGACTCCGCCGCCGGCGTACGTCTGAATCAGTTCGCCGACAAGACTCTTGACGTAGTCGGAGAACTCTATTTTAGCCAAATCCCGGGATCGATAGAGTTTCTCGTGAACGAGCGCCATCGACCGAATACGACTCTGGCTGTTCTGCAACGCCTCACGAAAGCGACCGTCGTCGGTGGCCTGCGCCTGCAGCTCCAGCAAACTCATCACGATTTGCAGGTTGTTCTTGACCCGATGATGCACTTCGGCCAAAAGCACCTTTTTCTCCTCGAGCGACGCCCGGACGATCTCTTCGGCGGCCTTTCGGTCGGCAACCTCGGCTTGCAGCGCCGTATTCGCCTCGGCGAGCTCGAGCGTGCGTTCTTCCACGCGTTTTTCCAACTCATTATGCGCCGTCCGCAGTGCGCGAAGCGTCCTTTGAAGCTCCTCGTACAACCTGGCGTTCTCGATCGTGACGGCGGTTTGGTTGGATAGTGTCGTGAGAGTGAGAAAATCATCCGCCGAATAGGTCAGGCCGGATCGTTTGGGACCGGCGGCAAGTATGCCGACGGTCACACCCTTGGCGCGCAACGCGATATACACCTCCATTCCGAGAGCATCGAGCTCTTCGCGCTCCTCGATCCAGAGCGCCTTGAACTGCGGGAACAGTTCTATCTCGGTGCGGGAAACAACCAAAGCCCGCGTTGAGAGCCATTCTACGAGAGTGTGATCCAGAGCGAACGACGGACGAAGATCGGTCGGCAGTCCTCGATGAGCCACCATCTCGTACCTTTCCCGAGCTTCGTTCCGAAGAAAAAGCGCAAGCCGCCCGATGTGCATCGTGTTCGACACCTCGTCGAGAATCATTCCCGTAAGAAGGCCGAGATCGAGAATCGAGGCGACCGAGTTGCTCAGCCGTTGAAGCATCAGCCGGACATCGATCTTCTCGCGAAAAAAAAGCCTGTCGATGAGGGTCTGCGCGCCGTCCAAGAGAGGCCGTGCGGCGAGAGCGGCAATCACCGCTACGGCCGCGGCGGTCAGAAAAAGCTGCGGCCCGGCGAACGCGTGAAAGACGGCCGTCGCCAGATAGATCACGAGAAAATAGGCGACGCCGAGGACGACGGTGGGAATCGAATAGAGTAGGCCCTGCCGAAACACAAGGGTGATGTCAAGAAGCTTGAATCGCAGAATCGCGTACGCGATGATAACCGCGCACACGACATTGAAGGCAACATCGACCGCATAGGATCTTAGGACGGTCACGTTGGTAATGCAACCGATGATCATAAGCATGATCACGACCAGCAGATACTTGATGCGGTTTCGATAACCGGTGTCTCTGGTCTTTCTCAGCCGAACGAGAAGATCGACCGCGGCGCCGCCGATAAAGAAAACCCACAAGACGCCCATCAGAGGAAACGCGGGGCCGCGTTCGTTGAAGAAGTGTCCGTTCTCAAAATGGGCTTCGGTAATGATCCAGCCTGCGGCGTTTGCCGTCAACGTAGTCGCATAGAGAAGCGCACCAACCAGCAAAACGGTTCCCGTCCGCTTTCGCAGAAACGATCGGACGAACGAATAAAAAGCGACCGGCATTGCGGCTGAACCGACGATCATGAATCGGTTCCAGAACAACGTGCTCCCGACGGCGAACCGCTCGAACATCATAAACAAACCAAAGCTCCACACGAGCATGGCTATGAGATACACGGCGAAGTACAGATGGGACTCTTCCTTCTTTCTTCTTTTCGCCACGATGATCAGCAGAACCAGGTAGGCGACCATGCCGAAGAGTGGGATAAGCGCCTCCGCCACAAGAAACCGTTTCACCTTTTCGCGTCGGCCGGCCGACGGCGCTCCGCGCTTTTCGCCAGCAGCAGCCGGATCTCCTCATCGGTGGGATTCATATGGGGCGGTTTCCAGTGCGCGTATTCCGCACCTTCGGCGTGTTTTTCGGCCATGTACGCCTCGTAAGTGCCGGGGGTGAGGATCGTAACGACCAACGGGATCTCTCCTATGAGGTCCTCGTAGTCCGCATAGTGCCGGCTTCTCCGTTTAAGGGTCTCGTTTACCCTTTGTCGAATCGCGTTTTCCCCCCTTTCGTCCCCGGTCTCGATAAACAGCCGAAGTCGCCCCGACACCGTCTCCTTCCGGATTGCCCACTCTTCGAAATCGACGCCGCTGTCGATAATCGATTGCCAGACAAGCCTCTCGTCGAGCACGCCGGAATAGCCCCCGAGATCGATGAAATCAGAGGATCGACCGACGAACATCATCTGAGGTAGTCGAACCCCCGTTTCGTAGTCTTCCAGATCAATAAACTCCACGATATCGCCGGTTCGGTACCGCACAAACGGTTTGCCGAAGAAATCGGTTATCACCAGCTCGTACCGCTTCCCCTGCTCGACCTCGTCAAGCAGAACCGTTTTGGGAATCTCGATCTCGCCACGACGATCCTTCACCCACTCCTCTTCGGGGACGAACTCGAGGAACACGGCGTCCGGGAAGAAGGTCATGCCCTTCTTGTTCCAGGTTTGAGTCGCGACGATACCCGCCTCGGTACTTCCGTACTGCTCGAACGGTGGGACGCCCCAATAGTGTTCGATTCTATCGCGATAGATCGACGCACCCATTCCACCGCTCGGTATGGCCTTGACGTGCCAGAGATCTTTCGGAAGCATCGGGCGTCCTTCGAATCTGCTCCTGATCCAGCCTCTGAGCAGACGGAGCATCGCCCTCGGGTGAAGAATGTGAGCAGCCGGCCCGGCGGCCTGCGCCCCCTCGGCAAAACGACGTCCCATTCTCACCAGTACGACCGCGACGGAACCGAGATAGTCGATGCCCGTCGCCAGCCCGGCGCGGAATCCAAGATCGATTCGCTCCTGAAAGTCCAGTTCTTCCGTCTGCTCGAGGGGAGGTATGAATGTAAAATCAAACTGCTCGGCGAGAGACCGAAGCGTGACACCACTGATATAGGGCCGCGGAAGTGTGTTGTAGACGAGAGTGTCTTTCTGAGAAAGGCGGACGTCGCCGTTCTCTCGGGCCGCCGACAGTATGACCCCGGCGAGTACGCGCTCACCGAGACGCACATACGACTCGCGCGTGTAGGGAACCCACTTCATCGGTCCCGATCTTCCTGCCGTGCAAGCCCAAAGAAGCGGGCGCCGTGGCAGCACGTCCTCGCGCTGTTCGGAAAAGAAGTCCTCGTAGTCTCGGTAGACGGTAGTCGGCGCTTCGCCGCGGAACTGTTCGAGCGTCGCTATTTTTTCGGGCGCTTCGGACTTTTGTGTGGGTCAGCACCTTATTGCTCCCGAGGGCAGCATGGATAGACCGCCTTTGTGGAATAGGATTGCAGTCTTGAACCGAGTTCGGTTCCTGAAACCGCAGGCCCTCGCCTTGATCTTCTGAA
>JAJRYZ010000260.1 GCA_024275515.1 Spirochaetota bacterium
AATGATGCCCGACGTGATCGTGCTGTCGAGACCGGCGGGAGAACCGATCGCGTAGATCCTCTCCCCCGGTTTGTAGCTGTTTACAACGGCGGGTGAAAAGAAATAGACCGGAGTGTAGGCGACCTTGAGCAGCGCCAAATCGAATAATCTGTCCCAGCCGACCACTTTCGCGGGTATTCTCGTCGAATCATCGTCGGGATTACGTATATACAACCGCGAAAACCCCTCATACGTCGGGTCCACCTCGCTCGCGATAACGTGGTAGTTCGTAATAATGTATCCTTCCGAGTCGATAAAAAAACCACTCCCGATCACGCGATCCGGATACCCGACGCCGCGTTCGATGCGAATTCCGCGATTTACCCAAATCGTAACGGCGCCGCCGATCATCGTGCCTTTCTCCGGCGGCGGCGGCACGTCGATCCCCGTCGTTGGAGCGCCCAGGGCAGCGAGACGCTCTTTGGCGTATGCCGCGAAAGACGGATATCCCCATTCGAGCGCGTCCGCGGCCAGTGACCTCAACGCACTCTTCCGGTCCGGGGCCACGGCCGCCGCCTTCGTTCGCACCGCGAGTGAGGCCGGCCGTCGACCCTCCTCGGCAAACCTGTCGGCCAGAGCGCTAAGCACCGCGTAGCTGTTCCACGAATCGATGCATTCACACCCGCCCAATAGCTCAAAAGAACGCACTATCGCGTACGCCGAAACAAAGTCGGAGGCCTCAATCGCGTCGAAGAATTGATCTCTCAGCACCGCTTCCGCGTCGCGATACAGAGAGCTGATGCGCTCCGCGGACGCCGTTCGAAGGCGCCCGACCGCCGACAGATCTTGAATCGCTCCCACCGCGTCGCCGGCGCTTATCGCCTCTTCGATCTGCTGAATCGTTATTTCTTCGATGGGAAGCGCCTCGTAAGAAACCGCGGTCGCACAGGAAAACAGAAGCGCCGCGACCGCCGTCGAGCACGCCAATCGCGCCGTCCGCTGCAACGACGACGACTTCGCATCGCGCGCTCGCCGGCCGTCCGCCGACCTAACCATCGTCACAAGCCGACCCGCGCCGTTTCCACGCCGACGCGGCGGCCTCCCTGCAAAGCGACGATGCATCAAGACGCTGTGGCGGGAGGTAGATCGAGTAGTCTGCGAATTTGCGAGTCATCGAGAGTTTCGTGCTCGACCAGCGTCTCGGCGAGCAGTAGAAGCTGATCTTTGCGATCGGTGAGAATCGTGCGCACATCCTCCATACAGACGGCAATGATCGATTTTATCTCGCGGTCTATGCGCCGGGCCGTCTCCTCCGAGTAGTCTTTGTGCCGAGCGATCTCTTTCCCAAGGAAAATCGGCTCGTCCTCCTGCCCGTAAGCGACCGGTCCGAGCGCATCGGACATGCCCCATTCGCAGACCATTTTGCGCGCGATGTCGGTCGCCTGTTGTATGTCGTTTTGCGTGCCGGTGGTCGTCTCGGAAAAAACGATCTGCTCGGCCACGTATCCGCCCATCGCGATTTTGATTCGAGCAAGCAACCAGCTTCGATTCTTCGTGAACACTTCCTTCTCGGGCAGCGACAGAGCCATACCGAGCGCCCGTCCGTGCGGTACGACCGTTACCTTGTGGAACTGGTCGGCGTCATCGAGATAGTAGTGTAGAAGCGCGTGGCCCGATTCGTGTATCGCCGTCGCTCGTTTTTCCTCGGGAGTGATGACCCGCGATCTGCGCGCGACTCCCAGAAGCACCTTGTCGCGCGCCTCCTCGAAGTGCGCCATTTCGACGGTCTCGGCATTGTTCCGCGCGGCGAACAGCGCAGCTTCATTGACCAGGTTCGCGAGGTCGGCGCCGGAGGTGCCGGGAGTGGCCCGGGCAACGCGCGACAGATCGACATCGTTTCCGAGCGGGATCTTCCTCGTGTGGATACGCAGGATATCCTCCCGCTCCCTGACGTCGGGCATATCGACTACCACTTGCCGATCGAACCGTCCGGGTCTCAGGAGCGCCGGATCAAGCACGTCGGGACGGTTGGTTGCCGCGAGAATGATCACGCCGTCCTTCGAGTCGAAGCCGTCCATTTCTACGAGCATCTGATTCAAGGTCTGCTCACGCTCGTCATGGCCGCCGCCGTATCCGGCGCCGCGAGTTCGACCAACGGCGTCGAGTTCGTCGATAAAAAGGATGCAGGGAGCGCTTTTCCTGCCCTGTTCGAAAAGATCGCGCACCCTGCTCGCCCCGACACCGACGAACATTTCTACGAAGTCCGATCCGGATATATGGAAAAAAGCGACGTTCGCCTCGCCGGCAATAGCCTTTGCCAACAACGTCTTTCCCGTGCCCGGCATCCCGACGAGGAGCACGCCGGTCGGTATGCGCGCGCCGATCCGCGTAAACTTGGCCGGGTTCTTTAAAAACTCGACGACTTCCTGAAGCTCGTACTTCGCCTCGTGCTGTCCGGCGACGTCATCGAAAACCACCCGCCGGCTGCTGTCGAGATAACGTCTTGCCCTGCTTTTTCCAAAAGAAAAGGCCCTGCTTCCGCTTCCCTGCACCTGGCGAAACATGAACCAGATAAAACCGAACCCGATCACCCACGGCAGAAACTCGATAAGCAGCCGAAAAGGAGAAACACTTTTCGCACCCCCGGTGACTCTTACGCCGTTGTCCGCGAGTAAGCTCATCAAAGAGTCGTCGTAGTAGGGAATGACCGTTTTGAAGAAGGGCTCGTCGGGAACATCTCTGAGCCTTCCGTAAACTTCGGATGCGTCGAGGATCTTGACCTCTTCGACCTGTCCGGCTTCGACCCGAGCGAGGAAAATCGAGTAAGGAATCTCGCGCGTGCCGCCGCGCTCTCCCATCGCGAACATCAACAAAAAAAGCAGCACCAAGGCGCCCAGGGCGAACAGAGCGAACCGATTGTTACCGAAATTGAAACCGCCGTTCTTCCCGTTGTTCCTCGGGTAATGCCGTCCGTCGTCGTCGCCGTCGTTTTTTCCGTCTATGCTATAATTGATTGCCAATCTCTGTTCCTTCGTGTATCGCCAGTGCGATAAGAGCGCCTGGAGAGTCGTACGCTCGATCCGGCGCGCGTAGGACGCGTCGATTCGTCCTTGGTTCGACCACCGCGGCGATCCCGGAACGATCCTGGACCACCGCGACTTTCCAACGCTCGAAAGGCGGCACGGCCCACTCGTTCACTATCTCTTTGATGCGAACAACGTCGCCGGAGGACCGAATCGTATCTCCCGGCCGTCTCGATCGGACGACGACCGGGAATCCGGACACGGGAATGATAACATCGCCGCCCTGAGTCGCTCCCGATACGCGTATTCGCACCGAACCGACATCCAGACCAACGGGAATGTCCGACGCACCGGTCGATTCTACAACGATAAGATAGCTTTTTTCAGATTCGAAAACAACACTCACACGAACGCATATGCTCCCCGGCGGTCGTGCGGCGATCTCCACGCCGGCGACTCGCACGGCTACGCCCGCCTTCTCCACCCAATCCGGGGAGCCCCGGACGAGGTTTCGGATCGCCCTGTACGGAAGGCGCAAAGGGACAAAAGGCGTCGAGCCGGCCACCTCATCGAAGGCGGCGAATAATGCGTAGAGTCTGATGATCGGATGCGCGTCGCGAAAAGCCGCCGCGTCGAATCTGATCTCGCCGTCGTTTGGTCGTGCTACAATCGGAATCAGACGGGTCGCCTCGGAACGTAGGTACTCGTCGACGAAGTCCATCTTCTCCGACAGGACCGCAAGGCTTCGCGCATATCCCGGAAACACCGACGCTATCGAAGGAAGCACCCGGCGTCGTATTCGGTTGCGCAGAAACATCTCCGACTCATTCGTCGAATCGCTGACGTAGGTGATGCCCGCGTGCGACAGATAGGCAAGCAGCGAACGCTTACTCGACGACAAAAGCGGTCTCAGATAGGGCGGCCGCGCGACGCTCATCCCCGACAGTCCCGACGGCCCGGCGCCCTGGAAAAAACGCTGAATTTGTGTTTCCATCTGGTCGTCGAGCGTGTGGCCGAGCGCGATTCCCGAGCATCCGTGCGACCGTGCGATCCGTTCAAGAAACCGATATCGATAAACCCGGGCGGCGGCTTCAATTCCCACACGATGAGTGCGGGCGAATTCGACCACAGCCCCGCCCGGCGCTCGTTCGCACACCAGCGGAACTCCCAGGCGTCGGCAATGTCGTTGCACGAGCGCCGTCTCGCTCCGGCTTTCCGCATAGTCCCGCAATCGGTGATCGAAGTACGCCGCGGTCAGCCGCAGGGGGAACTCCAGGGCGGCATCCGCAAGAAGATAAAGAAGCGCGGTGCTGTCGGGGCCGCCGGAACACGCAACGAGCAGATGCGAATGCGCGGCAACTATGTCGAGTCGAATGAGGCGCGAAGCGCGGTCACTCATGAGGTGGTGAGTTGTACCATGCGAGCACCGAGTCGACCGAATCCACCAACAAACGATGAACCGCGACGACGGTTTTCTCAATACAGGCGGCTATCAACGCAACCTCGTCCGCACGAGGCGGGGAGAGCACGTAATCCACGACCTCGGCGCGCTCGGCGTCGGTCGGACGGCCGACGCCGAGATAGAAACGTAGAAAAACGTCGGTTCCGAGGCGATCGATGACCGATGCTAGGCCGCGATGTCCGGCGGACGAACCCTTCCGTCTCAGGCGGCACTTCCCCGGCGGGAGGTCGAGCGTGTCGCAGACGACCGCCAGCTGCGCGGTCGAGACGCCGAATCGCCGCATAATCGAAGGAAGCACGTCCCCCGACCGGTTCATGTAGATGAGTGGTTCGACCAGGATGAGGCGATTCTCACCGCGCTCGACGACACACGACCTATACCGCCGAAGAGTTCTCTTCCGCAGCCTCACTCCGTCGGCGCCGGCAAGCGCCGCGGTGACGCGAAAGCCGACATTGTGCCTCGACTCGGCATACTCGCGGCCCGGGTTCCCGAGGCCGCAGACCAGAAGGTCCAGCGCCTATTCCTCGGGGGCCTCGGCGCCGTCGCCTTCTTCGCCGCCTTCGGCCTCCTCGGTTGCGATTTCCTCGCCTTCCTCGACGATCTCCTCTTCAACCACTATCTTCAACATTGTTATCGACGCCACCACCTGGTCCCCGGAGGTAAGCACGCGAACCGCCGGCGGCACCTCAAGCTCTTCGACGTGAATCGAGTCACCGATCGCCAGTTGCGAAACGTCGACCGAAATCTCTTCGGGAATATCCTTCGGAAGACATTCGACCTCCAAAGAGTACAGAAGGTGCTCGAGGATTCCCCCTTCGCGAACGCCGACCGGCGTTCCCACCAGATGAACCGGGATGTTCGTGCGCAGCGCCTTTCCGGCCTCGATTTCGAAAAAATCGATGTGCGTGATCGTGCCGGAGAGAATGTCCTCCTGATAGTCCTTTACGAGCACGTCGTAGGAGACGTCTCCAACCTTCAGACTAATGATCGTGTTCTCGGATACGGTTCGAAACTTGGCGTGAAAGTCGTGCGCGTCGACAAATATCGGAGAGTTCCCACTGTGTCCATACACGATTGCCGGTATCTTTCCGGCGGCCCGAAGCCTCCTTGCGGCGCCCTTCTTCGCCACCGTCCGGGATTCGGCATCAAGTACCTTCTGTTCCATACGATTACCTCTTCTAACCTAATTCACTGACTGGGACGGCAGGATTCGAACCTGCGAATGCCGGTACCAAAAACCGGTGGCTTACCGCTTGCCGACGTCCCAAGGCTGCACGGCGAAAGCGCACCACAAGAGATAGCAAAATAGAGGCATTTAGGCAAGCAAAACGAAATATCACGAGCAATTCTGATTCGGCTCGTCAAACCGGAGTCTAACCCTTGTCGAATAGTGACGATTGCGCGAAAACGCGCGACGCTAGGTGGCGTCGAGAGGCTCTTCTCCGGAACCTTCTCCCGTCTCCCCTGCGGGCCCCTCCTGGGTCGGCGCCCGATCGTACGCCTCGAGGATGCTTGCCTGAAGTCTGCTTCGAAACTCGGAATTAATCGGATGCGCAACGTCCTTGTATTCGCCGGTTTTGGTTTTTCTGCTCGGCATCGCGATAAAAGCGCCGTTTTTGCCCTCGATTACCTTGACGTTATGGACGACAAAGCAGTTGTCGAAAGTAACCGTGACGTAAGCCTTGAGTTTCCCGTCGGCGGTCACCCTCCGGATGCGAATGTCGGTGATGTCCATGGAACCCTCCTTGCTTCGCGGGCGCGCGCCATGTTTCATTGTAATACAGGTGAAAATGTGCTTTCAAGCAAATAGACGACCCATCGACTCGGACATTCGACCCTTTCGCAAGCCGAAAGGGCGGCCGTCTTGGAACTGAAAACCGCGTATACGCATCCGCCGGACCCCGACAGTCCCGCATACTTCGCCCCGCCTGAGGCGAAAGCACCGAGCAGAGCAGCGATCTTCGGGCGGTGGCGGGCGATGATCGGCGTGAAATCGTTTGTGAACTCCCAGTTCCACGGGTCGTCGTCGACCCCGTTCGACAAGTGAAAGTCCGCCGGAACCACCCCTCGGGCCGCGCGATCGGCGTCGAGCCACGCAAATGCTTCGGCGGTGGAAATCGAATCGCCCGGATCGGCGATCACCGCACAGTGCCCGCGCAGGTGCGCGCACGCGCGCACCGTTTCTCCCCTGCCCGTTACCACCGACGCGGCGCCGCCGAGGAAAAAGGGAACGTCGCTTCCCAGCCGCGCGCCCAGAGCGGCCAAACGGTTCGACTCAACGCGTCCGGGAACCAAGGCGTCAAGCGCTTTCAACACCGCGGCTGCATCGCTCGAACCGCCGCCCAGCCCGGCGCCGATGGGTATGCGCTTGACGATGCGAATCTCGACCCGGGCCGCCAAGTGGGCCGCGTCGAGAAACAGCTCGGCCGCACGAAAACACAAATCCCGACGCTCGGACACCGCGGGATTTCCGACGACGCCGATGCTCGGTCTCGCACGTCTGTCAAGCTCGACCGTTATGGTGTCGCACAGCGAAACGGAGTGGATCAGCGAGAGCACATCGTGGAAACCGTCGTCGCGCGGAGCGCCGATGCGAAGATGCAGATTGATCTTCGCCGGAGCATGAATGAGGCACGAATCGGGCATGGAAACAGCCTATCGCCACCGGCGTCCGGCAATCAATGCCTCGGCCTCCTCGCCTCCGATTCGCCCTCCGCCGCACAACAGTCGCGGCGGTTTTCCGACCGCGGATCCGGGCAGTTTCCGGCGCAAAGGGGATGCGGAGGGGAAAGGAAAACTGTTGACAGAAAGAACACAGTTACCATAGATTGGAGCCGATTGCGCCACAGACGCCGAGCCATTCGATGCATCGGGAGGACACCCAATGGAGACGAATACCATCGCAGTCACACGTGGAGAGAGCGATGCGATGCCCTTGCACATACGCCTGATGAGCGACGAAGACTACTACGACGACTCCTTTGATGACTACGAGGATGATTTCGAAGACGATTTCGACGATTTTGACGACGAAGAAGACGTGGAAGATGAATACGACGAAGACGACGATGTGGACGACGATCTCGACGAAGAAATCGTAGAGGAAGAAGAAAGCATCGAAGAAGACGTCGAGGATGACTACCAATACGACGACGGGCTCGATTACGACGACTTCGACGAGTGATAGAGTTCAACGCCTTCGAACCACAATCGCTCCAGCTCATAGAACGCCCGTGTTTCGTCGGTCATAACGTGTATCACGAAATCACCGCAGTCTACGAGTAGCCAACTGTCGTCGGTGATGCGCTTTCGCTTGCGGAGGGGTTCGACGTTGCGCTCTTCGAGAAACCGCCGGATGTGACGATAGAGGCCCTGCATGTGCGTGACGCTCGTCGCGGTGGTAATAACGAAGTAGTCGGTCCATGTCGACTGGCCGCGAATGTCGAGCACGAGCGTATCGCCTCCGTTGCGCTCGTCGAGC
>JAJRYZ010000261.1 GCA_024275515.1 Spirochaetota bacterium
CCCGGCCGAATCACGAGCCGTTGAGGCATATACGAAAGATGCCTTGGCCGAACAGCGGAGAGTCGCCGCGAAAAAAAGCACTACTTCGTCGAACGGGAAAAAGGAGAAATCATAATGTTCGGCGTAGCCTACTATCCCGAACACTGGCCGCGCCGGCGGTGGAAGTCCGACGCGTTGCTGATGAAACGGGCCGGGTTCAAGGTCGTGCGGTTGGCGGAGTTCGCGTGGGAGAAAATCGAGCCCGACGACGGCGTGTTCGATTTCAGCTGGCTCGATGACGTCGTCGAGTTGCTCGGCGCCGAGGGGATCGATGTGGTGCTCGGTACTCCCACCGCGGCGCCGCCGGCCTGGTTGGTGGAGAAGCATCCGAATATCCTCCCGGTCAGGCGCGACGGCACGCGAATGAGTTTCGGGGGACGTCATCACAATTGCCATTCGAACGACATTTTCCGCGAAAGCGTCGAAATCATCGTCCGATCGATGGCGGTTCACTACCGCGACAATCCGCACGTCAAGGGCTGGCAGGTCGACAACGAGCTCGGTAATAGCCACGAAGAGCTCTGTTACTGCGACTCGTGCCGCTATCATTTTCACGCGTGGCTCCAGCGTAAATACGGTACGATCGACGCTCTCAACGCGGCGTGGGGAACGGTCTTCTGGAGCCAGACCTACACGCATTTTACACAGATACCGATGCCGCTCGCGACGCCAAATTCGCACAACCCCGCGCTTCTTCTCGACTGGCATCGGTTCACTTCGGATCTAATTGTTGATTTCCAACGGATCCAGGTAGCGATCATTCGGGACGAGTGCCGGGAGCATTTTGTAACGCACAACTTTATGGGATTCGCGGGGAAGGTCGACTATCATCTGCTGTGCGGAGATTTGGATTTCGTCTCGCACGATCAGTATCCGCTGGGATTCGAGGGTGAGTCCGGCGCCGTGCGTCCGGCCGCCGAGAGCGCGATGCCGCTCGATTTCATCCGGGGGCTCAAGAGCACGAGGTTTTGGATAATGGAGCAGCAGTCGGGCGCCGCGGGATGGGAGACGATCGGACCGACGCCGCGACCCGGGCAGATTCGTCTCTGGACCGCGCAATCGATCGCCCACGGGGCGGACGCCGTGCTCTTTTTCCGCTGGCGCACCAGTCCGTCGGGAACCGAGCAGTACTGGCACGGAATTCTTCCGCATTCCGGAGATCCCGGGGCCAGATACGAGGAGGTCGCGAAAACCGTCCGCGAGCTGGATCCGGTGCTCGAATCGCTTAAGGGCGGCGACATTCGTAAGTCCCGCGTGGCGATCCTCTTTTCATACGATCAGTTATGGGCTTTCGATATCCAGCCGCACCACCCGGACTTGCGCTACCTCGATCACATCGGCCGCTATTATTCCGAGTTCCACAGACGGAATATAGCCGTCGATTTCGTCGGGCTCAGCGACGAATTAGCCGCCTACGATTTGGTGTTCGCGCCGATGGTTTTTCTCGTCAACGACGAACTTGTCGCCAAACTCAGAGCGTACGTCGAAAACGGAGGCGTTTTGTTGGCGACCATGAGGAGCGGCGTAAAGGACTGGAACAACGGCGTATTGAGCGAAATGCTCCCCGGTCCGTTCGGCAGGGTGTTCGGTATCCAGATACCCGACTACGATTGTCTGCGCGGTGTCACGCAGGGCGTCCGGTACGAGGGTATCGAAGAGACGGTTTCGCTGTGGGCCGATATTATCGAGACCGCCGGCGCGGCGCCCGTCGCCGTCTACGCGAAAGACTACTACGCGGACCGTCCGGCGATTACCGAGCACGCGTGGGAAGCGGGAACCGCCTACTATGTGGGAACGGAGCTCGGCGATGCGGTGAGGCGCCGGCTGGTCGCGCGCGTGCTTGAGAGCGCGGGCATCGAGAACGGATATGACACCCCGGACGGCGTGGAGGCGGTCGTGAGAAGCAGCGACCGGGGCGAAGTGTTGTTTCTGCTCAACCACACCGACCAGGCGCAAATTGTTCCCTTCCCCGACGCGTGGCGCCCTGCGCTTCTTCCGGACGATGCGGCGCCCGGAGAGTCGGAGGAGGACCTCGTGCTTCCCGCTTTCGAGATAGCGCTGTTTACGAGGGGCGGATGACGAGGAGAGGGTTTTGCGATGTCGTGTGAGTCGATCACGGCCGGCGCGGAACCGTAATCGCGATTCCGACGTTAGCAGCGCAACGGCGAGAGGCCGTTGAACTCTCGCAGCGCGTCGAACATTGCCGTTATGTTCTGCGGCGGCACGTCGGGGAGAATGTTGTGGACGGTGTTGAACACATATCCGCCGCCACGTGAAAACACATCGAGGTTTCGAAGGACGGCTTCGCGCACCTCACCGGGGGTTCCTCTGTTCAGCACCGATCTCGTATCGATTCCGCCTCCCCAGAAGCACACCGAGTCGCCGAAATCATGTTTGAGCCGCTCCGGCTCCATATTTCGGGCGTTCGTCTGAACCGGATTGATGATCTCGAAACCGGCTTCGATGAGGTCGGGAAGCAGGTCGGCGATCGACCCGCAGCTGTGAAGACAGGTGTGCATCGTCGAATGTCTCTTCGTATACTCGCACAACCGCCGGTGGTGCGGCTTAAAATAGCGGCGGTAGAGCCCGGGCGCCATGAACGGACCCTGATCGGTGCCGAGGTCGTCGCCGAACTTGACGATGTCGACAAGATCTCCGACGTATTCGCAGACTTTCGCGAGCGTTGCCATGTGTCGCTCAATCAGCGCGTCGAGCAGCGCTTCCACACCGGTCGGATCGAGGATGAGGTCCATGAGAAACCGATCCATGCGACGAAGAAATGTTCCCCATTCGAACAGATTGCACCCGACACCGAGCACGAGCGCGCGTGAGCTCGACGCCCGCAATTGCTGTGCCGTCCGACGCAGCTCCGGCCAAAAATCGTCGTCGTCGGCGTGGCTCCACGGCGCCGACGCGTAGGCCGCCCACAGCACCCGTCGCATCGCCTCATCGAGCCCGGCGAAGTCGTCGGGGTAGCCGTCGAGGTAGGGAAAGCACTGTTGATCGAAAAAAGTCCCACCGGAAGGCATCTTGGCCAGGATCGTTCCGTCTTCGGCGACCGCAGTCCAGGAATCGTCGTCGTGACGGACCGGGCGAAACCAGGCGGGGTACTTCGCGGATTGTCCGTCGGCAAGCGTGACGTCGTGCCACGACTCGGGCGCCCGATCGTAGGCGCGACCGATGTCGACGGCGTCGATTTCAAAAAGATCGAGTACCTCGTCGTCGGGCTCGGCGAGCTGCTGCACGACGTCGTAGACCCGCGGCGGACCGACGTCGAGTCGCAGGTGGGAGATGAGGCGGCCGTAGGCGATCGCGGATATTCCGGAGCTCGGGGTGGCGCCGAGATCGACGGGAATGCGATCGACTTCCTCGTGTCTTACCGCCGCGACGACTCTTTCTCGCTCGGTCATTCCGCTACTCCTGATGGAACACTTCTTCCATCGTCGCCCACCATTCGCCTTCCTCTCTCGTTTCCAGCGGTTCCTGCAGAGGATTCATGATCGCCCACCACTCCTGCGTTTTCGGATCGGCGGCCATCTTTTCCATATCGGCATCGAAATCGTCACCGTGATACTCGAAGTAGGCGAAAAGCCACCCGTCCTTGTGGTAGATGGAATAGTTCCTGATGTGCGACGCCGCGATCCGCGCCGCGACCTCCGGCCAGACCTCCGCATGATACGTGCGGTAGGAATCGAGCGCGCCCGGTTTCAGTCTGATGACCTGTCCGTATCGTTTCATATGAGCACTTCGAAATCGGGTCCGCCGGATTTTGAATGTGCGCCGGCGGCAACCGAACGGGCGCCCTTTTCGTGGCGATTCGTCGATTCTTCCGGCAAAACGTCAGAAAACGGCGCAGCGTCCGATGTTCGCGGCGTCACATTTCGAATTGATGGTTTCATATGCGGCTCCTCGGCTTCTAAGCTAACACGGTTCCATGCGCCGTGCTACCGGTCGTCGAGAAGGCCTTCAAGTCTGATAGAGGCAACCGAAACCGAAATCTGATCCAGGTCGAGCATCGAATTGATCAGCGATGCCCGCTCATATCGATGAATATCGGACACGGCGATGCGGGCAACCTCCAGCGTACCCGTTCGGATCAGTTCGTCTCTCTTCGTCCCGGCAAGAAGCGGCGTGTCGGGCGTGTACCAGCGTGACCCGTCGAAGAAGGCGAGATTGCTGTAGGAGGTGTCGGTTACCATCCCGTCGACGACGATAATGATCTCGTCGCATTCGCCGCGCCTCTTCCGGAGTTCGGTGAGCAGTCGGCGGTCGGCGTATTTGAGATGATAGTCGAGACTCTCCGCCGCGACCGCGCGAAGTGAGGTGACTCTCTGCGGATGATACGGCTCGAACTGCGGCGTCCCGATTCGTCGGCCGTAGAGCAGTCGGCATTTGTGGCGACGGTCGTCCACTGAATCGGGAGGCGTCGGCAACTCACCGAGACGCACCGGCTCGTCAATGCCGAACAGCTCCCGTCTCGATTTCCGCATTCTCGCTTCGTGCAGGTCGAGATTCACGCAGACCCGTCGTTCGACACGGATCGTTTCCAGCAATGGGTACATAGATTTTGTCTATCAACTCCTGGTACTCGGATTCCGGATCGCTGTAGACGGTCAGTCCGCCGCCGCTTCTATAGAAGAAAGCGCCGTCGTCGCGACGTTCGACGAAACGGATCATGACGCCGCTCTCGAGCGCTTGTCCGTCGAACACGCCGAAAACACCTGTATAGTAGCCCCGCCCGTCAAGCTCCGCCTCCCGAATGATTTCAACCGTCTTGAGTTTCGGCGCGCCGCATATCGATCCGGCGGGAAGAAGCGAAAAGAGAATCGACCCGATCCGCCCCTGCCAGTCGGAGCTGAGCCGTCCCCGAATCTCCGAACTTACCTGCAGAAGTCGCTTGAACGGTGTTTCGATCGTATCTATGTAGCTAAATCGTGCGACGCGGACCGAATCGGCGATCATCCCGATGTCGTTTCGAATCAGATCGACGATGGTGATATGCTCCGCGGTCTCCTTTTCGTCGGCAAGAATCGTCTGCTCCGCGTTCGGAAGGTCCGCGTCGATCGTCCCTTTCATCGGGAACGACGCGATCGTATCGTTGCGGATATGCACGAACGACTCGGGCGAGAAGACGACGAAACGGTCGGCGAAACGAAGCTTGTATCGCGCGTTGCTGAGCGCGTAGATTTGTTCGAGCGAGAGATTCGTCTCGATCGGCGTTGGAAAAGTCAGGTTCGCGAGGTAGGTGTTTCCGAGACGAAAATGACGACGCACCACCTCGAACGATTCGAGATAACGGTCATAAGTGACCGGCGAAGGCGCCCATACGACCCGCTCCGGCATCGTCGGCGCGGGCGATGCGGCAAACTCGACCCCGTTGATGGCCGGCTCGATATCGGCGCGATCCAACTCGTCGAGACGGACGACGATGGGGTTTTTCATTTCATAGTCGATGACGAACAAGAACGGAATACCGTTCGCGCCGAAATCGTTCATGTGTGCGGCCGCATCGTGCATGGCGCAACGCTACCCGGATGCGACGGGATTGGCAAGCTTTTCGGCAGGGTCGTCGCGCGTCGAAAGAAACGAGTGAGACGAATAGTCGTAAACTTTTAACTTTACAAATATTATCGGAGGTGCTATACTACGCACTATACGCAAGGAGGAGAACATGAATAAACTGATGTCAATGACATTCGCCGTGTTCGGGCTCGCCGGCGCGCTGTTTGCAGGAGGCGGCGCGGAGAACTCCTCGGCCGCCGGTCCCGTGCCGATTACCTTCTATCGTGGAGGAATCAGTCTCGACTGGGAAAACGATCCTATCGTCCGGGAGCTGGAAAAAAAGGCGAACGTCGATCTCACCTTCGTCACCGCGCCGTGGAGCGAGAACGGCGCGAAGATCAATTTGATGCTCAGCACCGGAGAGGCGGTGGACATTATCACCACCGTCGGCAACATTCCCAAGTGGCGGCAGGAAGGCGCGATTGTTGCTCTCGACGACTACATCGCCGTCGACACTCATCCCTACATCTACAAGATCGTCAACTCGCAGACCTTCTCTCCCATGAAGATCGACGGGAAGGCTTGGGCGATACCGCAACCACCTCTCGGAGTGGCGTGGGGCACTATGGTGCGAAAAGACTGGCTCGACGCCGCCGGACTCGATCTTCCCACCGATGAAAAGGAGCTGTACGAGGTCTTGAAGGCTTTCGTGGAGATGGACTCGACGGGAACTACCACGGGATTCCAGTTCGAAGGTTCGAACCAGATTCGGCGGACCACCATACCCATCATGGCGATGTTCGGCGTGCCGTCGAGCTTTTGGGATCAGCACGTCAACTTCGACATACGAGACGGAAAACTCACGCACATCGCCGTCATGGACAACACGAAGGCGGCGCTTGAGTACATGAACATGCTGTACAACGAAGGCTTGATCAATCACGACTTTCCGTCGATGAACAGCTTTCCCAAACTGACGGAAAAGTACCTTCTTTCAGGAAAAGCCGGGATGGGCTGGGTGATCGCTCCGTTTACCAGCCAGGCCGCACAGCTGAAAAAGAGCTTCCCCGACTCCGAAGTCACGCTCCTCATGCCGCTTGCCGCGGAGGGGTACGAGTTCCGACGCGCGCAGGGGATAATGATGCAAGGAACCGCCGTGGTCACCTCAGCGTCCAAGGCGCCGCAAGCGGCGGTCGATCTGCTGGAGTTCCTCAACTCGCTGGAAGGCAGGAAGCTCATGGTCGCCGGAATCGAAGGCGTGCACTGGAGGAGCTTCAGCGAAGACGGATACTTCGACCGCATCGAGGAAAACTGGAACTACTCCGGGCTCTACTATGACCTCAATTTCTATCTCGGCCAGGGAAACAGCGAGGGGTACGTACCCGCTGCGGATTACGCGACCTTCGAGGAAGCGTATGCCAACTCTATTCCCTTTGTTCCTCTGCGGATGAAGGACGAAGTGAATGTCAAAACGGAGTACGAGCACGGTAAGCTCTGGTTCGGCGACCCCAATCCGGTTCAATTTGTGCAGTTCCCCGAAGAAAACGATCTCAAAAACGCAATAAGCCAGGCGATCGTCGAAGGCTGGACAAAATGTATCGCCGCCAAACCCGGCGAGTTCGAAGCGGCGTGGGAAGCTCATCAGACGGAACTCCGGCGCGTCGGTCTGGAGAGATGGGTAAAACTGTACCAGGATTACTACGACAACAACATCAAGTAGAATATGGCTCGAGAATAGGCGGGCGGCGGGGCGGGTTGTCCGAACCCGGCCCGCCTTATGTGCAGTCCGTTCATGCGCAAGACAACACCGGGAGCATACTTCGAGCTGCCCAAAGAGTCGCTCCTCCGGCACGTTGTCCGTTACAAATATCTCTACTTGATGATACTACCGGCCTTTGCGTGGGTGGTGGTTTTCCGATACGTCCCGATCTACGGAGTGACGATGTCGTTCCAGAATTACTCGATACGGAAAGGTTTTTTCCGGAGTGAGTGGGTCGGGCTGAAGCATTTCGTTTGGCTTTTCGACGACCCGAAATTCGTACAGGCTTTCGTCAATACCTGGGTCATCAACCTTCAGAAACTCGCCCTCGGCTTTTTTTCTACCGTGGCTCTTGCAGTCATGATCAACGAGATGCCGCACCTGGCGCTCAAGCGGACCGTCCAGACCATTACGTACCTGCCCCATTTCATGTCGTGGGTCATTCTTGCCGGGATTTTCAATTCGCTCTTCGCGTACGAAATAGGAGCGGTGAGCCATTTTCTTGAAGTCGTCGGCATCGGAAAGTTCGACTTTCTGCAGGATCACCGGTACTTCAGAGGCTTTCTCGTCGTTACCCATGTGTGGAAAGAGGTCGGTTGGGGTTCGATCATTTATCTGGCCGCCATCGCCGCGATCAATCCGGAGCTCTACGAAGCCGCCTGGGTCGACGGTGCAGGCCGCGGGAGGCAACTCATTCATATCACGATTCCGGGTCTTGTTTCTACGATGACTATTGTCTTCATACTCAATCTCGGCAACGTGCTCAACTGGAGCTTCGACCAGGTATTCAACCTCTATAATCCCCTCGTGTACGAGACCGGCGATATCATGCAGACCTATATACTCCGCAATCTCCAGGGTAATCCGAACTTCTCCCGGCTCGCCGCGGCGGGGCTTATTCGCTCGATAATCGGGATGACATTGCTTGTGATTTCCAACGGATTCGCCCGGCGGTTCGGCAGGACTTCCATTTACTAGGTGGATGGTGATGGTGAATAGGAAGTTTGATGCGATCGACGCGGCGATTTATCTTGTTCTTTTCGTTTTCGCCTTTTCCACATTGTATCCTTTTTGGAACATCTTTGTCATTTCTGTTTCGACCGATGAAGAGTATTTCAAGGACTGGTATCACATTATTCCAAAGAGTTTCACCGTCGACGCTTATGTTCACAATCTGAAAGAAGTCCGCGTCGTGCGGGCCTTCTTCGTAAGCGTTGCCGTTACCATGTTGGGCACTTTCGGCGCGGTTGCCGTCACGTCGATGGCCGCCTACGCGCTTTCCAAGTCCTATCTGCGCCTCCGAAAGGTCCTGTTCCTCTTTTTCGTCATTACCATGTTTTTCAGCGGCGGCCTTATTCCCACGTATGTGCTCGTTGCCAAGATTGGGCTTCGGGACAGGATACCGGTGCTGTTTCTGCCCACGCTCATGAATATGTATTTTCTTATTCTCACCAAGAACTACTTCTCGGACATGCCGGGGAGTCTTGAGGAATCCGCCCGGATAGACGGGGCCAACGACTTTGTTATCCTTTTCAGGATTATAATCCCTTCGGCAAAACCGATAGTTTACACGATTACGCTCTTCTATGCGGTCCAATTCTGGAATGATTGGTTCAATGCGTTGCTCTACATTTCCCGGCAGCGACTCTACCCGCTCTCCTTTTATCTGCGAGAGATCATTTCCGCGGCGGTGACTCAGGAGGTAGCCGCGGTAACGGAGCTGCGGATTCCCGCGACCATCAGGGCGTCGGCTATCATCATCACCGTTTTACCCATTATGCTCGTCTACCCTTTTGTGCAGAAACATTTCGTAAAAGGCATTCTCCTGGGCTCGACAAAGGAGTAGCATTCAGCTCATGGCAAACGTCTTCACGGAAATCCGAACGAGGTATCACATACTCTCGAAAGTTCAGAAGAACATCGCCGACTATATTTTCGAGAACCCGCGCAAGGTAATCCTCTTTTCCATCGGCGACTTGGCCGAAACCTGTTCGACTAGTGAAACGACGATTATGCGGTTTCTTCGGAAGATCAACTTCAAATCGTATCAAGTCTTCAAGGTAACCCTCGCGCAGGAGCTTTCCGTGGGAGCGGAGCGCAGCGTGTATGAGGACGTGAGGGCCGACGATGATATTCAGGCGATAATGCGCAAGGTGCTGTACTCTACGAACAACAGCATCAACGATCTTGAAAGCATCGTGGATCGCCTCGTTCTCGAAAAAGTGGTCGAGCGCATGGTCGAGGCGCGGCGCATACTCTTTACGGGGGTAGGGGCGACGGGGCTCATTGCGTCGGACGCCTTTTACGAGTTCGCCAAGCTCGGACTGGACGTGCACATGAGCACCGACCCTCCGATCATGCATATTCTCGCCGCTCACGCGGCCGCCGACGACCTCGTTTTCGCGGTGTCGCACAGCGGAGAGACTCAGGACATTCTCAACTGCGTAAGGCTGGCGCGGGAACGGGGAGCGAGCGTGGTGGCGCTTACCAGTTACGGTGACTCGTCGCTCACTCGATTGGCCGACTACGTCCTTCTCAGTTCGACGACCGAGACCGAGTACCGCTCCGACGCGATGCTGTCCCGGATTACGCAACTGGTTATCATCGATATTCTCTACGTAGCCACGATTCTGCGCCTGAGGCCGGAGAGTTTCGAGAGTTTGAAAAGAACCGCCGCGGTGCTCGCCGCCCGCAGGGGGAAAGGCAGGTAGTATCGATTGGCGTCGGAGATAAGGGCCTTGGGCAATAACGTTTTTGCTCTGAATCATGAACCCGCGGAGGGCAAGAACGTGGTGATTCTGACCGAACGAGGACCGGTGATTATCGACACGGGAAACGAACCCGCAGACGGAGAGGCGCTTGTCGACTTTATCGGACGGGGGAAATATGAGGCGCTCCTGGTCGTTCTAACACACGGTCACGGCGATCACATCTTCGGCCGTCCCGCTTTCGGCGGCGGGTGCGTGGAAGTGGTCGCGACGCGAGCCGCCTGTGAGGCGATCCGCCGGCAGCGCGATGTGTATGCCCGACGATTCGGGAGTCCGCCGGGACCGAGCGCCTTGATAGCGCCGACTATGACCTTCGAGGGGCGTCTCATGATCGTCTGCGGAGACTGCAGTGTGGAACTGTTCGCCACGCCCGGTCACAGCCCCGACGGCTTGTGCGTCTATGTTCCTGAAAAAAAGACGCTCATCTGCGGTGATACGGTTGTAACGGCGATACCGGTGGCGATCAACGACGGCGACGGTCGGCGGCTCGAATCGAGTATTCGACGTCTGCTCGATTACGATGCGGAACTTTTGATTCCGGGGCACGGTCCGGCTCTGAGGGGGAGACGGGAGATTCGCGAGTGGCTCCGCTTTATCGCGCACTACCTTGCCGCCGTTCGAGAAGGAGTACGACGGGTACTCGCCGACGGCGGAAGCGTGGACGACGCGCTTCGCGACTTGCCGTTCGACGATCTCATCGGGTCCAGGCTGGCGAAAGACCGGTACAAGATGGAACGGCGTCATCACGACGTGATCAAAAAGGTCTTTAGTGAGGAGGTCCTATGATCAGAGTTGCGGTCGTCGGCGTCGGTTGGGCGGGACGACGACAGGTCGAGGCGTCTCGGGAGCTCGGAGAAAAAGTCGTCGTGACCTGTCTTGTCGACAGTGATGAGGAGTATCTGAAGGAACAGTCTCGGGAACTCGGCGTCGCGAAAATCACGACCGATTTCGAGAAGGTTCTATCGGATCCCGAGATCGACGCCGTGTCGATCTGCACTCCGCACGCGCTGCATTGCGAGCAAACGGTCGCAGCCGCGGAAGCCGGGAAACACGTGCTCGTCGAGAAACCGATCGCTCCTCGCGTGGACGAAGCGACGCGGATGATAGAAAGCGCGCGGAAGAACAACGTTCGACTCTACGTGGCCGAGAACGCCGTCTATTCGCCGATGGTCAGGTGGCTAAAACAAGCGGTGGAGAACGGCGAATACACGGGAGAGATAGTGTCCGCGTCGCATCTCTACGGCTTCAGGGCCGACACTTTTCGCTATCCCGGACGCAGAGAATGGCTCACGCGGCCCGAGCGCGGCGGTTCGGGTACGTGGATGCTGCACGGCATACATTCGACGGCAAAAGTGCGGCACGTCTTTGGTGAAGTCGAGACGGCGTATATCGGCGAGTATCACACCGAGAGTTTCGCCACGCCCGAAATCGAAGGAACCGTGTCGGGTGTGCTGCGGATGCGATCCGGTCTTTCGGTGACGATCCTTCAGACCTGCGAATCGACGATTCCCGACGGTTGGGACGGATTTCGTCTCTACGGCACGCGGGGATTGCTGCGCGCCTCTACCGCCGGCTTCCGGGTCTATCCTCCCGCCGCTTCGGCGGGCGCCCTTGACGAAGTCTATCCGGAGTCGCATCTGTCCTCCTACGCGCTCGAACTGGAGGCCTTTGCCGACTACGTTGCCGAAGGGACGCCGGGACCCACGACCGCCGAGAGCGAGCGGCGCACGCTCGCGGTCGTGCAGGCCGGATATGAATCGATGCGGACGGGACTACCGGTGCCGATCGCTCGATTCGGCGAGCTGTAGTCCACGGCTCGGCGGTAAAAGGGGCTTGACGTGTCCTCGATTGCCGGATATAGTAGTAAATAACCTGCGATAAGGAAATATATGGAGTAACTTTACTACTATGAAGTATGCGATCGGCGTCGATCTAGGCTCAAGCGGCTGCAAAGTGTCTCTGCTCTCGGAAAGAGGTGCGATCGCCGCCACCGCCGAGCGGCCAATCGCAACTTACCGGCCGGCGCCGGGAATCGTTGAGCAGGACGCCGACGAATGGTATCGCGCCGCATGTGCGGCCGTCGCCGACTGCGTCGGCCGCGCGAAAGTCGACTCCAAAGATGTTGCTTGCATCGCGGTTGCCGGCGGCGCGCATTCCTTTGTCGCGTTGGGTTCCGCTTTTCGGCCGCTGGGCATGGTAATGCACTGGTCGGACCTGAGATCGGCGGAAGAGGCCGAGCAAATTCTTCGGGCCGACCGCGGTGCCTTCTATGATACGACTCTGCAGCCGATAAACAGCGCATCCGTCCCCGCCCGGCTGGAATGGACGCGACGGCATCGTCCCGACATGTGGAGCTCGATCCGAGTGATCCTGACCGCCAAGGACTACCTCAGGTATCGCTTCACCGGAGCGGTAGCGACCGATCCCTATGACGCGGCGGGGTTGCAGCTCTACGATCTTCGCAAGGGCCGCTGGTCGTCGGAACTGTGCCGTCTTGCCGGCGTGCGCGAAGGGATCCTGCCGGAAATTCGTTCGAGCGTTTCTTTCGCGGGCGAGCTTTCCGATCGGGCGGCGGTGGACACCGGAATGAAAGCCGGCACACCGGTCGCCGTCGGCTGCGGCGATTCGGCGGTCGAGGCCGCGGCCGCCGGATCGATCGTCCCCGGCCGGGCGGTAATAAAACTGGGGACTTCCGCGAACGTTGAAGTGGTATTGGCCGAACCGACTCCCGTGCCTGCGGCCATGGTCTACCCGCACGTGATCGATGCGCAATGGATCGCCGTTGCGGCGACGAACTCCGGCGCTGCAACGCTCAGGTGGTTTCAGGACACATTCCCGACCACCGGTGCCGTGCCGTCCGCCGACCATGGATCGTATGCCGCCGACGTTGCCCTGACACGGAACATCGATCCCGGTTCCGACGGAGTCCTCTTTCTTCCATTTCTCGCCGGTGAGAGGTCTCCGTACTGGGATTCCCGACTTCGAGCCGCTTTTCTGGGTGTTCGAGGCGGGCACACCAGGGGCCATTTGCTGCGGGCGGTTATGGAAGGGGTGGCGTATTCGATTCGCGACTGTCTGGAATCGTCGAAGTTGGAGATCCTCGGCACGCCCCGATTGTGCGGCGGAGGCGCCCGTCTGCCCGTTTGGCGACAGATAGTATCCGACGTACTGGGAATGGAGCTTATGAAGCCTGCGTTGACCGACGCGTCGGTGGGTTCGTGTATGCTCGCCGGGATCATCGGCGGACTCTTCGCCGGCTGGGACGAAGCCTTGGACAGGTATCGGTCGGAAGAGGAGCCGGTAACGCCGGCGTCACAACGCGTGCGTCTGTACGAAGCGGTGTATCGGATCTACAAGGAAGCCGTAACGGCCAACAAGAGGATCAGCGCGCTGCTGGAGCGGACGGCGCATTACGGAGAAGAGGCGAGGTGAATATTCAACTACCTGTTGTTCCGGAGGCCAAATCACTTGCGTCGTATCAACCCGACCTACTCATGGCGATGTACCGCCGCATGGTGCTGATACGGCGTTTCGAAAGGCGCGTCAACGAGCTCTTTCTGAAAGGTATTATGCCCGGGACGATCCATCTGTCGCATGGTCAGGAGGCGACGGCCGTCGGCGCCTGTTTCGCCCTGCGTGAGGACGACTGGATTAACATCACACACCGCGGACACGGGCAGGCGCTGGCGAAAGGCGTTCCGGCCGAATCGATCATGGCGGAGCTCTTCGGCAGAGCGACCGGATGCTGCGCGGGGAAGGGGGGCTCGCTTCACATCGGCGACGTTGCGTACGGCGCCCTCCCGGGGATCGCCATCGTGGGCGCCGGCTGCCCGATCATGGTCGGGACGGCCTTCGCGTTCAAGCGGAAGGGAACCGATCGCGTCGCCTGCAACATCTTCGGCGACGGAGCCGTCAACAAGGGCGATTGGCACGAAGCGATGAATCTCGCGGCGATCTGGCGGCTCCCCGTCGTCTTTCTCTGCGAGAACAACCTCTTTGGAGTGTCGACGCATATTTCAGAGGTCACCACGAACAAACGGTTGGCCGAGCGTGCCGCGGCGTACCGCATTCCCGGTATCACCGTGTTCGGGAATGATCCCATTGCGGTCTTCGAGGCGGTCGAGGGTGCGGTCGACGCCGCTCGCGCCGGCGAAGGGCCGACCATGATCGAGTCGCTCACCTACCGGCAGGGCGGGCACAAACGCGATGATCCGGCAACCTATCGCGATCAGAAAGAAGTTCGTGAATGGCTTGCCGCCGACCCCGTCGTGCTGTTCAGGGCTCGGTTGTTGCAGGACGCCCGATTCGACGAGGAGCGCCTCGCGGCCGTCGAAGCAGGTGTCGATGCGGAGTTGGATGAAGCCGTTCGATTCGCCCGCGAAAGTCCCGATCCGACACCCGACACGGCTTTGGAGGACGTCTATGCCGACTGACACGCAAGCGAGAGAGCTTACGATCGTGCAGGCGCTGAGGGAGGCGGTGCGCGAAGAGATGGACGGGGACCGGGACGTCTTCGTTCTCGGTGAAGACGTACGCATCGGCGGGTCGTTTCTTTTTACTCTGGGACTTCATGCCGATTACGGGGACGATCGTGTAATTAACACGCCAATTTCCGAATCCGGATTCGTCGGGCTGGCGATCGGCGCGGCCATCCAGGGGCTGCGTCCGATCGTGGATTTCCAGTACAGCGATTTCCTCTTTACCGCCTACGATCAGATCGTGCAAGAGGGATCGAAGATCCGCTATATGTCGGGCGGCCAAGTGAGAGTTCCCATTGTCTTGCAGTTGCCCACGGGAGCTTCGGGGCGCGGCGCCCAACACGCCAACACGGTGGAGACCTTTTTCTTCCACGTTCCCGGCGTCAAGATCGTAACGCCCGCCACACCGTACGACGCCAAAGGACTCTTCAAAACCGCCGTGCGCGACGACAATATGGTCCTCTTTTGTGTTCATAAACACTTATACGGGAGCAAGGGGAGGCGATTCGTCGGAACCGGCATGGGGCATGTTCCTGAGGAGGAGTATACGATTCCCTTTGGACGGGGCCGGGTGAGCCGCGCCGGCCGGCACGCGACCGTCGTCGCCAACTCGATCATGCTGCACCATGCGCTGAGAGCGGCCGAGACGCTTGCCGAAAGGAACGTCGAGGTTGAAGTAATAGACCCACGGACTCTTGTTCCGTTCGACACGCAAATAGTGATCGATTCGGTAAAAAAAACCGGGCGTCTGGTTGTCGCCGAGGAAGGCAATCAACGCGGAGGGTGGGGTACGCAAGTAGCCGCGGACGTCGCTTCTCAAGCGATAGAGTTCTTGGATGCGCCGATCGTCCGAGTCGCCGCTCCCGACACCCCGGTTCCCTTTTCTCCGGTCCTCGAGCAAACCGTCGTTCCGGGGGAGGACGATATCGTCGAGGCGGTGCATACGGTTTTGAAGGGATTCACGGTATGAGGATAGACATTGTCGTTCCGCAGATAGGCGAGGCCGTATCCGAATTGACGCTTCGCGAATGGTACAGACGCGAGGGGGCAAAAGTGTCGAAGGGTGACCCTCTCTTTTCGGTGGATGCCGATAAGTCGGTAGTCGAGGTGGAAGCGTTCGAAGACGGCGTCCTGGAGGAAATCGTCGAAGAGGAGGGGGCGATAGTCCTGCCGAACCAAGTGGTGGCGAGAATTCGCACCGAGGATGCGCCGCCGGAAGAGGAGCGCGAAGACACGGTGCGGCCGACGCGCGAAAAGGCGACCGACGCCGACCGCCCGACGGCGTCCGCGGCGCGCGAGAGGGCGACCGACGCCGACCGTCCGACCGCTTCCCCGAAGGCGAAAGTGGTCGCGCGGAGACGAGGCGTGAGTTTTGAAGCCGTAACGGGTACCGGGAGCCGCCGAATGGTCACCGCGGCGGATCTTCTTGGAGCGCCGGAAGCGCCGGGAGCGCCGGGACGGCTCCGGGCGATTATCGCCGAGCGGATGGTCCGGAGCAAACGAGAGGCGCCTCACTTCTACCTCACCAGCGAAGTGGTCATGAGCGCCGTGAAGGAGTTGCGGGAGAAGCTGGATTCGAGACCGGGATATACGGCGTTCATCCTCAAGGCCGGCGCGCTCGCTCTTCGCGCGGTTCCCGATTGCAACGTTCGATATTCAGAGGGCGGCCCCGAAGCGATGCGTCGAATAGCGATCGGAGTTGCGGTAAGCGTCGAGGGGGGCGTACTCTGTCCCGTGCTTCACGACGTCGAGCGGACGAGTCTTGAGGACCTCACGCGCCGTGTGAAAGAAACGGTCGCCCGGGTGAGATCGGGGAGGATGCGCGAGGAGGAGAAAGGCGAAAAAAGCATGATCGTCACGAATCTGGGAATGTACGACGTCGACCGTTTTGCGGCGATCATCGATCCGGGCGACGCGATGATCCTGGCGACGGGCGCAATCCGGGATCGCGTGATCGCGCAGGCCGGCACACCCGTCGTGGCGCCTACGATGTGCGCGACCCTTTCGGTGGATCACAGACTGATGGACGGCGTCCCGGCCGCCGGATATCTCGCCGAGTTCAAAAGAGTCCTTGAAAGTGCCGAGGAGCTCGTATGAAAGTCGAAACGCTGGTCGTCGTCTCCACCCCCGGACGTTCGATCATCAACGTCACCTCCTGCGTGCTCGAAAAACTGCGGGGAGTCGAAGAAGGCGTGGTGTTCGTAACGACGCCGCATACGACCGCCGGTCTCTTTTTCGGAGAGGACGACCCGGCGCTTTGCAGGGACTATCTCAAGGTCGTCGAAGGACTGCTCGCGCCCCTCGGGCCTTTCGAGCACGTCGGCGGGAATAATCCGAACACGGAAGCGCACATAATGAGCGCGATGTTCGGTGCTCAAGTGTCGTTCACCGTCGAAAACACCATTCCGCTTATCGGCGTTTATCAGGGCATACTCTTTCTCGAGATGGACGGGCCGAAAGAGCGGAAGATTCATATCCGTGTAATAGAATAGAACCGCGCCCCTCCTATTCACACCGTCGACGCACAAGATCCTCCACCTGCACCCTCAGCGCTTCCGCGGGCCCGGTGGACGGGAGAGGCAGACCTGCGGCGGCCAGCGCGTCGCGCGTGTAGATTCGGTGGCAGAGGAACGAACGCTTTTCCGGATGCGCTTCGAGGTAGGCGTCGACCGGAATCTCTTCGATCGCCACCGGTTCACCGAGATATTCGCCCAGGATTTCGTAGTACCGCCTCGATTCGATGATCTGTGGGCCCGCGACGTTGCAGATCGCGCCGGCGGCCGAAGCCGAGGTCGGAGACGATAGGACGGCGTCGGCCAGATCCGCCGCGAAAACCGGTTGTTGCAGGAAATGCCCCCCGCCGACCAGACGAAGCGGCGTTCGCGACCGTATTCGCTCGATGAGCTCGGCGTCTCTGCCGTGATCGGGAAGACAACCAAGCAGGGACCCCGGCCCGTAGATGTGGCAGGGCCGCAGCACCGTCCACGCGTCGGTCGCGGCTCGATCCGCAAGCAACAGCTCGCATCGCCGTTTTTCGTACCCGTATCCTTCGCCGATATACGCCGCGTCGGTCTCCTCCTGCGGAAAACACCGTTCGGCAGGCTCATAAACGAAATCGGTCGATATGAAAACAAAGCGTCCGCAGAGCGATCGATCGTTTGACAGAAAAAGATCGACGTCCTGCGCCATGTCGGGCGGGGCATAGCAAATGCAGTCGGCGACGAGGTCCCATTCTTCACCGACCGCGTGGACCGCCGCTGCGAAGGCCGCGGTATCCTTGCGGTCGGCCGGAATCGACTCCACTCCTGAAGGAAGCGGTCGGTTTCCTCGAGTCACCGCCCACACGTGATGGCCCGCCTCAACGGCTCTGCGGGCGAGAGTTCCGCTGACGAATCCCGATCCACCGATAATGAGTATCTTCATGCCGCCGACCATACAGCCTTTTTCGGTGAGGCGCTGCGCTCCATTCTCCCAAGCCGGCCGGCATCCGCGAGAGAAGCCGCGAGGACGATCATTCCACGCAGAGGTTTTGAACGATGTAGTTGAAGCTCATTCGTAGCGATTTGAAAGGATCGTCCTTTTCATGGTCGCGGTCCTGCTCAACGATATACCACTTGCAGCCCGACGCCTTTGCCGCCTTGACAATCGGTTCCCAGGACAGGTTGCCGTATCCGATCTCTTCGAATACCGGTTCCTTTTCAAGGTTTACGCCGAAATCCTTCATGTGAAGCAGGGGCAATCGCTTTTTCAGACTCTTTATCCACTGAACCGAATCGCCGCCGCCGGCCTGCACCCAGAAGGTATCGATCTCGCCCTGGAGATTCTCCGGGTCGGTAAGCTCGTAGAGATGCTCGAGCACCGTTTTGCCCTTGACCCGGACGAACTCGATGTTGTGGTTGTGATAGGTGAGGATGATACCCGCCTTTCTGAGAGCCGCGCCCGCCTTGTCGAGTTTCTTGGCGAGCGACCGGACTCCGGCCATGGTCGAAAAGTCGACGTCCGCGGGATACGGGTAGGCGGTGGTGGTCGTCTCGAGCTCGCTGAGTTTGTCGATGACTTCATTGATATTCTCGAACAGATCCTCTCCCGATTCATGGGTCGAGCAGGGAATGAGGCCCGTGTCGTCTAGCATTTTTTTTAGCTCGCTTGTTTCGATCGGTCCAAGCCCCGAAAGCTGGACCGCTTCATAGCCGATTCTTTTGATTTTTTTCAGCGATGCAGCGATGTCGGCGGGAGTCTTCAGATAGTCGCGGACCGTGTACATCTGTGCCGCGATCTGACTCGTCTTAATCATCGGTACGTGCTCCTTCTCGAGACAGAGTGTGTGTGCGTCACGCCATCATAGTCGACGAATCGTTCCCGCGCAACTCGCCTCCGATGTCGGTTCGACGACCCCGCAGCCGGGCCGACGCGTCGCTCTTGCAGACGGCTTCTCATGTATTGACGAATGGATCGCCCGGACCGAAAAACGCCGAACGCGGTCGGTTTTCGTTGACCCGGTCTCACCGCCGTACTACAGTGTGCCGACGGAGGAATCCAGATGGACAACAAACTCGCGCTTCACGGCGGACCTCGGGCGGTGACTGCCGGGGTCGCGGACAGGTGGCGGCGTCCGATCGAAGAGGAGAAGCGAGCGATAGGCGCGCTCCTCGAATCCGGTGAGATATCCCTTTCGGGCAAAGGCATGCCCAAGCGATTCGAAGAGGAGTTTGCCGACTATATCGGGTGCAGATACGTGCTGGCCACGAGCCACGGGCACACCGCACTCGCGAGCGCGTTTTTCGCGGCGGGGATCGGACCGGGGGATGAGTTTATACACCCGGCATACGGATATATAGGAAGCTATGTCGGAGCGCTCCATATGGGTGCGACGCCGGTGTTCTGCGAATCGCATCCCGAATACCTGCTCGCCGATCCCGACGACATCGAGAAGCGCATCACTCCCCGGACGAAAGTGATTAATCCGATACATCGATTCGGCAGGGTCTGCGATATGGACCGGCTGCTCCCGATGTGCGAAAAACACGGCATCGTGCTGATCGAAGACGCCGCTCACGCTCACGGAAGTGAATGGGGTGGACGCAGAATCGGGAGCTTCGGCCATATCGCCTGTTTCAGCTGTCAAGGCGTATTGCCCGGCGGAAAGCCGGTCGCTGCCGGCGAAGGCGGCATCGTCGCGACGAACGATCGGGAGCTCTACGAACGGGCGCTCATCTACTGTCATTTGCACCGATCCGGCGTATTGGATGAGCTTGAAAACCCCGTTTACAGGCAGCTTGACAACCAACTGCTCGGCTGGAAGTGGCGCGCGCATCCTCTCGCCCTCGCGATAGCTCAAATCGCGTTGCGCAACCTGTCCGAACGGATCGATCGGTTTTCCCGGGTCCGCGAGGAGTTCTACGGGAAGATCGCCGCGGTGAGAGGAATCGAACCGGTTCGTCGCTACGAAAAGTCGAAGGGCGCCGAGCTTTTCGGCGGCCTGCAATTCCTCGTCGACGCGAAGGCTCTCGGCGGCGCGACGGCGGCGGAAGTGGCCGCGGCGTTACGAGCCGAGGGGGTAACCACGGCGACGAACGAGGCGCGTCATATCGAGCATCTTCGCGCTATCTATACGAAAGATCTTCCCGGTTTGTGGGGTAAAGGACACGTCGGCCCGGCCGACCGGCCGCTTCCCCGCTATAAGAGGGGGGACTTCCCGGTCACGGAAAGCGTCGCCGCGATTTCGTTCCGGATTTCCGGCTGGATCGATCCGGCGCCCGGACTTATCGATCAGGTCGCCTGCGCTTTCGCCAAGGTCGCCGAGCACGGCGAAGAGCTCGCCGCACGTGACTGACGGCCCCAACCTGCTGCTGTTCGTTCCGGACGGTTTCCAGGGGAGAATCGTCGATTCGGCCGATTCGCTTACCCCCGCGATCGACGCCGTGGCCGACCGGGGCGTCAGGCTGTCGAACTGCCATACACCGCTTCCGACCTGCTCACCGGCGCGCGCGAGTATGATGACGGGCGTCTATCCGCATAACCACGGCGTGCTCCAGGTGGAGCACGTGGTAAACGAGGATCAGTCGGTGTTGCGCGAAAGCTACCCGCATTGGCCGACCCTGTTCGCCGAAAACGGATACGCCACCGCGTATTTCGGTAAATGGCACATCGAACGGTCGAACGATCTCAAGCGCTTCGGCTGGCGGGTCAACCGGTGCGATTCCGTCTCGGCATTTCGCGCGATCGGCGCGGGAGTCGAGGAGACCGGACGCCTCCTCGAAGGCGCCGGGCCGCAGCGGTTTCATCACGGGCCTCCGGGGTACAGAGACGTTCTCCACTACGCGGTGACGCCGGTTGACACCGACGAGAGACGGTTCGCGCGTATTGCCTCCGAGGCGATCGAGTATGTGCGCGAGGCGGCCCGGCGCGACCGGCCCTGGGCGTGTATGGTGAGTTTCTCCGAACCCAACACGCCGCTTGTCGCCGGCCGGGCGGCCTACGATCGGTACGATGCCGACGCGATCGAACTTCCGGTCAGTTTCGGCGACCGGTTCGAAAACGGCCCCGGTTTCTACCGACGGCAAGCCGAGATCTTTTCGCATCTCGCCGAGCGGGAGTGGAGGGAGCTCAGGGCCTGCTATATGGCGTTGGTGACCGAACTCGACGCGCAGCTCGCGCGAATCGTTGCGGCGCTCGACGAGACCGGGCAGACCGATCGAACGATCATCATCGTCACCGGCGACCACGGACGATACGTCGGGGCGCACGGTCTGGACGCGCACAACTTCGGCGCCTACGAAGAGATCTACACCGTGCCGTTCGTGGCGTGCGGACCGGCCGTCGCCGAGGGCGCGGTGTCGGATGCGCACGTATCGCTGGTCGATCTTTTTCCGACCGTGCTCGATCTCGTGGGCATCGAGCACCGGGGCCGACCTGAAATCGACGGAAGATCGTTTGCGGATCTGCTTGCCGACCCCATCGGCGCCGCCGGCAATCACACGAGAAGCATGGCCGAGTATCACGGAACACGATACCTGATGAGTCAGCGGGTGCTGTGGGAAGGCAGGTACAAACTCGTGTTCAACGGTTTCGACTACGACGAATTGTACGATCTTGCGGAAGACCCGCACGAGCTGCGCAATCTCGTCGGTGATCCCGGGTTCGCCTCGATCCATCACAGGCTGATGCGCAGTCTGTGGGATGAGCTCGCGCGGACCGGCGATACGACTCTGCTCGAAACGCACTATCCGCCGATGCGATTCGGCGTCGTCGGACCCGTGCGAAGTGCGAACGGGGGAGGAGTAGGTTGATGAAGAAAGGGTTGTTCTCGGTAAGTTATGCGGGGTTCTGGGGGCAGGACGCGCTGGAGGCGGTGGGTGTCATACGGAAGGCACGCGATCTCGGCTACGACGGAGTGCTCCTCATGGCCAAGCGGCCGCATCTCTCGCCCGTCGACACCGACGAAGCTGATATCGGTCGTATCGGCGAAGCGCTCGCGTCGACCGGCGTCGAGCTGATCGGGCTCGCCGGCTATACCGATTATTTGCTCACGGCCCCGGCGGAAGTACCTATCGACGAAATGCAGGAGCTTTACGTCGAAGCGTGCGCGCGCATCTGCGCCCGACTCGGAGGATCCGTCGTGCGCGTTTTCACCGGATACGACTACGGTGATCTCTCCCGGGCGGCGCAGGAGGCGCGGGTGGCTCGCGCCGTCGAGTCGTGCGCGAGGCGTGCGGCCGAACACGGGATTCTGCTTTCGGTGCAGAACCATCACGATTTCGCGGTCGATACGAAGGAGTTCGCGCTGTTTCTCGGCTCGCTTGCCGCCGATAACGTCCGGGCCGGCTACGACGCGTGGTCGCCGCATCTTCGCGGCGAGGACCTTTACACCGGCGCGCGCGCCATGGCGCCGAAGATGTTCATGACGATCTGTGCCGACTACCTCACCTTCCCGCGCTACCGTTACGAGGCGGGGCTGGTCAACTACCGGCGGGTCGCGCCCGACTCGGTGAAGGCGACGAAGATGGGCGCCGGCGAGATCGATTACGACGCGTTTTTCCGGGGGCTCGACGACGGCGGGTTCGACTCCGGCGCGTGGGCGGTTTACGAAATGTGTTCTCCCGTCGTCGGCGGCGGGGCGATGGAGAATCTGGACCTGCATGCCCGCGCGTTTGTCGATTGGATCGACGGCCGGTCGTAGGCGTCCGCGGCTCATATGAAACCGGCAATTCGAAATGTGACACTGCGAGCATCGCTCGCCGGTCCGTTTTCTGACGTTTCGGCGGAAGAACCGACGAATCGTCACGAAAACGGCGGGTTTTCGGTTGCTGTGGGCGGCAATTCGAAATCCGGCAGGCCGGATTTCGAATTGCTCAGGAGAACCCGTCTCCGGC
>JAJRYZ010000262.1 GCA_024275515.1 Spirochaetota bacterium
TGTGGAGACACGCGGTTCGGTCACGTGACGGGCGCGAGGCCGGTCTGAGTCATCAAAATCCGCACTTTTCGAGCTTCCGACGAGCCGGCGTCGTCGGTTATTTTCCGACAGACGTCGCCGTTCACAACCATCAGGTTCTCGTTCATCTCCCACAGGTCTCCTTCGACATCTCCGGCGAGATCTCCCGTTTCTTCCACGCCGGCGGGTACTATTCGCGAAAGTCCCTCGAGAACATAGACGACCCTCATGTCACCCGCGAACTCGGAAATCAACCCTGTCAGCGAGTCGCTGAGAGATAGGCCGCATCCTCATCGGAAGCCGCCGGGCTTGCGAGAGGAGCGTCAATGTCTCCGTGCTGAAAACGTCCTCGCTTTCGATCAGCACAATCGCTATGGACTTGCCGGCGATGATTTCACCGCCGCGGTTGAACTGTTCCACAAAGGGATTATCCTGCTGCAAATAGGCGGTGAAATCGGCGTTGAGCTTGATTGTGGTGATCTGGTAGCCGAAGAAAAGGGTCAACAGAACCAGCACGGCTACCGCAATAATCGGACAGCGAATAACGAAGTCGGAAAAACTCTTGGCCATCGTGGGAACACCTCCGCGATCGCCCTCTAAATATACGACGGATCCCCTTGCGGATCGTTTCCGATCTTGCTGAAGATGTGCGGTTTCTTGCGTATGACCTTCGCTTTGCGTGATTCTTCGCGAATATCCGGGCCGCCCGGAATCTGCCGGCGGGAAGACCGAGGATCCAGCGGTCGCCGCGTTGCTCGACATGGGGATACGACGAGTACGGCTCAGGCCCAAATGCTCGACCCGCGCAGCAAGGGGGGGGAGCGCGTAAAGGCCGATCCAGTCCTCTAGGGCGTACAGGACGAGGAACAGCCACGGCGGCTTGGTCATTTCCACACCCGGGCAGGGCCCCGGATATAGGACTACCGGCAACTGAGCCGCCGGAAACGCGATAACGCCGCAGATGATCATGCTGAACCAGAGGATCTTCTTCGTGTGAGCGAAAAAGGTGGATGTTCGTGTAGAAGTACTCCCCGGCAACGACGAGAGCCCGTTTCACGGGGACCACCTCGGCGGTCTCGACGACGTGTTGGTAGGCCTCATAGCCTTCCTGATCCCACTTGAGCACCGTGCCTGTGAAAAAGAATCCGACCGTAAGAAAGAGAAGAAGGAGCCGGAAAATCCAGTTGAGCTTCCGGCTTCCCCGATAAGATCCGGTAAAGATCACACGACTCAGATGCAGGATCACCAAAAACGTGACGGCCTCGGCCGTCCACCTGTGAAATGACCTGATCCACAGGCCGAGTGGAGCAGCGCTCGGTTTGAGAACACTGATCGCCGCGCTGCATCGCTTGACTCTGCGTTGATTCCGCCGGAATGGAGCTCATCTTTCGGAAGCGCGCGCCGGTGTTTGTTCTCCCCATGGCGTCAATCGTACTCTCGTTGCCGACTCGGTTGATTGGACGATCACCGCCTTCTCCCCGGTTGAGACCACCGAACCGGTGATGTCGGTGATGGCCGCGATGTGATCCCAGTCTATGCCGTGTCGCAACCCGAGCACAAAACCCAACAAGATGAGCGCTATGGGAAATACTCGAAGATCCGAAACACGCCCCGAGTCGTGGGAGTGTCGGTCGCTTTGCCGGCTTGATGTGGGGTCGTGACTCCCTTTTTCTTCATCGAAAGCTTCCGCTCGGATGGCGAATGTACTAACAACGACAATGCCATGACCATTATTACATCCGTAACTCGTGGGGGGGGGAATGCACAAACTCTCGGCGCGGCGTCGGAGCTTCACACACACGATTTCCGGTCGCAACCGAATTTTCCACGACTTCTTGACTACGTGCTTCGAACGGGGTTACAAACACTACCGTTAGTTATGTTCGAAAAGACCAACCACTCGTCGGTCGACTTCAAACAAGGAAGGATGAAAGCGACTCGCATGGTTTTCGCCTTTGAAAGCCCGCGTTTCCGGGCAGGGAAGAGAAAAAATCGCGAATGACGGCGTGAGGAAGACGATCTACATCAAGGGTATGTGCTGTGCCCGGTGCATACGTGTACTCAGAGACGAAATGTCTCGGCTACCTCTCGAGAGAATCACCATCAAGATCGGCCAGGTTGATATCGAGTATGACACCGAGAAGATCACGCTCAAACAGATCCACGATTCGATCAAGGATGCGGGCTTTGACATTGTCATACTGCTCCGGGAACAACGAATTGAGAACGTGAAGCAGTATGTCGATGATCATCTCTCCGATCCTGAGGCGCTCCGTCTGTCCGCAATATCTCGGGTGATGGCGATTAGCCCCTTCCATCTCAGCCGAACGTTTTCGCTTGTCGAAAACGAAACTCTGCAGTGCTTTATCGCCCGCAGGCGGATGGAATACGCCGCGCGTCTCTTGCGGGAAACGGAGCGCACCGTGATGGATATTTGCCTCGCGCTGGGGTTGAACAGCACGAGTCACTTCACAAAGCAATTCAGAAAGCACTTTGGGCAAAGTCCCGTGGCTTACCGGAACTCTCCTCGCAAAAAGCCGCACTTTTTTCATCAAGCATGGAGATATTTAAGGAGAGGTTTTTGGTATGTTCGCGACGAAGCTGTGCAACATCTTGCACCTATTCGCGCCGGACACTATCCCAAGGAGCGATAGAAACGCGCCTCGCAACGTGCGGCAACAAGTCCGTATCGCCTCGGTGCAGGCAAACCCTACGACTCGCCGGACGGTCGACATGGCTCTGCAATAAGCGGCTTCGTATCTGACGAGAGTCGATCGCCTGTGGATTTCGGTACAGCTCTTGCAAGTTCAACCCGGCCGGGGTCGTCGGTCGAAAAACTGCTTTCTCATGAAACTTCGAATCATCATGAGTCGCTCAGCAGCACCGAACCGATTTCGAGCATACTCACCTCGCCCCGTAGTCCCGGCGCCTATTTCTTCTTTTCTCTTTTCAGTTTGCGCTTTTCTTTCGGGCTCAGGTGAGCCTTTTTCTGTTGTTCTCTCTTGCCTTTGTCTTTTTTCCCTTTGTCACCCATACTCGTTTCTCCTTGCACGAAACCGCCGTGCGCACGTTCTTGGTCGATTCCGACATTATGCAGGATTTTTCCCGCCGCGCGAAGAGCATTTCCGTTCTTTCGCCTCCCGCCGTGGCGGCGAAAAGGCCTGTCGCTCCCGTTCGCTACCTCGTATAATAGCTCTCAGTGGCAACACTCGACGACCGCGATCGTGGAATAGGCGCGCACAACGACTCTCGCATGGAGAGCGGCGGGCCGGGCGGCGGCAGGCGCCGCTTTCGATTCATGATGCTCAACGACATGCACCTTCGCAGTCCGGGTTGCGACGCGGGCAACTATCCCGGCGCCCGGGAGCGCGCTCTGTGGGCGCTGGGTTGCGTCCGCGGCGATAACGGGTTCGATCCGGCGGATTTCGTCATCGGCGCCGGGGATGTCATCGACGGTCACCGTGACGCGTTTTCCGACGAATACGCCTATCTGAGGCCGGCTTTTTTGGAGAAGCTGGGCGTGCCGTTTCTTCCGGCGCTTGGTAATCACGAAACCCGGCAGGGCAGAAGCGCGGCCGGCTATCGGGCGTACGACGAGGCGTTTGGAGGGGGAATGCGGGAGTACGTCTTTTCATGCGGAGGTATCGGGTTTATCGTTCTCGATGCATGCCACGACGGCGAACCGCCGAACGAGGCCACGCTACGGTACAACATGTTTCTGCAGCGTTCGCTTGATCGGCTCGCCGAGCTCTCCCTGCCCGCTTTTATCGTATCGCATGTTCCGTTCACGCCCGTGCGGGATGAAGCGGTGTGCGCAAAGAGCTTCAACTTCGGCACATACTACACGGTGCCGGATTCGCAGACACTTGCGACGGTGGAGCGACACGCCGACCACGTGATCGCCGTTCTTTCGGGTCATCTGCACCTCACCGGGACGGTGGAACGAAGAGGGATTCACCACATCGTTGTTGCCGGGACGGCCGCCTATCCGTCGGACATCGCAACATTCGACGTTTTCAGCGACCGGATAGATGTTCGTGTGCATCGAGCGCCGGACGATATACAGGACCGCGGCGCCAATATTCACGGCAGACCTCGGCATGCCGTCGATTACATCGATTCGTTGCATCGTACTCACGAGCGCTATCTGGGCGGCAATCCGAGCGAGCGTTCTTTTTCGATGATGCTTGGCGGCGAGAAAAAACCGACCGCTGCGCCAAACAGGATCGTGCGGCTCGATTGAATCGACTGCCGGCATCGGTTCGTGGCGCGCTCGGGCGAGACGGAGGCTACGGCAGCGAACTTGCCAGAAACGCGTAGAGAGAGTCGAAGAGATCGATTCCGGCCTGCAGGACCCGCTCGTCCTCATCGAACCGCGCTGAAACTCCCCTGATCAGCGCGTCGATCCCCGGCGCTTCCGGACGGAGAAACTTGCCGTCTTTCAGATCGATTTCGTGCACAATCTCCGCGATGTCGCGCAACGCCTTCTCCGGGCAGTCGAGCACACTAAGTAGCGTCTCGAAGGTGCAGTTTTCCCCGTGATGGCTCATATCCGCACCGGCCATATCGAACGCCACGGCTCCCTCCGGCGCGTCGCCGGTCGTGAAAACGAAAACGGCGCCGGGGTCTATGAATCGCCGGATCAGCCAAGCGGTCCCGATCCGATCGATATGCGGGCGGGGCCTCGTGACCCAGGTCTTTCCCTTCAATTCCGCGGGCGACCATTTCGTGAAGCTCGACGACGATTCATCGCTCGTGCGAGCACGAAGCTTCTCCAGCCTGCCGGCAATGTCGGCGAGAAGCGTCTCGGCGAGGCTCCCCCCGGGGGCATGAAAGTAATCGATTTCGTCGATCTGTTTCCGTCGCCGCGCGAGCAGACCGAAAGCTTCCCCTAACTTCTCGATTTTCTCTCCCGGATCGTCGCCGGGCAGTTTCGCGAGCCGGTCCAAGAGTTCCCGGCAATCGCCGGAAAGCTCGTCGAAGTCCTTGTTCCTCGATTCCTGAAAGCGTCCGATAATCTCGTCGCGAGATATGTTATCGATGCTTCGGACCCTGAACAGCGTCACATCCCCGTTCGATGCCTGGATCTCCTGCGCCAACCACTGAACCCTTTCGTATAACTCACCGTTAAACGGCAGTATGTATACGGAGTTCTTGAGCGAAAGCGCCCCCAGTCGCCTGAGTCTTTTCCATATGCTCACCCGTCGTCCCGAGGGGGTAGCGGGGAGCGAGTAGACAAGAACGATCCATGAATCGCACACGTGTTGACTCATAAGGCATCACGTGATATAAACATCTGTTGTAGCATACAACAGTTGTTTAAAAGGGTAAAGTCCGACCGACGGCCCGGGTTCGAGCGAGCGGATCGACACGAAGAGCATCCGCAGCCGCCGAAGCGGATACCGACCGTTCGAGCGTGCCCCCTTGAGGCCGTCATGATTGAAATTCGTCGTCTGACAAAGCGCTACATAGGCCTGGAGGTCGATCGTGGTCGACACGCACGGATCGCCTCCCGCGGCGTCGGGCTGTGGCTCAAGAACCTCTTTCGCGTTCTCCGCCTCTCCTACGCTACGAGTCCACCGGTCCTCGCCCTCGACAACGTGAGTTTTTCGGTCGAGAGGGGAGAGGTTTTCGGGCTCCTGGGGCCGAACGGTGCCGGGAAGACGACGCTTATCAA
>JAJRYZ010000263.1 GCA_024275515.1 Spirochaetota bacterium
CGATCCGCCGCTCGCCGAGGAGCGGATTCGCGTGGCGCGCGCGGCGTACTACGCGATGTGCGAGTCGGTCGACCGGATGGTTGGTCTGGTTCTCGATGCGCTGAAGCGTTCCGGGGAGGCCGATAACACCCTCGTCGTCTATACCAGCGATCACGGTGAAATGGCCGGCGAGCACGGCTGTTGGTGGAAGAGCAACTTCTACGAGGGCAGCGTGGGCGTCCCGTTGATCATGCGCATGCCGGGCGTGATACCCCGCGGCGTCCGGAGCGACGCGGTGGTCAATCTGACGGATCTGGGCCCGACGTTCACGGAGATCGCACGCGCCGATCCCATGCCTCTCGTCGACGGTCGTTCGATCGTTTCCGTCTTTCGACGCCCCTCGGAGGTCGGCCGGTTCACCGAGACCACGAGCGAAATCGTCGATCGTGTCAATTCCGGGGGACCGATCGTCGCACGGATGATCCGGTCGGGCCGGTGGAAGTATTGGCGTCATTTCGACGATGAAGACCTTCCCGCCGCGCTGTTCGATCTCGGCGCCGATCCGGGCGAGATTCACGATCTCGGCGCCGATCCGGCGTGCAAGAACACGCGATCGGCGCTCGACGCCCGGTTGACGAGCGGATGGGACCATCGTGGCGTCGGTCGAATCGCCGCCGAGGAGGAGACGGGGTTTCGCCGGTTGGCCGAATGGGGCAAGGTGGTGCAGCCGCCGTCGGAGTATCTCGTGCCGATGCCGCCGCCCCAGATCGAGGAGCTCGCCGAGCGAAGATAGCGGACGGCGACGACGGCCGACCGGGAAGGAATGAAGTGGTGATGAGCTCGCGACCGTGCGCGTCAAGGAGGATCTTTCGCGCGAATCGTGCATCTCGACCGCGCCGGAGGAGGAGCGCGCCTGCGAGTATGTCGCCGACACACCGTGGGGCTACCGCCCCGGAGACTGGTGTTGATGAGAACGCGGGCACGACCGAGTTCGATACAAACGGAGGAAGGCTACGATGGCGAAGCCGAACATCATTTTCATGCATTCCCACAATACCGGAAGGTATATCGAACCGTACGGTCATGCGATTCCAAGCCCGCACCTCACGCGTTTGGCGCGCGAGGGCGTGCTTTTTCGTCAAGCCTTCTCCGCGGCTCCGACATGTTCGCCGAGCCGCGCCGCCTTTATGAGCGGGATGTATCCGCACTCGTGCGGCATGTTCGGATTGGCCCATCGAGGCTTTTCCATGTTCGATTACGAGCAACACCTCGCACGCTATCTGAGGATCGGCGGCTACACGACCGTGCTCTCCGGGGTCGAGCACACGGCCCCCGCGGTCGATCGGGTGGGATATGATCGCGTCCTTTCGGTGGACGATACCAACTATTCCGCCGGCCACGTCTCGGCGAGTCCAGCCGACGCCGCCGTCGATTTCCTGCGTTCGGATCCTCCGGCTCCGTTCTTCCTGTCGGTCGGTTTGAACGAAACGCACCGCCCGTTCCCGTCGGCGGAACCGCAGAATCATCCGGCCGAGGACCCGCGCTACGCTCTTCCGGTACGGCCCTTCCCGGACACGCCCGAAACACGCGCCGAAGCGGCGGACCTCAAAGCGGCGGTTCGGGTTATGGACGAGCATTACGGCGCCGTTCTCGACGCACTGTCGCGTTCGGGACAAGCGGATAACTCGTATGTTTTCTGCTTTACCGACCACGGGTTGCAGTTTCCCCGGAACATGTGCAATCTGACGGTCCACGGCGCCGGCGTCTACCTGATCGTTCGGGGTCCCGAACATTTTGCGCCGGGCGCCGTGTGCGACGCGCTCGTCGGTCTGGTCGATCTGTTCCCCACCGTGTGCGAGCTTGCAGGCGTGGACGTTCCCGATCACGTCGAAGGGTGCTCGTTGTTACCGCTTGTCGACGGCGAAGTCGATTCGATTCACGATTACCTTTTCGGTGAAATCAATTATCACGCCGCCTACGAGCCGACCCGATCGATACGCACCGCGCGATACAATCTTATCAGGCGGTACGATTCTCGCGAACGGCTTGTTCTTCCGAACGTCGACGACACGTCGAGCAAAACGTTTCTTCTTGCCATGGGCTGGGAGACCGAACCGCGCGACCGGGTGATGCTTTTCGACGACATGTTCGATCCCGACGAAGTGCGAAATATCGCCGACAGTCCGCGAACCGCGTCGGTTCGCCGCGAACTCGAATCGGCGTTGCGGGAGTGGATGGAGCGGACTTCCGACCCGCTGTTGCGCGGAGACGTGCCGGCGCCGAGGGGTGCGCGTGTAAACGACGTCGACGGACTCTCGCCCCGCGACGAGCCCCTCGTCATCGAGTAGGCCGACCGGTCCGCGGGCCCCGATTAGCCGCCCGTCGTCGTCGTGCCCCGCGACGTTCCGTCTCTGCCTGCGGCGACCGAGAGCCAGTGATTTACGAACCACTCCCATTTGACCACCGACTCCTTGTCCAGAACGGCGGCGAACAGGCCCTTCCTCGATCGGAATTGCAGGTCGGTGGCGATGTCCACGGTCGCGACGAGGATATCCCGAAGCGAGAGGAACCAGCGCGCGTTGCCGTCAAGACGTAGTCCGTGCCTCGTCAGCTGCAGTCGGCCCCGCCCTATCTCTTTCGGCCGTTTGCCGCTTATGTCCAGTAGGCGCATAAGGCGACTCTCGAGCGCCACGCCTTCGGCCCGGTACCGCTCCTCGTCGACCACCCACCCTTTTCTATCGAGGAAATCTCTTATTCGGTCGACCGCGTTGATCAACGGGTATTTCCGCCGCGTATCGACGCGCCGGAGGCTGTTGTCGGCGCCGACGATCCAGCTCGTGCGGCACTCGCGACAGGTGACGTGATCGCGCCTCTCGACGAGCGATTCGGCGGCGTAGCACTCGGGGCAGAGAAAGAGAACGTTGCCGATGCCCAGCGCCAGATCTTTCCCGTAAACCGGCGCCCTCGGGCAATCCATCGGATCGACCCATATCCGTTGCCGGATCTCTTCTTCGATGAGCTTCGGAGAGACGGTGCGGTCGAAGCGAACAGGTTTGTCGATATGCACGAGAACATGGCCGCGTCGCTGCTTCTTGGCCCAGCGGGGGGAGATGCGATCGGCGTTGTACATTCGCATCGTCACCACCGGCGCCTTAAGCAGTCGAACGAGCTTTCCGATGCCCGGGACGATCTCCAGGTTGCGCGCATCCCAGGACCGTTGCCCCTCCGGGAAAATGCCGACCGCGCTTCCCATGTCCGCCCATTCGAGCAATCGATAGATCGCAGGAAGGTCGGGATGAAACTTTTTTTTGGGGATGACGCCGAAGAATCGGGCGACCAGACCGAGCACGGGTTTGCGGAACACCGTCGGCGTGGCGAGAAATTGTACCTGCCTGCCGAGCGCGAGCGAAACGACCATCGGATCGAGAAACCCGACGTGGTTCGCGAGTACCAGAACGGGTCCGCGCCGCGGGACGAACTCCCGCCCTTCGACCTCGATTCGTATGAATATCGAAAAAAGTCTGCGCACCATGCGCGAGAACAATCGGTAGATTACCGTAAGGCGAAAAAAGTGAAATCGGTTGGGTTCTATTCCAAGGCTCCGGTCTTTCTTCATGGCTTCCTGTAGCAGAAAGCATAACGTGTTTCGCGCTTCGGGGCAAACGAGGCGTTTTTCGTCGGTGATTCTGAATCCGGACCGACGCTTCACCCTTCGTTCGACGGTACCGGCACGTCGAATATTCGTGTAGCATGGCCCGACGTGTGCGAACGGACGGCGGATAATGATGAGACCAAGAGAAAGATTCCTCGCGGCGCTGCGGTGCGAGCCGGTTGATCGTGTTCCCGTCATGGAAATGGCGATAGACTGGCGGGTCATGCGCGGTCTCGGCTACGAACGGTACCTCGACATGATAGAGGATCTCGATCTCGACGCGGTGTCGGTCAATCAGGTCCTCTATCTGCTCGGGTGGCGTCGCTGGATCGTCCCCCGGCTCGCCTTCTATACCGACGAATGGGGTGTCCGAAGCAAGCTCGCCGGCGAGCTGCTACCCGTGCCCGTCGGCCGGCCGGTCCGCTCGATGGACGATCTCGAGCGCTTCGTGCCGCCGCGGCCCGCGCGGAACCCGGTGCTTCGGGCCGTACGGTACGTTCGTCGGCGGGCTCCCGAGCGGGCGGTCGTCATGCTCAGTCGAAACGATTTCGCCGCGTCGTGGTTTCTCTGCGGTATGGACGACCTTCTCATCAGTTATATCGACGCTCCTGAGTTTGCCGACGCGCTCGCCGCGCTGGTCGGAGCGTACTACGCCGAATTGTTTTCGCTTGCCGTCGCAGCCGGCGTCGACGTCGTCGTTCTGACCGACGACTACGCGTTTAAGACCGGCACGCTCATGTCGCGACCGCAATTCGAGCGGTTCGTGCTCCCGTGGCTTCGCCGTGGAGTGCGCGCCGTGCACGACGCCGGAGGTCTGTGTGTAAAGCACACCGACGGCGAGGTATCCGGGATTCTCGACCTCATCGTCGATACGGGCGTCGACGCGATCGGCCCGCTGGAACCCGCGGCCGGGATGGATCTTCTTGACGTGCGTCGCTCTTTCGAAAACGTTGCGTTGGTGGGCAATGTCGACGTGGATCTGCTCTCCCGCGGAACGACCTCGGAGGTGGCGGCGGTCACCGCCGAACTTGTTCGCGGGCTCGGGCGTGGGCATGTTCTTTCTTCGGGCAACACCATCGCCTCGTCGGTTAAACCGGAGAACTTTCTATCCATGATCGAGTCAGGCCGCGCGGCGTCCCTTTGACGCTTCTCAATCCATCGCTTGAACGAGCGTCTATGACGAATCGTGAAAACCGCGAAACGGCTCTTGACGCGAAGGCCCCGATCCGGGGCGGTTTGTCGTCGGGATCGCCGATCGCATCCGAAGATCAGACGCGTTGAGACCGGCGCTCGATTCTGCGCGCCGTTCTGCGGGTCGCGATACGGCTCGCCGCGTACGAGACGGCGAAGATCAGTGAAAGCGTGAGGACGATCGACGCCCCCGAGGCAAGGTCGAAGTAGTACGAGGTATAGAATCCGATAAGCGCCGAGGCGACGGCGAACGCTTCGCTCACCGCGATGACGGCGCCGAGCCGCTTGGTCAGAAGCGACGCGGCCGCAGCGGGGGTGACGAGCAGCGCAAGAACCAGAACGACGCCGACGGTTTGTATTCCCGCCACCACGGTCAGAGCGATCAGAAACAGCAGCGCGTAGCGTATGACCTCGGGCGACAGGCCGATTACCACCGAGTACGCGGAGTCGAACGACGTCGCGAGCAGCTCTTTGTAAAAGGCGATGACGGCCGCGGAGACGACGATCGCAATGGCGAGCATCACAACGATATCGGAAGCGGCGACGCCGAGAATGTCACCGAAGAGAATGTGCGTCAGATCCTGATAGGTAGTGATTCTGCTGAGAAGAATGACTCCGAGCGCGAAAAAACCGGTGAAAATAACCCCGATCGCCGTGTCTTCGCGCATCGCTTCCCGGCGAGTGAGCACTCCGATTCCCGCCGCGGTGAGGAGCGCGGCTATGAAGGCGCCGACAAAGAGTCCGATTCCAAGCATGAACGCGAGCACGATTCCGGGGAGTATCGAATGAGCGACGGCGTCGCCGATGAACGCCATGCCCCGCCACACCACGAAAGCGCTCAGCAAGGCGCAGGAAACCGCCGCCAGTATCCCCGAAATAAGCCCCCGAACGACGAAGCCGTAGGTTAGCGGTTCGATGAGCCATTCAACCATCGTGAAAGATCCTCCTCCCCGTGGAACTCGAATCCGTAGGCTCTCGCGATCGTTTCCGCCGTCAGAATCTGCTCGATCGGACCTTCGGCGATGAGGCGCCGATCGAGAAAAACCGCACGGCTGAAGTGGACCTTAAGAATGCCGAGATCATGCGTGCTCACGACGGCTGTTTTCCCGCGGTGCGCGCACAGCTCCTCGAGCACGTGAAACACCAACTCCTGCGTTGCGACGTCGACGTGATTGAGCGGTTCATCGAGAAGTAGAACATCCGCGTCATGCGCCAGAGCGCGGGCCAGCATGACACGCTGTTGTTGTCCGCCCGAAAGCTCACCGATGTGATTGTCGGCAAGTTCGGAGATTTTCATCGTCTCCATCGCCTCGTCCACCGCATCGCGATCTTCCGGCCTCGGACGCTTGAGCCATCCGAGATGAACGTATCGGCCCATCATGATCACCTGGCGGACGGTAATGGGAAATCGCCAGTCGATTTCGGAACGCTGTGGAACCATCGTCACCCGATGTCTGCAGCTTCCCGCCGGATTGCCGTGGACGAGAATGCTTCCTTTCTGGAGCGGCATGAGTCCGACCGCGAGCTTGATCAGCGTTGATTTCCCGGCGCCGTTGGGACCCATCAACGCGACGCGCTCGCCGGAACGTACGACGATCGAAACATCCTCGAGAGCGAGTCGCACTGCTCCCGCGTACCGGTGCGACACGCCGGCGACGCTGAGCGCAATGTGCGGGTCGGAGACCGGAACGCTGCACGATCTGCCGTAGGAAAGTACTTTCAACGGAGCGTCTCCCCCGCCGAAGGCGAGCCCGCGGATTGTTCGCTCACTATTTCAGTCCGTCCACGATCCGATCCACATTGTACTCCATATATCCGATATATGTGTCACCGAACGTTCCGCGGGGCGTGAGCGAACCGGTGAGCAGACGCACCACGCGTACTTTTTCCCCCAGCTCGTCGGAAATCGCCCCGGCGATGCTCTCCACACCCGGTCCCGCCGTCTCGCCGACGAATATGGTCGTGATCCCCTCGCGCCGAAGCAAAGCCACGAGATCGGCGATCCGCCGCGCGGAAGGTTGAGCCGAGGCGGAGGTCCCGCGGAGAATCGTCGCCGAGAGTTCGAATCCGTACTCCCGGGCAAAGTATCCGAACAGCTCATGGTCGCTCACCAGACGCCTTCGTTCCTCCGGGACCGCGGCCAACCGTTCGCGCATCCACGAATCGAGCACGTCGAGGCGATCGAGGTAGGCGCGCGAGCGAGCGTGGTAGAAGTCGGCGCGGGCGGGGTCGGCCGCGCGCAACGCGTGTTCGATATTCACTACCCAGATCTTGACGTTTTTCGGGGCGAACCAGACGTGCGGATCGATCGTATCCTCGTCGTCGACGCGCATTCGAAGCGGTTCTATGCCGGCCGACACGGGGACGATATAACCGGTTGCGACCGTCTTGACGACCTTAAGCAGCGCCTCTTCGAGACCGAAGCCGTTAACGAACACGATGTCGGCCCGTTCGATCGCCCCGACGGCCGACGGGGCCGGATCGTAGCTGTGCGGATCCTGTCCGGCTCTTATGAGGACGGTGAACCCCACGGCGTCTCCGGCGACGGCGGCGACGACGTCGCCGACGATGCTCGTGGATGCGACCACCGCGAGTTTTTCCGTCGGGGCGAGAGAGACGGCTCGAATCTCCGGCAGCGACTCCGTTTCCGACTCGCCGGCGGGCGATTCGACCGCCCGGCCCGATCCGCCGCAGCCGGCGAGCGTTAAGAAGGCGATAATGGAAAAGGCGACCACGCGTGAGAACCTGCGGCGCGGCGCGCCGTTCAGTCGTCGCGGCATGCGCGTCGGTCTCTCTCGTCTCCGGCGCGCTCGTCCCACGGCCGGTACTCGATCGATTCTACCGGTATCTCACCCCCGACGACCGTGACGGCGACCTTGTCCCCTGAGAGAGACACCGTGCCGAAACCGGTTGCGGTTGAAAGAAACACGCGAAAATCACCCGGAGCGGGCGGGGCGACGTGGAGAGTGCGGTCGACCGCGTCGTAGCGAACCCCGGTCAGCGCGCCAAGCAGCGCGTAGCTCGACAGCGCCCGCGCGTACCAATGCCCGCATTCGATCTCGTCGAACGGGTTTCTTACCGTACCGTCGTAACGGTCCCGACAGGTTCGGACGATTTCGAGAGCCTCCTCGACGTATCCGTAGGAAGCGAGATGGCCGGCGACCTGGTATTCGATTCCGGTCCA
>JAJRYZ010000264.1 GCA_024275515.1 Spirochaetota bacterium
CAAAACGATTAGATAGACGACCCAGCCGGCGATCAGCGCCGGACCCAATCCGATGTGGTTTTGAAGCACATACATGGCGGTCATCATCGGAACGAAACCCAACATCGCGACGGGAAGATGTCTGCACACCGTATACAGACTTGCCCGCGACTCGTATGCCACGACGACGCCGAGCATCGGAAACACAGTCATGAATCCTTGGAGAATCGATTTGATGATGGTGATAAAAGTGATGACGCCGGCGACGACGATGATTTTCTTCCACACCGGCAGCGGGCTCACCGCGCCCGACTCAACGGGCGTCGGCATGGCCGCATGAAGGATCGAGCCGACGGTCGCGACGGTCGCCGTCGCGACCAGAAACGCCGTGTCGGTCCGGGGCAGTACGGCTGCAACCAGTCCGCCGACCGCCGAATAGGCGGAAGCCGACATCGCGATAGACCACGCAATCGGCACGCGAAACCGAGTATTGAGGAGCCTGACGGCGAAGGTGTAGCCGAGAAGAAACAGCAGCGCCGACATGTGAGTCGCGTCTATCGGCCGGCCGAGCGCCAACACGGCGAAGGAAAACGGGAGCGGCGTAAGCAAAACAAACGCTTTCCATTTCGGGTGACGCACATAGGCGGCGAGGGCGCCGCCGACGGATACGACGCAAATAAGAACAACGTCCCACGGAGAGATATGTGCAAGAAGGGCGGATGTGTTCATTCGGTAGTAACCTTGCGCGTCCGTCGCGAGAATCGGGCCACAGAGTATCGCACTTGATCATAACCGTCAAACGGAGCGGGACATTTTGATCATTTCACTCTGCAACATCATCATTATACTCGTCTACGTCGGAACATCTTCCGGGACGCTTATTGAGGGGCCTGGGCAAAATTGCGTCGCACGCGGACCGCCCGGTACAACTGTACCGACCGGTACCGTACGAAATGAGTACCGATGTCGCCGGCGGCGGTGCGACTCGGTCTGCTATTCTAGAGACGGTTCTGCAATCCTACTCAGCGGGACTCGCGGGCGGTTCGACGATATGGCAACGGAGCGCTCCCCGGCGCACCGAACTCGTCGTCGAGCCTTTGGTCCCGCCGGCGTCGTACAGACGGGAGTTGAACATGGCGAGTCGACCGAATGTAGTCCTTATCACGACTGATCATCTGCGATTCGATACTCTCGGATGCACCGGGAATCCCGTTATCGAAACGCCGGGAATAGATCGGCTGGCCGAAAGCGGCACGTTGTTCACAAACTTCTTCGTTCAGAATCCGGTGTGCGCCCCCTCGCGGGCGACAATCATGACCGGTCGATATCCGAGGAATCACGGCGTCCGCTGGAATGGGAGCAGCCTGAACGAGAACGAGACGACGCTTGTGGAGTTCTTCAAACGGCGGGGATACGATACCGTGTGTGTGGGGAAGCACCACCTCGCTCAGCGTCGATTCCGCGAGAGCCTCGATCACCTCGAGGCCGACTCAATTCGGCGCGACTGGCGGGAACGCGAGGACGGCGACTATACGGTCACCGATCCCAATCCGTTCGAGCAGTACGTGCGCGACTTGGGGTATGAGTATAAAACCGGCTACGCGCTGAAGGACTTCCGCAAGAATCTGGGCGCCGTGCCGTCGGAACTGCCCGAGGAGTGTCATCTCGATTTCTACGTGGGAATGAAGAGCCTTCAGTATTTGCGCGGCGTAGATCCGGAGCGCCCGTTTTTTCTCTGGGTCGGCTTCTACGGACCGCACCATCCCTACGTTCCGTCCGGCCGATTCGCCCATATGTACGATCCCGACGCCGTGCCGGCTTTCCACAGAGCGCCGAACGATCTCAAGAAGAAACCCGTCGAGTACCGGCTCTATTTCGAGTCGCAGGCGCACAAGTTTCGCGGTTTCAAGCATGCCGACGAGGCTACGTTCAGGCGAATGAAAGCGGCGTATTACGGTATGGTTTCCCAACTCGACCGGCAGGTCGAGCTCATCACCGAGGAACTGACGCGTGGAGGCCTCGACGCGAATACGATAGTTACGTTCCTGTCGGATCACGGCGAGTTTACAGGCGATCACGGAATTCCCGCAAAGGCGCCGTTCCTGTTGGATTGCATGCTCCACGTGCCGTTCATCCTGCGAGTTCCGCGGGGAATGTGTGCAGGAAACGGGGCTCGTCACGACGAACTCGCCGAGAGCGTGGATGTGTTCCCGACCGTGGCGAGGCTCGCCGGCTTCGAACCTCCGGAATGGATCCAGGGCAGGGATCTTTCGCCGCTGCTAACAGGTGCGCCTGCGTCGGTCGAGCAGGAGCCCCGGACGGCGGTTTTCGCCGAGGCCGTCGATAAGCGTTGCTATAGAACGCGGGAGTGGAAGTTCATTCATTATCCCGCCGGATCGAAAGGCGAGCTTTACCATCTTACCGACGATCCCCACGAGCTCGATAACCTCTACGAGGAGCGCGTGGAAATCCGCGATCGCATGATCCTCGACCTCTATCGCCATATGGATGCGATCGAGGACGTCCGCCACCCGAGCTACGCGCGGTTCGGCGGAGTGGATCCTTCGACCGGCAAAAGAGTGACGCACTATATGACCTGGTAGGAGAACAGATTTACGGAGGAGCAGCCCATGGGGAAAAAAGTCAAAGCAGCGGCTGCGGTGCCGCCGGTCACTCCAAAACCCTACACGATTTCCGAGGTCGAGTTGTTCGACCGAATCGAGACCGATCTGGAAGCGTACGCGGGCGCCGTCGAATGCGCGCGGGCTCGGGGGTGCGTCGCCGTAGGCTTCACCGAACTCATCCTGGGGATGGGGGAATGGACCGCCGCAAGGGACTACGAGTGCCGGGACGTTATGCGGAAGGCCGAAGAGATGACTCACCGGGTCATGCTCGACGCGGCAGGCAGGAACGAGATATACGTGGCGTACTGTGTGAACGTGGTCGACGACGGCGAAGTGTACAATACCGGGATTTTCGTCGGCCGTGACGGTTCGGAAATCGGAAGATACCAGAAGGTGCATCTTCCGCCGCAGGAGTTGTTCAAAGTGAGCGGGATCGGATTCCCCGTTTTCGAAACCGAGGAGCTCGGCGGAGTCGGCATGTCCATTTGCTACGACATGGTGTTTCCCGAAACCGCCCGCTGTCTCGCCTTGAACGGCGCGGATGTCGTGTTCCAGATGACCAAAGGCGGCGCCGCCTTTGGGTCCGAGGCCACGAGCGACGCGGCCTATCAGACACGCGCGGCGGACAACGGGCTCTACCTCATCATCATTTGGGACCGCAGCCGCAGAAGCAGGATCATCGCGCCCAACGGTGAGGTCATAGCCTCGATGGCGGAGGGATCGGACATGGTCACGGCGGAGTTCGATCCGTACTCCGGGCGAAGCGGAGGATGTTCGCTCGGCGGTACTTACGAAGACATTCGTGCGAGGATTTTTCGGGAACGGCAAACGAACGTCTACGACGTTCTTACCGACCCAAGTCCGCCGGCGCTTTCGAAGTTCGCCGATCGGCCGCTTCCGGCACCTGAAGACGCGGTGAGGATCGCGGCGCTGGCCAGGTCGACGGTCGCCTACGAGTACGAGGACGCGAAGGCGTTGTTCGAATCCGGAAGGATCGACGAAGCGGTCGCCAGGTTCACGGAGATTTGCAGAAAGGTACCCAGGACGCATCTCGACCTTTGGTCGCGGGAGTACCTAAAGAAGGCGAATGCACCGTAAGGGGTTGTTTCAAACGCGTGCGCGGACCCGCCGAACGCGAGCCGAGAAGGACCCGTCCGGAGCGGGCCTCCGTCGTCGTCGGCGTGATCGCCGTTATCGTCAAAACCGTCATTCCGGCCCCGCTTGACATCCGGTCCGGATCATCTCGAATGCGCGACGCGGACAGATGTCGACGCACGTCGAGCAGCCGGTGCACAGACCCGGATCGACCGTCGTGATCCCGTCGGGATGCGAGATTGCCAGGCAGTGACCGATGGTCCAGCAGGCGCCGCAACCGGTGCATTTGTCGATGTAAAGCTGCGCCCGGCCGGCGTCGATCGAGAGCTCCGCCGCCGGCGCCATATGGTCGTGCAATCGGTCTCGGATGTCGCGCACACCGCGACATCCTGCATCCTCTATGAATTCCTCCAACTCCTCGATGAGCCGAGGTAACCAGGCGAACCCTCGCAGCATCGTCTCGGTGCAAATCCAAAGCGCGTCGGCCCCGGCCATGATCTGCTGCACCGTGCTCGACAGGTCCGACACGCCGCCTGAACCTATGACGGTTGCATCACTTCCGATGCGCCGGCGAATCTGGTAGGTGTCTTTCAACGCGAGGGGCCGGATCCAGGGGCCCGAGAGGCATGAGAGACTCAACTGCCGTTGCAGCCGAAAGACCGACCCGGCCGGCGCGTGGATATCGAAGTCGGGGATACCCAACCGGTTCGCGGTGCTGCCCACCGCCGCGGCGCCGGAAGCCAGGCAGATCGCCGCGGCTTCGGCGACGGCGCCGTTCTCCGGTGTCAGCTTCGCGATCAGCGGAATACCGACGGAGGAGGCCACCTCCTCGACTACGAGAGACATTCGGTTGAAATCGGTTCCAAGGCTCGCCCCGGTGGCCTTTGTCGTCGTTGCGCCTGAGGCCTGAATATTGAAGGACATGTTGGGGCAGCAGAAATTCAGCTCGATCGCGTCGGCGCCAGCCTCCTCGAATCGCTTGGCGAGCGCCCCCCAACCTTCGGGGTCGACGCCGGAGTAAGTGATATTCGCGAACAGGCTCATCGCGCCCGAAGCCTCTCGGGATTCTTCGAGGAGGCTCAGGGCTTGGTCGGTATTCTGTCGTCGCTCGGCGGTAAACGTATGCAGGCCGGCTTTCTTCCACCATCGATAGCGAGGAGGGAAGCTCACGTACGGCGCCGGATCGATCGAGAGCTTCAGCGAAGCGGCCGCCCAGCCCGAACCCGAGGCCAGGCGTATCTGTTCGACGCTTCGGACCGTGGGGCCCGACCCGACGATGAACGGATTCGACAGTACGAGGTCTCCTATACGAACCGACAGATCCACCTGCGCATCCTTGTGTTTCGCCGCGCTTCTATCCGAACACCGCGCCGCCGAGAAGCTCGGCGCGCTCGATCAGATCGCGCCGCCTCCTTGCCGCGTCTGCCGGGCCGAGATCGCCCTTTACGAGCTTCTCGACATCGCCGAAGTCTCCCATCCAGGCCAGATAACCCGCCAACACCTCGGCCGCACGGCGGTAGTCTTCCCTCTGCGAGTCGGCGTAGGTGACGACGATGACGGCGCGTCTTACGCCTTCGAGTTGTGGATCGAGCTCGTGGGACACGGGGTCTCTGGTGAATGTTCTGCAGCGGTCGAAGAACATCTTCAGTTGCCCGCTGACCCCGTCGTAGTAGATCGGAGCCGCAAGTATCCAACCGTCCGCCTTCCAGAGCTTCGCAAGAACCGGCGTCAGCTCATCGGTCACTATACATCCGCCTCCGCCGACGCAATTCCTGCACCCCTGACACCCCCGGTAGGTGAGATCGTTGAGCGACACCTCGCCGACGTCGGCACCCTTCGAGGCGGCGCCCCGGAGAATCACCCGCATCAGCGTATTGGAATTGCCGTTCTTTCTCGGGCTCCCGGAAACGCCGATTATCAACGCCATGATTTCGCAAGCTCCTTAAAACGCGTGCAGTCTTTTTCGGGACGAAGCTCTTCGTCGATCGGATCGCAGCGGGCAACAAACGACGGACCGCCGGAGTCCCTCCGGGCAACCTCTTCGACCTTCGATGCGGCGCAGCGGATGGAGTAGACCAACCACGTGAAAAGTGGCGGCTCTCCTTTTCAGTCGCGCACGCCGGCGCGACTCTGCGACGCGCAACCGCGAGGCACGACGACGCCGCCGAGCACCACGACACCGAAACAGTCGTCTCTCAATCTCATTCCGACCCACCGGTTCGGGAAGGAATCTCCGGACTCGTCCTATTCGGTTCGGCGAAGCAGCCTCGCGTAGTGGTACGTCTCCGAATACTTCTCGTAACCGAACCCGGTGTATAAACGCTGAGCGGCGATGTCGTTCGAAAGCGTAGACACGACGAACCGTTCGTAGCCCTCCTCCCGAAGCCGCCGGTCCACCTCGCGCTGGAGCCGCGTCCCGATACCTTTGCCTTGAAAGTCCGGATGCACCGCGTTGTCGCCGATCTGCCCCATTTCGCGACGATCGTCGATGAGGTAGGTCGCAAAACCGATCACCTCCTTGCCGATCTCGGCGACCACGGTCCATAACAAGTGCTCTTCACAGCTCTCTTCGACGCTTGCGCGCTTGTACTCGTACCACTCCCTGCCACCGAGGGGTTGGCCGAAGTAATCCTGGCGCATGCGGTCGCCGGATACTCGACCGTAGGCCGCCTCGGTGATGTCGAGTATCCTTTCCACGTCCGCCGCCCGTGCTTGCCGGATTGTCAGGCCGCCTTCGCGTATCGTCGGGTACGGCGGAGCGATGGCGCTCAATCGCTCCAACACACCCTCCACATCGTCGAGCATGCCCTCGAGACGGTCGAAATCGACGTACTCGACCGTGTCTTCCGAGGTATGAAGATACGGATGGTAGTCGCACACGAGATCGGTAAACCAGATGAAGGGAACGCCTTGGTCTTCCGCGGCGCCGTGATCGCCCCCGGAGGCGAAGCGGCGCCTGACGCGGTATCGGTCCCGCAACGTATCGTCGACGGCGGCTTCGCGAAACGGCCTCGGGCCGTAGAGATGGATCTGCGGCGCCGCAAGCAGGTTGCCGATGCTGTCCAGATCGACGTACCCGATACAGCTATCCAGAAGCTCGGTCCGGCGGAGGAAGAAACTTCGGGCGCCGCGGCCGGAGCCGTCTTCCGCGCCGTACTCCTCGCTTCCGCAGAAGAGCAGCACGATCGAAGCCGCGCGTCGACGGGTCTGAAGACGTCGCGCGAGTTCCAACACCGCCGCCACACCGGTGGCGTTGTCGGAGGCGCCGGGAGAGAAAGGAGCCGAGTCGATGTGCGCGCCCAGCACGAGCCATGTGTCGCTCTCGCCGGGTAGGGTGGCCACCACGTTTCGCGAGACGTCACTTCTCCGCTCTTCCGCCTCGGTCGATAGCTCGAATAGCTCTCCCTCGTGTCGTTTTATCTCCGTCGCCGCCCGATATGTCACCGAAACGATCGGCATCTCCATGTCGGGATACCTGAAAAGCTTCGTATCAATGAAATCAGGCTGCGAGCCGACGACGATCGCGCCCGCCATGCCACGCCGGCGGAGCGATTTCAAAACCGCCGTCCGTTCCGAATGCTCGCCGCTTGCGAAGAGGAGCCCGATTCGCCCCGCCACGTCGGTGCTCCGGTGGAGCGTCTCGTCGCAGTCCCCCAGAAACACAAGAGGTCCGGCGGCCTCTCCCTGCTCGGCGAACTGACACGGAAACGACGCGAAGGTGCGCTCCGTCTCGCTTCGGCCTATGTTGCCGCCGGAGGCGATGCTGAGCGTCGATCGTATCGAACGGTGGGATGCCGATTCGAACGGCTCGATCTTGCCCCGGATACCGAGTTTCGAAAGCGACTCGGCGAGGTATTCGGCGGCAAGCCCCTCGGCGCTGCTGCCCGGTGCCCTCGGGCAGATCGCCTTGCTGAGATACTCGACTGTCTCTCGTACATTGCTCATGAGCGAGCCTACGCCATGGTCGAAAGACGTTTCTTGGTAACCTCTCCCCGGAGAGCCTCGCCCTTTTGATATACCGCTACTTCGGACGCGACGAACTCGCCGATGCGCATCAGATTCTCCGCGACCGCGCCGGCCTCGTGCGGTGTGAGCAGCACATTGGGCAGTCGCCGCAGCGGGTCGTCAAGCAACGGCGGCTCGGGATTCGTCACGTCGAGGCACGCGACGAATCGTCCCTTCCGCAATTCATCGATCATTTCCGCCTGGTCGATGATTACGCCGCGGGCGGTGTTTATGAACAGCGCCCCGTCGGGCAACCTGGCGAAGTGATGTCCCCGAATCATCCCGATCGTCTCGTCGGTGGTTGGAGCGTTCAGACTGACCACCCGGCATCGGGCGAAAAGTTCGTCCAGCGTGTCGATCTTTGTCGCGTGCATCGAGAGCAACTCTTCGGCGGAGCAGTACGGGTCGTATACCATGACATTGCAACCGAAGGGCTGCAGAAGATCGATGAGCCGCTTCCCAACCATCGATGCCCCGATAACACCGACGTTTTGCCGGTAGAGCTCGAAAGGCGCGCCGAAGAGATCGACTTCCCTGGACCAGGCGCCGCGCCTGATGTTCTCGCAGAGCCAAAACGCCCGCTTCGAACAGGTGATCATCAAACCGAGGCAGAACTCCGCAACTCCGACTGCCATGGCGGCCGCCGAGCTCGTGACGCGGATTCCGCGCTTCCAAACGGCGTTAGTGGCGAGCTGCTTGACGGTTCCGGCGGCGTGGGCGATGAGCTTTATCTGTTCGCCGTGCCGCAGGATCTCCTCGTCGATGTCCGGGGTTCCCCACGAAGTGACCAGTATCTCGGCATCCGCCGCATGCCGCTTGAAAAAGCCCGGGCCTACCTCCGCCGGTAAAGGTGCGTCGACGACATCGCAGGTATTTCTGAGCGCTTCCAAAACGTGCTTCGGAAAGATCCGGTCGAACCCGTCGGACGGCATACCGAATATCAGTTTGGCTTTCATTTCCGGCAACTCCATGCGTCACCATATTACCGTCGATTGGCATGGGCAAGTCCCCCGGAGGGGAGCGCCTCGACGGGGCTCTTCGGCTCAAAGCGGGCGCCTGGATCCGGTCGGCGTCGTCCCGAAGCGTGTCTCTCTCCCCCGCCGCCGGCGAGCGTCGCTCCGGCCGACATGCCGTCGGACTATGCGCCGAAGCCACGAGGCTCGCGTGGAACACATAAGCGGGTCGAAAGGATGATGAGCTAATCGAAGGTTCCGGCGCTGAAAGCTCCGCGCCCGCTATCCTTTCCGCTTCTTCATGATGAGCTCGAGTCCTCTCCTACGTTCTTCTTCGACGGTGACAAGACCGTCCTCTTCGGTCAATTTCGCAATAGGCATCTCCGGATCGTTGGACCAGAAGATTCCTACGTCCTCCGCCTCGTAATACCTGTAGCCCATTCGATCGCCGTATCGTTCTTTGACGTACTCGCCGTTCCGCAGTCGGCGGGACCACGGGATGATAAGGTAGGAGAGATCGATCTCCGCCACCAGAATGTCGGCAGGTTCGAGCACCTGCGCCGCGATCGTTCCCGTCGGCTCGAAAAGGGAAAGGTTGTTCCGCCAGGTGCTCGAGAGAATGTAGTACCGCTGAGCAAGGGCGATCGCCGCAGGACGCGCGGTCTGCGGCGACTGGGTCGACCACACGACTATTTCGGCGCCGGACTCTTTGAGCGACTTCCAGCCGGTGTCGAAGTTGATGTCGTAGCAGATCTGGAAACCGACTCGCCCGAAATCGCAATCGAACACGGGGAACTCGGTACCCGGTGTCATGCCGCCCTCGAGACTCGTGAACTGCTCATCGGCGGTCACGTGATACTTGTGATAGACGCCGACGAGCCGTCCCGACCGATCGACCAGACCGATGGAGTTGTGGTAGACGCCCCGATCGGCATCCTCGATCTTGTTGAGCGGTACGGTGATGTATGCCTGATGCTCTCGCGCCTTGCGCGCAAACATGTCAAAGACCGGTCCCTCCAGCAGGACCGAACACTCTTCGGCCGTTCCTTCGAGGCCGCCGCATACGATGTATTCCGGCAAGGCGACGAGGTCCACCCGCCGACCGGGGTAGACTCTGCCGGCTGCTTCGACCATGCGGTCGACGGCACGGGAGAGCTCGGACAACCGTTGCTCCAGACCCGGAAACGAGTCGTACGGTCCGTACATCAGAGAAGTGAGAATGACCTTTCGCGGTCCGTCGTGCATGCCGGTCCTCCCAATAAGGAATAATACTCTAAAGGAAAGGGAGGCGCCGGCTACATCAGTACCTTTTTTGTACAGGCGGGTCCGGTACCGATGTACTCCACCACCGTCCCCATCGCTTCCGTCGCGTAGACTAATTCATCGGCATCCATCAGCTCGATCGTGTCCGCCGCGGAATGTAGTGCTGCGAAACCGGCCCCGCCCGATCGATGCTGCGACGTCAAGCGCCGCCGCCGCATCGGCCAAGGTGGGGACGAACGTTCCGTTGCCGGCTACCGCCTGCAGAAAAGCCTCAGTTTCGTTGAGGCAACCCGTCATGACGTGCATCGGCGTATCTTTGTCCGCAGCCCATTCCAACACGCGATCACCGCCCTCATATATGACTACGCGGTTGCTAAGCGTGTCGATCTGTACGCTGTATCCGCAGCCGATTAGCTCATAGGTTTCCTCGTCGACTCCCGCGTCGGGCTCGATGACGAGCAGCGCGATTCTCCCGTCCGCGAAGGAGATGCGCGCGTCGTACGACACGCCTTCGGTCGGGCTGGTTCGTCGATGCGAGGTGATACGTTCCGGTGTTCCCATGAACGACAGCGCCGTGTCCACCAGATGTATCGCCGTGCCGATTATGAAATCCTCTTCATGTCTCGAATCGCGCAGCATTCGAGCGACGAGCAGTCGAGGCGCGCCATCGGCCGGCCGCCGTTCGACCCATTCTCTCGCTTCTTTCACTGCGGGGACGAAGCGGCGGTTGAAAGAGACCATGGTCGACGTTCCGTGACTGCGTGCCGTCGCGACGAGCGCCTCTGATTCACGAAATGTTCGCCCCGGCGGCTTTTCCAGCAGGATCGGAATTCCGTACGGGAGAAGCTCGCCGACAACCTGACTGGTCGCCGCAACAGGTGTAACCGCCACGATTGCGTCGACGGATTCCGCCCTCAGCATTGTGTGGATCGAGGTGTATGTCCGTGCGAATCCAAACGCGCGCGCGTATTTCACGACCTTGTCCCGATCGAGATCGCACACCGCCGTGAGCTCCACCTCTCCCGGAACACTCAAATCCCGAAGACTCGGACCGTGATTCAATTCCGAATGGCCTCCGGCGCCGACAACGGCCACGTGAAGCATACCGCACCTCTTGTGGCGACTCTACCATTCGGGATGCGACTGCTCAAATACGCGGCGTTGGTGTATACTGAGTTTCATGCCACGATGGAGGTTGGCGCAATCCGTGCGGCGGCGGATTGTAAATTCCATACGCGATATCACTCCGATAGCGTGCATCGTTTTCGCCGTGTCGACCGCGGCGACTGTGTTGTCTTTGTTCCTTTTGGTAATAGAATCTGAGCCGACGGGTCCGCTTGTGGATCAGGTCGTGACGGGAACGATTCTTCTCGGCCTCGGATGGGCGTTTGCGATCGTGCAGTTCGGATCGACGCGGCTGCTTGCCTACCGGATCTCGAACATACTCCGTGTTGCGGCGCTTCTTCTCCTGATTCCGTACGTGTCCACCGACTTGCGAATCATCCTGATCGTGACGACGGCGGTCCTGCTGGAGATTTGTATTTACCCAAAATAAGCGTTAAGGGGCGGAATTGCTGTTTTTTGCGCGTTTCCCGGCTCGATTCGAGGCGTTTCGTCGCGATTCGTGTTGTTAGGCGCGTGCGTTCTCACCCATTGATATATTATCGGCTA
>JAJRYZ010000265.1 GCA_024275515.1 Spirochaetota bacterium
CAGGCGGTGGGAAAGATCCCCGTCGACGTCGCCGAACTGGGAGTGGATTTTTTGAGTCTGTCCGGACACAAATTCGGAGGACCCAAAGGCGTGGGCGTGCTCTACGTTCGCGCGGGGGCGCCGATCTGCACGCTTATCCACGGTGGCCATCAGGAGGCCGGTCGGAGGGCGGGGACGCTGAATACGCAGGGCATTATCGGCCTCGGAAAGGCTGCGGAAGTTTATTCGCGCGAAGGAGACGAAACCGAGCGTCGCATCCGCCGGCTGCGGAACATGTTGAAGGAGGGGATCGAAGCGACGGTGCCCGACATTCGATTCAACGGACACCCGACCGATACGCTGCCGGGGACGCTCAACGTCTCTTTTATGGGCGCCGAAGGCGAGGCGATCCTGCTGTATCTCGATCTCGAAGGCATCGCCGTATCGACCGGGAGCGCATGCGCTTCCGGTTCGCTCGATCCGTCCCACGTCCTGCTTGCCACCGGGCTCGGAGCCGAGCTCGCGCACGGATCGATCCGCTTCAGCGTCGGGTATCTCACCACCGCCGAGGAGATCGAGTATGTGCTCGACAAGCTTCCGGCGGTGATACGGAGGATTCGTTCGATGTCCTCCGCGTACGTGCCTTCGGGGGGAGTTTCATGAGCGTCGGATGGATGTACTCGGATGTCCTCAAAGACCACTTTATGAACCCTCGCAACGTTCTCGATGACGAAGAGGCTTTTCAGGCCGACGGGCGCGGGCTGGTCGGGAACATCAAATGCGGTGATCAGATGCTCATCGTCATCCGGGTCGCCGACGACCGGATCACCGAATGCCGGTGGAAAACCTACGGATGCGCCAGCGCCATTGCCGGCACCTCGATCCTCTCCGAGGCGGTGACCGGGATGAGACTCGACGAGGCGTATCACATTAAACCCGCGGAAATCGCCGAACGACTCGGCGGGCTTCCCGATAACAAGATCCACTGCTCGGTGCTCGGCGACAAGGCGCTGCGGGCCGCGATCGAGGACTACTATCGCAGGAACGGTCTCGACGACCGTATCGAAAAGGAAAAGGCCGTCACGGTGTGCCGGTGCATGAACGTGACCGACCACGACATCGAAGCCGCGGTGAAAGACGGCGCCCGGACCTATCAGGATCTTCAAAACCGCACCAAATGCGGCACCGTGTGCGGACAGTGCAGAGAACGGACCGAGGAACTACTCCATCAATTCGTGCATCTATACGGAGACTAACAATGAGCATTTCGCCACAGCGTCCCAAATGGAAGGGATCGATGACCGACCGTGAACGTTTTTCCCGGCAGATTCGCGGAGAATCGGTCGATCGATGTTTCAACATGGAGTTCGGTTATTGGCAGGAGAACTACGAGCAATGGAGCGGATTCGTAGCGAACGGCATTCGCACCGAAGCGGAAGCAAACCTTTTTTTTAGTTTCGATCGGATTCACACAATCGGTGGGAATATCTGGATGAGCCCGCCGTTCGAAGAGACGGTTCTCTCCGAAACCGAGGACACGCGAGTGTTCCGAAACGGCGACGGGCTGATCGCCGAAGTCCCCAAAGACGGTCATTCGACCATACCTCATTTTACGCGATCCTCAATTACCTCCCCCGCCGTCTGGGACAAGGTTAAGAAAGAACGATTCGCCGTCGACGACCCGTCCCGGACGATCGACATCGCGGCGTTGAAGAAGCGGCATCCGGAGGATCGGGACTATCCGCTCGGCGTCGGTTGCGGGTCGATGATCGGAAAGATTCGCGACATGCTGACCTTCGAGGGACTGGCCTACGCGGTGTACGACTATCCGGAAATGGTCGAGGACATGATCGAGACCGCGTGCCGGCTCGTCGAGCACGCGCTGGATCAACTACTCCCGCACTTTTCTTTCGACTACGCCTCCGGATGGGAGGATATCTGCTTCAAGAACGGTCCGATCGTTTCGGTCGACTTTTTCGAAAGCGTGGTCGTTCCTCGGTACAAAAGGATCGCCGAGCGCCTGCACGCGCACGGAGTCGACGTCTGGTATACCGACTGCGACGGCGATATTCGCGCGCTGGTGCCCGGTTTTCTCGAAGGCGGGATAAACGTGATGTTTCCCTTCGAGGTGAACGGAAGCGGACATCCGGGCGAACTGCTCGAGCGGTACGAGGGAAGACTGGGGATAATGGGCGGCGTGGATAAGACGAAGCTTATCGCCGGTCCGCAGGCGACGAAATCCTACTTGGAGAGTTTGGTTCCTTTCGTCGAGAAGGGGCGGTTCATACCGTTCTGCGACCACCGGTGCCCGCCCGACGTCACCTACGAGAATTACCTGCTCTATCTCGACATGAAAGAGTCGATCTTCGGAGCGAAGTAGCGTTTCCGTTCGCGGGAGCGGGAGCCGTTTCGACGGCTACCCGGGCGCGATTACCCCGATCACCGCGTCTATCGACGCGATGTGCTCGGCGAGGCGTCGCCGCTCCTCTCGATCCAGTCCCGCCTCGCCGGCGTGTGTTCTTATGCGGAGAAGAAGCTCGAATACTTCGTCGAACGCCCGACCGACGCGCAAATCGTCGTTCATGGTGCGGCGGAAGAGCGGCTCGATCGAATCGATAAGTTCGCTCACGGTTTTCGAAGAAGACTTCTTTTCCGAACCACGGTCGACGAGCGTACGGTACAGGTCGCGAAATCGATCGAGTTTTTCCGACGTTTTCGCAAAGTTCTCGTCGGTCAAGTTCAACTTCTTCCGGTAGTGGCGATAGACGAGAAAAAAGCGCAGATGTTTGTGTTCATATCCGCGGTCTATCAGATCCTCCGGGTAGAGGATGTTCCCGCGGCTTTTGGACATCGCTTTTCCTTCGACGATGAGATGTTCGCCGTGCATGTAGTAATTCGCGAAAGTCTTTCCCGAATAGGCCTCCATAACGGCGATGTTGTAGTCGTGATGACGGTAGATGTTGTCGATACCGCCGCAGTTGATGTCGATCTGCGTCCCGATCTGCTGAAGTATCATCGCCGGATCCTGGATGTTCCACGCGGGACGGCCCGGACCGATCTCCGTGTTCCAATACGCCGACTCGGGTTTCTCGTTCCCGTGGTCGTGCCAGAGCACGAAGTCTCCCAGGTTCCACCTTCGTCCGTTGTAGGTGTCCCGTTTGAATCTGACTTTTTTTTTCGGCCATCTGCTCATGTCGAGACGAAACAGCTTCCCGAAATCGTCGACGGTGAGCGGGTCGAAAAAGATGTCGCCCTTGTATCGGTACGCGTGCCCCGTCTCCATGAGTTTCTTGATGATCCGCACCGCCTGATCGACGCTTGTCGACGAACGCGGTATTTCGTCCGGTAGGCGAATTCCCAGCAGCGCGGTTTCGCGGAAAAAGTGGTCGTGAACCTCGCTCGTGATCTGATCGATATTCTTGCCTTTATGTTCGGCTTCGACGATCGTTTTGTCTTCAACGTCGGTGAAATTGATGACGCGACGAACGTCGTATCCGAGGTAGGTGAGATATCGCACGAGGATGTCTTCGTAGAGAAAAGTCCGGTAGTTGCCGATGTGAGGCCGCCGATAGGTCGACGGGCCGCAGGTAAAGATGTCGACTTTGCCGACGTTTCTCGGCGTGAACGATTCGATCGACCGACTCATAGTGTTATAGATGTGAAGCTGATCTGACATCGTACTCTCTTCCTTTGTGTTTTGGCGCTGTCGAGGTGGGATTCGGGAAAAACGCGGCCGCTCACCCCGTCGCTGCATTCGTTCGTACCGCGCCCCGCAGGCAGAAAGATAGTACGATCGACCCGCCGTAGTCAAAAGCTTCGCGAATCGCTCTCTCCGAGGCGAACGCGGCTTCGCTTGTCGGCGGCCTCTTTTCTTCGTACACTTCTTCTACGGAGTCAACGGATCGAGGAGTTGTTCTCTCGAACATGTCGAAATCGGACGATCGGAAGGACAAATCAACCGGTGCGGACGTCATCGAAGAGGTCGAGCATGAGTTGCGTGAGCCTGACATGTTTCAGGTGCTATTGCACAACGATCACTATACGACCATGGAGTTCGTTATCGAGGTGTTGAGAGTCGTCTTTCATAAGTCGATCATCGAGGCGACGAAGATTATGCTCGATGTACACAGGAAGGGTATAGGAGTCGTCGGCACTTTCACGTACGATATCGCTCGTACGCGCGCGGAACGGGTGATGCGGATGGCCCGGGAACGGGACTTCCCGCTTCGGTGTACCGTCGAAAAGGTATAGAAATGCGAGTCAGCGAAGACGTGCAAGGCATACTTCACGCGGCGTATCTCAACGCAAAGGAACGTGAGCACGAGTATCTGACCCCGGAACACGTACTCTACGCGGCGTTGTTCTTCGACGTCGCCAAAGAAATCCTCGAACGATGCGGGGCCGACGTGGATGAGCTGAAGGAGAAGCTCGAGGAGCATTTGCGACTTCGCGTCCCGGTGGTGAAGGACGCCGAACCGGATCAGTCGCTCGGATTTCACGGAGTAATGGAGCGCGCGATCTTTCATACGGAGGCTTCGCAAAAGGAGATTATCGATGTCGGCGACATTCTCGTTTCCATTTATGACGAGGATGAGTCGTACGGCGCCTATTATCTCAAAAAAGCCGGCGTCACTCGATTCGGCCTGCTCGACATCATCTCTCACGGGGGCATCCTGCCGCCTCCCGATCGCGACAGAGATCGGCGACGCGACGAAACAGCGCCTCGGAGCGATTCGGACGCCGAAACCACCGATGAGTCTCGAAGTCGCAAAAAGAAGAAGGACGCGCTTTCGCTGTTTACCCGTGAGCTTACCCTGGCCGCAAGGAACGGCGAGCTGGAACCTCTCATCGGCCGTGAAGACGTACTCGAAAGGACGATTCAGGTTCTTTGTCGCAGGCTAAAAAACAACCCCGTTCTTGTCGGTGAACCCGGGGTCGGGAAAACCGCGATCGCCGAAGGTCTCGCGTCGCGCATCGCCGAAGGCGCCGTTCCTTCGAAGCTGCTCGGATATTCGGTATACGCGCTCGATATGGGCAGTCTTCTCGCCGGTACGCGGTACCGCGGCGATTTCGAGGAACGCGTCAAGCAGGTTATCAGCGAGCTTGAAGAGCGAAGCGAGGTCATTCTCTTTATCGACGAGATACACACCATCGTCGGCGCGGGCGCGGTCTCCGGCGGCTCGATGGACGCGTCGAATCTTCTCAAGCCCGCGCTGCAGTCCGGGCGACTGCGGTGCATGGGATCGACGACCTATGACGAGTACAAAAAGTTCTTCGACCGCGATCGGGCCCTCTCACGACGGTTTCAGAAGGTCGAAGTCGAAGAGACGACTCCCGAGGAGACCATTGAGATTCTCAAGGGCCTCAAAGAACGCTACGAGGAGTATCACGACGTCACCTATACCGACGAAGCGCTCCGCGCGGCGGTCGAGCTATCCGATCAGTATATCAACGATCGGCATTTGCCGGACAAAGCGATCGACGTGATAGACGAGGCGGGCGCGTTTATGCGCATCCAGGCGTACAAGGACGGCGCCGAGTCCCACTACACACTCGGCGAAGCCGAGATAGAACGGATCGTCGCGAAGATCGCGCAGATACCCGAGCGATCGGTCTCGACTTCCGAGACGGACCGACTTCGCGATCTGGAGAGCCGGCTGAAGTCGCGTGTTTACGGGCAGGAGGAAGCCGTCGAAACGGTCGTACAGGCGGTTAAACGCTCGCGCGCCGGATTCCGACAGCCCGACAAACCGGTGGCCAACTTTCTGTTTGTCGGCCCCACCGGAGTCGGGAAAACGGAGCTCGCGCGCCGGCTCGCCGAAACGCTCGGAATCGCTATGCATCGGTTCGACATGAGCGAGTACCAGGAGAAGCACACCGTCGCCCGACTGATCGGCTCGCCTCCGGGTTACGTCGGCTACGAAGAAGGCGGACTGCTCACCGACGCGATTCGGAAAACGCCTCACGCGGTGTTGCTGCTCGACGAGATCGAGAAAGCGCACCAGGACGTCTTCAACGTGCTGCTCCAGGTGATGGACTACGCGACTCTCACCGACAACACGGGTAGAAAGGCCGATTTTCGAAACGTCATCATCATCATGACTTCGAACGCCGGCGCCCGCGATATCGGAAAGTCGCTAATAGGTTTCGGCGAACGGCGCGTGAGCGAAAGCGCCGTCTCCGACGCGGTCGAGAAAACTTTTTCGCCCGAGTTCAGGAATCGGCTCGACAAGGTCGTTACTTTCCGCGCGCTCGACGGGCAAGACATACTGCGCATTGTAGACAAGGAAATCCGCTTTTTCGCCGACCAGCTGGCCGGAAAGAACGTCGCGATCGAAGTGACCGACGCGTGCCGGAAATGGATCGCCGAGGAAGGATTCAGCAACGAGTTCGGCGCGCGGAACATTGCGCGTTTGGTCCAGGACAAGATAAAATCCTACTTCGTCGACGCGGTTCTGTTCGGCGAGTTTGCGCACGGCGGAACGGCGGTCGTAGACCTTGTCGATGGAGAGATCGTCATAACGGCAAAGACTTCGGGTGGCGACTGAGTTCCCGTTCCTGACCGCCGAACGGTACTTCTCGTTTCCTTCCGCCGAAAAGTCGAGCAAGGAGGGGATTGTCGCGATCGGAGGCAATCTCTCGCCGGGGATGCTGCTCTCCGCATATCGGCAGGGCATATTCCCGTGGTACTCGGAAGGAGATCCGATCCTGTGGTGGTCGCCGCACCCGAGATTCGTTCTCGACCCTTCCGATCATCACATGTCGCGCTCTTTGGCCCGTTTTCTCAGGAAACGCCCCTTTACCTTTTCGGTCGATCGCGCCTTCGATCGCGTTATCCGTTTGTGTGCGACCGTGTCGAGACACGGGCAAGTCGGAACGTGGATTACGTCCGAGATGGAGTCGGCCTACGTCGAGCTGCACGAGCTCGGGCACGCGCATTCGATCGAAGTGTGGTGGAAAGGCCGGCTCGTCGGCGGGCTCTACGGGATCTGCGTCGGTACGGTAGTGGCGGGGGAATCGATGTTCAGCCTGGTCGACAACGCGTCGAAGGCCGCTTTGGCGGTGCTTGCTTCGGCGCTCGCGCGCAGGCACGGCGCGTTGATCGACTGCCAGGTGCGTACCGATCACCTCGCCGCCGCGGGAGCGGTGTTTATTCCGCGGAGGCGTTACCTCGACATTCTCAAAGCGGGACTGATCGCTCGGCCGCTCGACGATCTGTGGCGCCCCGAAACGCGGATCGACGAAGCTCTCGACGCGCGGCTTGCGCAGTCCGCGGCGCGGCGAGCAGGGCGACGGTCGAAATCGGGAATCGCCGACTCCACGGCGAATCATTGAAGCCGGTTCGGTTCTCGGCTATCATGCTTCGCCTATGGCCGATCCACTTCGCGCGGTCCGAATCACGGGTCCGGGCAGATTCGAGTTTGTCGAGATCGAACCTCCGCGTCCGGGTCCCGGGCAGGTCCTGGTGCGCCCGCTCTATCTGGCGATTTGCGGAAGCGACATTTTCAAGCTTCACTATGAGTCGGTGGACTCCTATCCGCGTCCGGTCGGTACGACCGGGCACGAGATGGTGGGCGTGGTCGAGAGCATCGGCGAGGGGGTCGGCGGGATCGAGGCGGGAATCACCGCGCTGGTGCTTGCTCCCGATCACGACGCGATGAGCGAGCGGTTCGTCGCCGAGGCCGAGTGGGTGCTGCCGCTTCGCGACAATCGGTCGCCGGTCGAGTATCTGATGGCGCAGCAGCTCGGAACGGTGATTTACGCGTGCCGACGCCTTCCTTCGCTGGTCGGGATGAGTGCGGCGATCGTCGGCCAGGGATCCGTGGGGCTTTTTTTTGCGGCTTTTCTCAAACGCCTCGGAGTCGCGCGGATTATCGCGATGGACGTTGTGTCCGACAGACTGCGGTTGTCGAAGTCGTTCGGAGTCGACGAAGCGGTAAACAACCGATCATCCGACCCTGAGCGGGCCGTACGCGAGTTCACGGCCGGCGCGATGGCCGACATCGTTGTCGAGGCCGCCGGCGAAGTCTCTTCAATCAATCTCGCGCCCAACCTCGTCCGCCCGCACGGCATTGTAGTCCTTTTCGGTATTCCGCACGAACAACGTTTCGAGTTCGACTACTGGTCGTTCTTCCGTCGGTACGCGACAACGATTACTTCCGGCGGAGCAATGCTCGAACCGGAGAAGCGATCGTTTCGTCTTGCGCTCGATCTGATCGACTCCGGCGCGATCGACGTCGGTTCGATGGTGTCTCACCGTATCCCGTTCGACCGCGTCGGCGAAGCGTACGAGATTGCCCGGACAAAGCGCGACGGGGCGCAGAAGGTCGTCGTCATCATGCCCGGGGCGCACGAATAGTGCGTTAAGCGGAAAATAACTTTGCATATTCTTCAACTTTCCGGTACTATATGGAAAAACACCCAAGGAGGAAACATGAAAACGTTTCTCACCCTCATTCTGTCAGTGACGGTCGTCGTCGGTGTATTCGCGGGAGGCCAGGACGAAGGAGCGACGTCCGGGCTCCCGACGTTTACCGTTCTAAGCGGCGCCGAACCGCCGACTCTCGACGGCTCGCTGATGCAAGATACGACGTCAAGCATGATCCATCTTGCACTGTTCGAGAACTTGCTGAGCTACGATCCGAAAACCAACCTGGGTGTCCCGGGCATAGCCGAAAGCTGGACAATCAGCAATGACAACATGACCTACACGTTCAAGCTCCGAAAGACAACGTGGAGCGACGGTACCCCGATTACCGCGCAGACCGTCGTGGATTCGTGGCTCCGGACTTTGGATCCGGCCACGGCGAGTCCGTACGCGTGGATGGTGGGGATGGTCGTCAAGGGCGCCAACGAGTACGCCTACGGCGAAGGCAAGGTCGGGCCCGAAGTGGTTCAGATCCGTGCGCTCGACGACTACACTTTCCAGATGGATCTGGTGGGACCGGCGCCGTACGTGCTCGGAATGCTGCCGCACAGCGTTTTCGGCGTGCTCCCGCTGCACGTGATAAAGCAATACGGCGATCAGTGGACGTTACCGGAGAATATCGTTTCCAACGGTCCCTTCGTGCTCAAAGAGTGGAAGCCTCAGGAAGTGCTTACGGTCGTCAAGAACGAGAACTACTGGGACGCCGACAGCGTTAAGTTGGGAAAGATCGTTTTTATTCCGAGCGATAACAACAACACCCGCTATAATATGTATCTGAACGGCGAAGCCGACTGGATGCGCGGCGGAATCCCCGACGAGCAGCTCGACATCGCCAAACTGCGCCCCGACTACCACGCATATCCGCAGCTGGCCACCTACTATTTCGAGCTCAATCAAACGAAGCCTCCGCTCAACGACGCTCGCGTCAGAAAAGCGCTCGCGATGGCGATTGATCGACAGGAAATCGTCGACAAGGTTTCGCGCGGCGGCCAGATCCCGGCCTATCGTGTGACTCCGCCGCTCGCCGGCTACACTCCGCCGGAGGGACTGACCGAAAGCGTCGAGAAGGCGAAGCAGCTCTTGGCCGCGGCGGGCTACCCGAACGGACAGGGGTTCCCCGAGCTGACGGTGCTCTACAATACTTCCACGGGTCACCAGCGAATCGTTGAATACCTGCAGCAAGAGTGGGAGAAGAATCTCGGAATTACCGTTCAAATCGAGAACGCCGAGTGGAAAACCGTACTTGCGCGCGGCGGAAACCAGGAATTCGACATTCTCCGGATGGGGTGGGTCGGCGACTATCAGGACCCGAACACCTTCCTCGAGCTTTTTCAGACGGGCTCCGGACAGAACTTCGGCCAGTACTCCAATCCCGAGTTCGATCGGTTGATCAAACGGGCCGCGACGCTGCCCGGCGGCGCCGAGCGGTACGAACTGCTGAAACAGGCCGAAGATATTCTCATCAACCAGGACCAGGCGATTATTCCTATCTACCACTACGTCAATATCGATCTGATCGATACCGACAAGTGGGGCGGATGGTATCCGACGACGCTCGGATGGCATCCCTGGAAGTTCATCTACCTTAAATAGCGCGGTTCCTGCAATCGGAGCGTGCAGAGGCCGGCCGGCGGACGTCCAACGGACGTTCCGGGTCGGCCTTTTTTTAAGGCCGTGGCGGCAATCCTGCGCCTGCGCGTGCACGATCGCTTTTGCGATTGTGTGATAGTATATTCTGCGTGCCGGAGCCGACGCGGCGATTCTCCCGGCGCACCGGAGCTTGTATGACACGGAAGAACAGCACATTTTCGGCCTTCGTCGTCGTCCTGCTTCTCTTTGGCGGACCGGCGGTGACGGCGCAGGAGACGACGGTCGACGTTTCGATCGATGTTTCGATCGACGAGGTGCTCGCCGACTTCGACGTTGTATGGAAGGCCGTCTCCGAGGAGTACGTCGATCCCGGGTTCGGCGGCGCCGACTGGGAAGCATTGCGCGACGACTATCGCGACCGCGTTGAGGAGGCCGAG
>JAJRYZ010000266.1 GCA_024275515.1 Spirochaetota bacterium
ACTCCCTCCCCGCCGGAGCGCATATGCGTCAGCCTCGCGTACTCTTCATAGCGGGATTCTATATTCCCGCGTTCCCACCCCAGGAAGTACTTCCATCCTTCGAATCCGGGATTGTTCAATATCTGCGCCCACATCCCGCCGTAGACGTTCCGTCCTAGATGTTCAATAAACTTGCCGTAAAGATAAGGACTGATCGGCGTTTGAGCTCTCTTTTCAGCGTAGATGTCAATTGTTGCGGTGGTATCTACACTTTGCTCGAAGGCAAAAAGATCTTCGGCATGCAGGATGACGGCGCCGGGACCCGACAGACTGAACATCATGACTGCAAACAGGAAAGGTGAGGAGCAATTCGAAATCTGGTGTGTCAGATTTCGAATTGCCCTCCTACAGCAACCGAAAAGACGCCGTTTTCGTGGCGATTCGGCGGCTCCGCCGACGACATCGCAGAAAACGCGGCATCGGGCGATGTCCCCGGCGTCACATTTCGAATTGCTGAAAGATGAGCGCTGTTTCATTAAATCAAACCATCCAAACGTATCCGAGATTACGAATTACCGCTACTATACCAGTAGCAGACCAATATGTCCAGACGCCTTTTCCCGGAATTCGCTGCGACGCCCGACCCCGCGCTCCCCCTGTTGCACACCGCGGCCTCCCGCGTACAATCGTCGTGTGACACCGAAACAGCGCATGCTTGGCGCCTACCGTGGTCTTAAAGTCGACGCCGTTCCGGTCGCGCCGGAGTTCTGGTACTACTACCCCGCAAAACTGCTGGGGGTCGACATGATCGAGTTTCAGCGGGAAGTCCCCTTCCACGAAGCTCTCAAGAAGACTTTCGAGCGCTTCGCCTGCGAAGGATGGGGAATCGCTTTCGCGCCGAGTGCAATGGACGCCGATGCGTCGCAGACGACCGAGCGTTACGTCGACGACTCCGTGTTGCACTCTCGAACGACCTGCCGCGTGGGCGCGCAGAAGTTTCACTTTGCAACGCACTATTCGAAAGACGAACCCGCCTGGGTGGTTGAACGCCCGATCAAAGACCTCGGCACCGACCTGGTCCCGTGGATGGATTTCCTCCTCGGCAACGATCCGGCGCAGCTCGACTTCGCCCCCATGCAGCGGGCGTGGGTGGAGGTCGGCGAAAGCTATCTTCTTGAGGCATGGCTGGGTGTTCCGTTTTTCGATTTTTACGCCGGACAACGCGAGGGGGGATTCGAAACGGCGCTGTTCGATTTCATCAATCCGGATCTCCGCGGCTATCTCGTGAAACTGAGGGAGCGCTATCAACGGCGACTTGTCGCGCTCGTCTCGGCCGTCGCGCGGGCAACGAACTTCGAAAGCTTCTGCATCGGCTGCAGCTGGAGCTGCGTGTCGCTCATCGGGCCCGAGTTATGGCGCGAGTGGGACAAGCCGATCATCACCGCCGTTGCCGAGGCGGTTCACGAGCACGGCGGATTGCTGCACATCCATTTCCATGGTAAGTCGGCGGCGGTGCTCGCCGATTTTCCCGAGACCGGCGTCGATTGCGTCTGTCCTTTCGAACGACCACCCGGAGGCGACGTCGAAGGCGTCGACGGCCTGCGCGCGGTTCGCACCGCTCTCTCCGACCGGGTAACGATGAACGGGAACGTTCACACGGTGGAGACGCTGATTCGGGGCGGGCCGAGCGACGTTCGTCGCGAGGTAGAGGAGATTCGAGAAGCTTTTTGCGGATCGAACCGCTATATCATCGGGACCGGGGATCAGGTAGGACGCGAAACGCCCGAAGAAAACATCCGGGCGATGATCGAAGCCGGACGCATCTGATGACGCCGGCGATGCGTCGCGTCGGCCGACTGCGCGTCGATTCACCCGGCACGACGGGGTGCCGACCGCCGACGCAACGACGCTATCATTCCGCGCCGTGTTCGGTCCGCAGTATCACCTCTTCCTGCATCGCCGGGGAGAGTTTGGTGAAATAGTCGCTGTACCCGCCGATTCGTACGACGAGATCGGCATACTCTTCCGGGTGCTCCCGCGCGGCGAGCAAGGTTTCGCGGCCGACGACGTTCACCTGCAGTTCGAAACCGCCCCGTTCCAGATAGGTCCGGACGAGCGCGACGAGCGGAGCCACCGATCCGTCGGGAAACATCCGCCGCGAGAGCTTGAGATTGACCGCGATTCCGCCGATGAAAGGCCGGTGATCCCACTTCGTCGAGGAGAGGATCGAGGCGGTGGGTCCGGCCCTCTCTCTGCCCTGAGCGGGACCCGATCCGTCGCCGAGCGGGAATCCGGCCCGGCGACCGTCGGGAGTCGCCGGTGTATCGCTTCCAAGCTTCTCGTGCATGATCCAGCAGAAAAGGCTCGGGATGAACCGGTCGCCGCGGTAGGTTCGGCATGGTTCGAGAGCCTCACGGATCCAGCCGGTAACCTCCGACGCGAGCGAATCGACGGCATCGTCGTCGTTGCCGTACGCCGGTGTTCCGTCGCGGAGGAGTCTGAGGAGGTCCTCGCTTCCGACGAAATTTGCGCGCAGTGCCCGCGCCACATCGTCGATGCCGATCCGCCGCCGCCTGAATACGAGCTCCCGAATAGCCGAGAGCGAGTCGATCAGGTTGGCCATCCCGACGAAGCTCGGCATGATCCAGTTGTACCGCGCCCCACCACGGTCCACGTCGCGTCCTCGCTCAAGACAATCCCTGACGAAACACGAGACCAGCGCGTCGCCTCCCGTCCGGCTGCGTTCGGCCTGCATGCGGTTCTGCTCCGCCACGGCCTCATTGACGCGCCGCCCGAGGGCGATCCGGTAGTCGGAGGTGAAATCGTCGAAGCTCCGCCAGGCGTCCGCAGTCGGGGAGCGAAACGTCCCGACCGGCGACACGTCCGCCGTCCCGGCGTCGATTCCAAGCAGCTCAAGGAGCGGATCGAGAAGATTGATGTACGGACTCGCGACCCATACCGCCGAGGAAGCGATCGGCGTTATCTCGACGCAGGTGCTGTGGATGTACTCGCACGCCTCCGACGGCGACAGTCCGTAACCGCGCAATCCTTCGGTGATTATTCGATCGTTGAAAAGCGCCGGATGCGTGTGTCCGTCGCGGAGCAGTTCGCAGCTTCGCACGAGCAGATCCTCCGGTGCGCCGGGCACGCAGCACAATCCGATGCCCGGGTAGATCATCCGCGTATGGCCTATGCTTTCAAGGAACATGCGAGTCAGCTCGTTGGTCACCGGCGTCCCCGAAGCGTCGGCGCCTCCTATCATAAACCCAACGGCAAGACCACCGGGAATATACTCGTTGAACAGAAGGCACAGGCAATCAATCAACTCCTGCGCATGCGCTTCGTCGATACGACCGAAGGAGACGTCGCGGCGATACAGATCGATGAGATAGCGATCGGGGCGACCGAGCTGATACAGTCCTTCAAGAAACGCCGTAACGAAATGGACCGATTGCAGCGCCTCGCGGAAGGACTTAGCCGGATGCGCCGGGACCCGGTCGAGAACCTCGGCGATGCCATCAAGCTCGTCACGCCTCTTCCCGTCGTGAGTTGCTCTCGCAAGCGCGCGGGCGCGCGCAGCGTACCGCTCGGCGAGCAGAAGCAACCCGTCGAGCGAAACGAGACAGGCCCGATAGAACTCGGCGGCATCGCCGGCGGCGAGCGACCAAGCGTCCGACGACGTCTCCCGCGGTCGATCGATTCGGCCCTCCGGATGAGCGACCGTTGGTTCCCGAAGTCTTTTCTCGACCTCGGCTCGCACGCCCGAGACGCCGAGCGTCAGCAGCTTCTCGTAGTCAATCGCCATATGCGAGGCCTGCCCCGGATACCCCGGCACGGCCGGTTCGAGCTCGCGCACGAACAGATCGAGTTCGGCGCGTTCATCAGGATCGAGTTTTCGATAGCACGGCCTACCGACGATAAGCTCGTCCGGATCGATCACGGGCGTCGAATGCGCGAGCATGTACGCCTTGGCCCGCGCGCGTCGGAGAATCGCACTCGCCGCGTCGGCTGCTTGCGTCCAACCCCGATACCAGAGCAACCGTCCCTCGTCGCTTCGAATCGCCGGCGCTCGGTGCGTCATCGCGTGCGCGCGAAGACGACCGATTCGCGGTGTCGCCGGAGCGTTCGCAGGGCGATGGATGTAGTTGCTCGACGCACGAAACGGAGGCGACGGCTTCATTCGCCTCGCGGCCTCACTCTATGATGCACAGGCCAGGAAGCGCGTAGTTGATCCTCATATACGCCTATTTTTTCGAACGGAATCGACTTGAAGCCCAGCCGGTACGCGGGAGAATCCTCGCGCAAAGCGAAGTTCTCTCCGGCCTCGTCGATGAAACGCGGATCGACTCCGACCAGGTTCTCATCGAGAACGACGTGCGGCCGAGCTTTCTCCTCGATGTCGTCCCAGCTCCCACGCCAACAGATGTTACGAACGACCACATTCCCTTTCGGAACCATCGGTTCGTCGTCGAGAATGCCGGCGAGACTCGGGTAGCGGCTGCGCCACAACTCGTTCTTGTACGGATACTCATGCAGCAGCTCGATGAGCATCCCCTCGTTCGAAGCGGCCCAGCCGAGACCGCGCGCGTCGATGTGGAGCGACGGATTGCAGTCGACGAATATGTTGTTCTCCACCACGTTGTACCGCCCGCCGCCGATAAAAACCGCCCGCGGGACCTGATAGAAGACGTTTCCGTACATCGTGGTCCCGGGAAAGAAATCGTCGAGATAGACGGCGCCGTTGCACCCGCGATCCTCGAACCCGTAGATATGGTGGACATAGTTGTGTCGGATGACGTGCCCGTACATCGTGAACTCTTCGGTGGGAGGCGACGTATAGATCGCCCCCGCATCGTTGGCCATATATACTGAGCTATGTATTTCGTTGAACTCGATAACCTGATCGTTTCCGGTAAACCCGACGGCGGTGTGCGGAAGATTCTCCAGCAGGTTGTTCGCGGCGCGATTGCCGACGCCGAACATCGCGATGCCGGGATGGTAGAGCGGGTTCCACCGGCTGCAATGGTGAACGTGATTGTTCACCGCGTAGTGGCCGCCCGGCGTAAGCGTGGTGCGATCGCCGCCTTCCAGTCGAATAC
>JAJRYZ010000267.1 GCA_024275515.1 Spirochaetota bacterium
CCGCGGTTTCCGTTTGCGGCCCGACGAGCCGTCCTTGGTCGGCCGAACCGTTCGCTGGTCGGCCGAACCGTCCTTGATCGGCCGAACCGTCCGGCTCCGTCCAACCCGGGGGTCAGGTTCCTTCCTGCCAGGAGCTCATGTACTCGATTTGCTCGTCGGTAAGCGTGTCGATCGAAACCCGCATCGCGGCAAGCTGGAGACCCGCTATCGTGTCGTCTATTTCGTCGGGAAGCCGGACCACTTCGTTCTTCATCGAGTCGTGGTTCCGGACGCCGTATTCGCAGGCAAGCGCCTGGCCGCAGAACGATGTCGACATGACTTCGCTCGGATGGCCCTCGGCGGCGGCAAGATTGATCAGCCGTCCTTCTCCGAGAACAAAGAGCTTCTTTCCGTCGAGGGTAAACTCGTCCATAAAAGGTCTTATCCTCCGTTCGCCGGTCGACTCTTGCCGTAGAGACGCGATGTCGATCTCGATGTCGAAGTGGCCCGAGTTCGCGAGGATCGCTCCGTGTTTCATCGTCCGCATGCTCTCGATGTCGATCACGTGCTTATTTCCGGTGACGGTGACGAAGATATCCCCCTGCGGCGCCGCTTCTCTCATCGGCATGACGCGGAACCCGTCGTAACTCGCCTGCAGCGCGCGAAAGTTGTCGACTTCGCAGACCACGACGTTGGCGCCGAAAGCCTGCGCGCGAAGCGAGACGCCTTTTCCGCAGCTTCCATATCCGACGACGACGACGGTTTTTCCCGCGATGAGAACGTTGGTTGCCCGGAGTATCCCGTCGAGAGTCGACTGCCCCGTCCCGTAGTAGTTGTCAACCAGATGTTTGGTCTTGTTGTCGTTTACCGCGATCATCGGGTACTTGAGCGCGCCGTCGCGCTCCATCGCCATAAGACGGATGATTCCGGTCGTCGTCTCTTCGCAGCCGCAGTAGATGTCGGGTATCAAATCGGGGTAGTTCTGATGGATTTCCGACACGAGATCGCACCCGTCGTCGATCGTAATATGCGGGCGGAACTCGATGACGTTTTTCAGATAGCGATAATAGTCTTCGCGGTTCTCGCCCTTGTACGCCCAGACCTTAACGCCCTCCTGGGCAAGTGCGGCGGCCACGTCGTCCTGCGTCGACAGCGGGTTGCATCCGGTAATCGCCACCTCGGCGCCGCCGGCGATCAGAGTGCGAACGAGATTGCCCGTTTCCTTCGTCACGTGAAGCGCGAGTCCGATTCGCGTCCCCGCCAACGGTTTTTCCGCGACGAATCGCTTTTTTACCTCCATGAGCGCGCCCATATGAAGCTCGGCAAGGTCGAGATTGTTTCTGCCTTGCTCGGCAAGGGCCATTTCTTTTACTTCGTAGGTCGTACCGGTATCCATCGTTTCCTCCGTATTACGATTGAATCGTTGATTTTTGTGCCGCAACGCAGCACAGTGTCATTCCCTCTCGAAGCCGGCAGTCGCTTTTGTGGGCGATCCTACAACCTTCCCCGGTCAACCGTGCCTCGATCGCGTCCATTTCGATCCCGAGCCACCGATCGCCGTGAGCGTCTCGGAGAGCTTCGTTCGCGTGCACCGCGAACTCCGCGACGATTATCACGCCTCCCGGCGCCACGACGCGAACCGCTTCCGCGATCGATTCGGTCGGGCGGAGAAGATGGTGAAGGACAAGACTCAGGACGGCGACTCGGACCTCCGCATCCCTGAACGGGAGATGCTCGATGTCGCCCAGACGAAACTCGACGTTGTCCAGATGCGCAAGACGGGTCCGGGCGTACTCGATCATCGCCGGGGCATTGTCGACTCCGATCACCCTGCCGGCAACGCCGACTCGCCGCGCCATCAGTTCGACGAGCCGCCCCTCTCCACATCCGAGGTCGGCGACGCTTTTCGCGTCGGATCCGATCAGCTCGCATACGATAGAGTCCGGATCCGTTTTTCCAAAGATCCTGCGCTTCATCGACTCCCACTGTCCGGCGCGTGTGTCGAAAAACCTCCGCGTCTCCTCGCGCCTCGACGTCAGTACCATTTCGCGACGCGCGAGATCCTCCCGATTCTCCGGGAGCGAGGAAAGCGCTTCGCGTATGATGGGAGCGTACGGTCCCCCCTGTCTGATGCTGTAGAACGTCCAGACACCGCTTGAGCGCGACCTAAGCATTTCCACCTCGACGAGTATTCGAAGATGTCGCGACACGCGTGATTGCCCCATTTGCAGAACTTCCACGATTTCCGACACGCGAAGCTCGACGCCGGCGAGAACGCCGAGAATGCGAAGCCGCGTCGGATCTCCCAGAGCCTTGAATGCGGCGGTCAACGCCGAAAGGGACGTGTTGTTCATCAATACATCAGGATATCTAGATATCTCAGGAAAGTAAACCCCTTTCCGCGCGGCTTTTCCGCCGTCTCCGCGGACGTTGCGCGCCGTCGCGATGGGAGGGTTCGCGGCGCCGACATAGCACGCAGCGATAAGTCGGGCTAGGCCGTTGAATCACCCCGCGGCACGCCGGCGCCGGATGATTCGTCGTTGTCTCGCGCTTTCAACCGCGCCTTCAGCGTGCGCGCCACCGGCGCCGGCGACGGATGTTCGCACACCTCGTTCATCGTCCCCGGGAGCGGAGAGCCGATCAACGCTTCGATCGACCGCGAAAGCTCGCGCGCAACCTCGGGATGTGTTTCGATGACGTTGCGCTCTTCCTCCGGGTCCGCCGTGAGGTCGAAAAGCTGCGGATCCTCATCCGGACGACCGACGCCGCGAACCAGGTTCCACTCGTTCGTTCGTACGGAAGCGAGAGCGGCGGCGTTGCCGTTTGAGAACTCGGCCCACCCGATGACGATCGTGTCGCGAATCGATTGCGCCTCTTCGTCGACGAGCGGTCGAACGCTGCGTCCGTCGGTTTCAAAAGGTATTCCGAGATAGTCGAGAATCGTCGGCATGAGGTCGTGCGTCTGCACGAAAGCGTCGATTCTCCGGCCGCTCGGTCCCCGGGGATCGCGCAGCAGCCAGAGGGTTCCGGCGTTGAACCGGTAACGCGTTTTGGCGCCTTTCCGAAACCTCCCCGGTCGTAGACTTCGGTTCCGTGATCGGAGAGAATCATCACCAGCGTGTCTTCGGACAAGCCGGTCGCGTCGAGTTTGTCGAGCAACACTCCGACCCATTCATCGACGAAACTGACTTCGCCGAAGTAGAGAGCCCGGGTCCGTTCAATCTCTTCCGGTGTCATCGGTCCGTGTTCCGTTCCTGCGGGAGGCATGATGAAGTCTTTTCCCGTATACCCCGGGGTGTATCGGTCGGCGAAGCGCTTGGGCGGATCCCACGGCTCGTGCGGATCGAAGGCTTCGACCCAGAGCAGGAAAGGCTCGTCGGTCGAGTTGTCGTCAAGCCAGCTACAGGCGCGCCGCATGACCTGTGCGCAGAGGTATTCCTCCTCTCCGGCGCGGCCGCGCATGTTCCACAGATACTGTACGAGCGTCGAGTGGCGCTCCCAGTTGATCGGTTCGCGCACGTGGCGCGCGATATCCTTCTCGATCGCCTCGAGCGACCCGGTCCGGTAGTTGTCGCTCTCCTGCCCGCGAATGAACTCGTAGGAGGAGAAACCACGCCAATAGTTCATCGACGGTTTGAACATATGATAGACGTCGCCGACGAGACCGGTGGTGTATCCGTAACTCGTGAGAATTTCGGCGAGCGTATCCTGCTCCGGCGGAATCTTGTGCCAACCGGGCGCATGGTGCCAATGTCCCCGTCGGTCGAAGTTGTACCGCCAGGGAAAAGAACGGCGACCGGTGAAAAACGCCCGACGAACCTGGAGTGTCGGCTGCCCTTCGCCGAAGGCTTGTTCGAACGAGACTCCCTGTTCGGCGAACCGGTCGAGGTTGGGCGTCGAGACGAAGCTAAGCCGCTTTCCCGGACCGACGATATCGTGGCGAAAGGTGTCGAGTACGATGACTACTACGTTCATGGTTTCTGAGCTCCGTTTTGTCCTGTGTAGATTGCGTAGAGCGAAGTGGTCGCGGTGATGTATAACCGATTCCGACGGGGTCCGCCGAAGACAAGATTGGAAACGGTCTCGGGAACGAGGATCTTCCCCAAGAGCGCTCCGGACGGATCGTAGCAATGGACGCCGTCGCCGGCACTCGTCCAAAGGTTGCCGTCGACGTCTAGTCGAAAACCGTCCGACGCCCCGGGTTCTATGATCGCGAAGAGGCTATCGTTTTTCAGAGACCCGTCGTCGGCGACGTCGAAGCAGCGTATGTGATGCGGTCCTCCTTCGATGTGTGACACGCCCGTGTCCGAGACATAGAGCCGGGATTCGTCGGGTGAGAAAGCGATCCCGTTGGGCATGACGAAATCGTCGGCGACGACGTCGACGGCGCCGTCCGGATCAAGACGATAGACGTTGCACCCTCCGATCTCCTCGGTGCTCCGCTCTCCTTCGTAGTCGGTGAGGATTCCGTATGTCGGATCGGTAAACCATATCGAGCCGTCGCTCTTGACCGTGACGTCGTTGGGCGAGTTGAAACGTTTTCCCTCGTATCGGTCGACGAGGACGGTAACCGATCCGTCGTACTCGGTTCGCGTGAGTCGTCTGGTGCGATGCTCACAGGTGACCAGTCTGCCCTCGAGGTCGCGTGTGTTTCCGTTACTGAAATGAGACGGCGCACGGAAAAGCGAAACGCCCGATCCTTCGACCCAACGCATAATCCGGTCGTTGGGTACGTCGCTGAACAGGAGGTGATCCGCGTCGCCGAAGTAGACAGGTCCCTCCGCCCAGCGAAATCCCGTGCACAGTTTTTCCAGCCAACAGTTGCCCGGGAGAAACCGTTTGAACCTCTCGTCGAACACCTCTCTATCGGCCATAATTCATCGTAACACATTGCCCGTCGTCGGCACACAACGCGTGCCTGTTTCGTTTGACAAGAGCGACCCGCGGATTCACTATGTGTGATCGTCGATTTCTCGGACGACGACGGAGGTTGGAAATGACGCACGACATCGACTACGAGGTTCGCGGAAACGACATGCAGCCTGTCGAGATTCGGCCGGGCGAGCCGGTTATCGCCGAAGCCGGGACGGTGTATCTACAAAGCCTTTCCTTCTCGCGCCTCGCGCGCCGAGTGCTTCAACAGCTCCCGCAGGGATCTCGATCGAAGGGCGAGGGCCCGGTCCCGGGCGGGCTCGGGAATCCGCTCTCGGGAGACAACCGCTGAGGTGAAACGGATAGCAGTTACTATCAACGGAACCGGATTCGCCGGAAGTTACACCGCGGCGGTCTACCGCATGATTCCGCATAAGAACGAAGTACTTCTCGATCTTGCCGGTGTCTGTTCGGGACGTCCCGAAAACGCTTCGGCTTTCGCCCGCCGCTTCGGCGTTTCCCGCTCGTACGAATCGCATTCCGAAATGGTCAGCGCCGAGCGGCCGAACATCGACAACATCGCCTGCGCCAACCACGTACACGGCAGCTACACGATCGAGGCGGCCACCGCCGGCGTGCCGGTGATCGTGCTGGAAAAGCCGCCGGTAATCTGGCCCGGATATCATGAGGGGCGTACCGCGACGGCGAAGGTCCGCAAGGAAGAATCGATGACGTATCTGGCCGAAGTGCTCGATGCGGTGCGCGAATCCGGATCGCGGTTACTGTACGCGGAGGATTTCGTCTACCTCGACGGCATAAGCGGCGTCGTCCAACTGCTGAAGCAGGCGATTCCGCGGGGAAAGGGCAAGATTCTCTATCAAACCGGGACGTGCGCCCATCAAGGCTCACATTCCCCGGCTTACGACACGCCTCATCTCTCAGGCGGCGGCGCGCTGTTCAACAAGGCGTGTCATCCTCTCGGTCCGGTTCTCTACCTCAAAGAGATCGAGGGGATTCTGTCCGGGTGCGGTCCGATCCGGCCGCGACGGGTCTCGGCGCTCGCCTTTCAGGTGCTCAAAGGTCAGCGTCGCGAATCGGGAGAACACTTCCGCGTCATGCAGAACGTGGACGATTTCGGAAGGGTGTCGGTCGTCTTCGACGACGGAAGCATCGCGGAGGTCGTCGGGCACGATTTGAGCATTTCGGGTATCCGCAGCCGCCTTTCGGTCATTACCGACCACTCGCAGTACGATATTCGAATCAATCCGAACTCGTCCAACGAGCTTTTTCTTCCCGACGGCGCCGTTGCGGGAGATATTCAGTTCAGGGAAAAACTGCCCACTCCCGAGGGCACGAGCTACCCCTCTCCCAGGCAGTTCTACGCTCACGGCTACGTCAACGAGATGAACGACGCGGTGCTGTGCGCGCTCGACCCGAGCCGCTCTCCCCAGTCGGGTCCGATGCTTGCCTGGGATACGATGGCGGTACTGACGGCCGCCTATGAATCGAGCGACGCCGGCGGCGCTTTCGTCGACGTCACCGACCTTATCTGCGGGCGCGACTTCGAGTCCCGCGAGCTCCCCGACCCCGCCGTCGTCGAGCCCGTGTTTCAAACGACGTGACCGGCGTGATCGACGAGACGTACGTCCGAGACGACGATCGGCTTCGGCTCCCGTCGGCCGAGTTCTACCGGCGTCACACCGTGGCG
>JAJRYZ010000268.1 GCA_024275515.1 Spirochaetota bacterium
ACCACCTGTCAAAGAACGTGGAGGAGACCACCGTCGAGGAATGGGAGTTCATCCAGAACACCAATTTGCGCAGCACCTATCTCTGCTCAAAGTATGCGATTCCCCATCTTCGAAAGACGAATGGCACTATCATCAACATCAGCAGCATGGTGGGACTGGTCGGCCAGCCGAACGCCGGCGCCTATTCCGCGACCAAAGGCGGTCAGATCGCCATGACGAAGGGCATGGCCATCGATTTTGCGCCTGACGGCATCCGTGTCAATGTGATCTGTCCGGGATGGATCCAGACCCCGCTGGTCGAGGATTGGTTCGGCCAACAGGACGACCCCGAGGCGTCGCGGAAGTACATCTACGGACAACACCCGCTCGGGCGAATCGGTACCATAGAGGAGTGCGGAACCGTGGCCGCCTTCCTCGCAAGCGACGAGGCTTCCTTCATAACCGGAGCCGCGATACCCGTGGACGGCGGCGTGACCCTGGGCTACTGAGACGTGGCGGTCCTCGTCGGCGGCGCTCTGTCCCGCAAACTCAGAAACTCATCCGAGGCCGGAAAATAGATCGGAACGGTGTGCCTACGAAGTGCTCGTTTTCACCGGGATTACCCTTTCAGCGCATGCTCGGACGCATCCGGCAGCGTCGTTCCGGCGCGACTCCACCTTGCATATCAACACGCATTGCATTTTGCAGTATTATCGAGTCCGAGACAATGAACGACGACCGAGATCATTTGACCACGATACTCGACTGCGTCGCGGAGGGCGTTTTTACGGTTGACCGCGGCCGGAGAATTCGCTTTTTCAACAAGGCCGCCGAGAAGATTACCGGGTTCTCCGCGGAGGAGGCCGTCGGGCGACACTGCAGGGATATCTTTCGAACACCTCTCTGCGGAAACGCGTGCACGCTTCGCGAAGTGGAGCTGTCGGGAAAAAACATCACCAGCCGCGCCGTTCGGATTCTCAACCGCGAGGGCCGTTCCGTCCTCGTAAGCATCAGCGCCGCAAGTCTCTGCGACGCGGATGGAACTGTCATCGGCGGCGTTGAGACGTTTAGGGATTTGAGCGCCGAGGAAGATCTTCGAAAGCAAATAGAAAAAACCTACACTTTTCACGACATCGTCAGCAGGCATCCCAAGATGCACGAGCTCTTTGCCATTCTGCCGGACGTCGCCGAGTCCAACGTGAGCGTGCTTATCGAGGGAGAAAGCGGAACCGGAAAGGAGCTTCTCGCACGAGCGATACACAATCTGAGCCCGAGAAAAGATCAGCCGTTCATCGCGGTCAACTGCGGGTCGCTGCCGGACACGCTGCTCGAGTCCGAGTTGTTCGGCTACAAAAAGGGCGCGTTCACCGACGCGACTCGCGACAAACCCGGTCGGTTCGACGCGGCCAAGGGCGGGACCCTGCTTCTGGACGAAATCGGCGATATCTCTCCGGCGCTGCAGGTGCGGCTGCTCAGAGTATTGCAGGAGAAGACCTACGAACCGCTCGGCGGCACGAGCGCGGTGACGGCGGATGTGAGGATTCTCGCCGCGACCAACCGACGTCTTGCCGATGAAGTGCGCGCCGGCAGGTTCCGTGAAGATCTCTATTATCGGTTGAACGTTCTTCGTATAGAACTGCCCCCCTTGCGGGAGAGACGGTGCGACATCCCGCTTCTGGTCGATCACTTTCGGCGCAGGCTCAACGCGGAGACCGGCAAGAGCGTCGAAGCGGTCGACGATTCGGTCCTCGATCTCTTAATGAGACATTCTTTTCCGGGAAACGCTCGCGAATTAGAGAACCTGATGCGGCACGCCTTTGTGCTGTGTAAGGAGGCCGTCATTCAGGTCGCCCATCTTCCCGTGGATTTCATCGAGGCGGTGGGCCGGTCGGCGGACGTCCACCCGCTCTCTCTCGAGGCCCTTGAAAGAAGGGCCATTCGGGACGCGCTGCGCTCCAACGGCGGGAATCGCACGATGACCGCCAAGCAGCTCGGAATCGACCCGAGTACTCTCTATCGCAAAATGAAACGCTACGGCATATCATAGCTCTCCGTTGGAACGACGGTCGCGAGTATAGACCGGCGAATCGTAATCGGATCTCCTCCTATTCGTGCGAAACGCAAGAATTCGACATAAAAACAGTGCATTATGCACGACTCGATTCTTCTCGTTGTCTCCCTTCGCCCCGCTAAATATCGCCGCGTTAAGGAGTTGGACACGTCGCTCACCATTGGCACGATAAATGCTATCTCTTTGACAAGAGGCCGACCGATGAACGTGGCGGTGACCGTAGAAAACGGGCGAGTCGCTCCCTGCTTTGCGGGAGTCGAGCTGTGGATAATCGGTCCACAGCAAAACCCGGCGGGGCGGCTCACGATACCGACCGCCGGACGCGAGCCGCTGTTCTGGGTCCGCGACCTTGCGCGTCACGACGTCGACACGCTGCTGTGCGCGGGTATCGACGTATTCGCGTGGGGCGCGTTTCGGGGAAACGGAATACGGGTGGTTCCCGAAGCGGTCGGTTCGGTGCAAGAAGTCCTGGATCGATGGAGGGCCGGAAGGCTCAAGGCGGCTTCGACCTGGCCGCCGGTATTGAAAGGGCGCTTGGAGTCTCGAGGACACCGCGCCCGAAGGCGCCGGCGCTACCGACGGCAAAGCGGAAGAATCTGAAGGAGACGTGGGATGATAATGGCTGTGACTTCGCTGGGAGAGACCATAGACTCGCCGGTGGACCAACGATTCGGCCGGGCCCGCTATTTTATCATCTTTGACACCGAGACCGAGGAATGGTCTCCACAGCGGAACAGCCGGAACGCGACCGCCGTACAAGGAGGCGGCATTCAAGCCGCGCACACGATCGCCGGCCGGGGGGTCGAAGCGGTCTTGACCGGGCACTGCGGTCCGAAGGCGTTTGCCGCTCTTGCAGCCGGCGGAATCAGCGTTTTTTCGGGGGTACGAGGGACGGTGAGAGAGGCGATTTCCGACTATCGGGCCGGAAGGCTTACGGAGTCCGACGTCGCCGATGCGGCTGCCGGAGACGAACAGAAGATGAATACGCATGAAGCGTAGAGGAGGATATCGAAATGCCACATGGTAATCGTACGGGTCCCCAATGGACGGGACCGATGACGGGCCGGGCCGCAGGGTACTGCGCCGGCTACGGAGTGCCGGGCTACATGAATCCGCTCGGCGGAAGAGGGCTCGGTCTCGGGCGGGGCTGTCGCTTCGGGCACGGTTTCGGCCGCGGATTCGGCCCCGGACGGGTCGGCGTCGGGGACTTCGGCTACCCGCCGGTCGGGCCCGCGGCTTCGCCTGAAACGAAGGAGCAGGAACTGGACCTGCTCGAATCGCAGGCAAAGGGATTCGAGCGGGCGCTCGACGACATTCGGAAGCGAATCTCCGAACTGAAGGCCGAGAACGAGTAGTGCCCGGAGGCCGGACGAGAGAAGCGCGGGTCACCGCGCTTCTCGTCTGTTCCATCGCGCCCGGCGCAGACGGGGATGAAATGACGATCGTTGTCGCGAGCGGAAAAGGCGGAACCGGCAAGACCACCTTCGCGGTGAACCTTGCGTACGCTCTGAGCGAACGCGGCGAACCGGTGCGGTTGCTCGATTGCGACGTGGAAGCGCCGAACGATCATCTGTTCGTCAAGCCCCATTTCACCGGAGCGCACGAAGTGACCGTCCTCAAGCCCGCATGGGACGCGACGAGGTGCACCGGATGCGGCGAATGCGTTCAAGCCTGTCGTTTCAACGCCATGGCGAGGATGAAGGAAGCCGGCTGCTTTCGGACGGCCCGCCGGGTATCGGTTGTCCTGTTATCGCATCGATTACCGGCGCCGACATCGTACTGATCGTGGCCGAACCGACGGTCTCCGGCGTTCACGATATGGAACGTGCGCTGGATCTTGCCTCACGCCTGGACGTTCCGACCCTCGTTCTCATCAACAAGGCCGATCTGAACACGGAACAGACTCGAAGAATCGAAAGGATCGCGGCCGAACATTCCTCGCCCGTCATCGCCCACGTGCCGTTCGACACGGCGGTGCATGACGCTCTTATGGCGGGACGAAGCGTAGTGACCGATCCGACCGGCCCGGCGGCGGAATCGTTGCGGGCTGCGTGGAAGGCGGTCGAGGTTGCACTTGTAGATATCGCAGCCCGCGGCGCAACCGGGGCTGTCAAGAAAATCAGGGTGCCGTCTGCGTAGAGGCGGGCGGCTCGGATACGGGAGGCACATGTAGGAATGGGTAAGGAAAGGACGGGCATGCGTATCGCTATGCCGTTGGCGGAAGGCAAGCTTTCTCCTCACTTCGGGCACTGTGAAGAGTTTGCATTGGTGGACGTAGATCCGAATGCCGGGAAGGTGGTGAGCGAGGAGATCGTTGCGTCGCCGAAGCACGAACCCGGTCTCCTGCCGCGGTGGCTCGCGAGTCAAAGCGTAGCGATTGTCATAGCCGGCGGCATGGGGCATCGGGCTCAGCAGCTGTTTGCCGAACGCGGCATCACCGTCGTCGCGGGCGCGGCACCTGAGAAACCCGAGGTCCTGGCGCTGCGGTACATCAAAGGCGAGCCGGTCGCCGGAGAGAACGTGTGTGATCACTGACCGACAGGATGAAATGCAACCATGGGAAAGAGCGAAATGAGTCGAGCATAGAGAATAGTCGTAATCGGAGGGTCGGCGGCTTTTTCGATGAGCGTAGCCGGCTTGGTCGTGGCCGCTTTGACGCGGATTCCGATTGACGCTACACTCGTAGCCGGCTACCGACATGACACTTCGGTACCGTCGGACGTGTGGGCCGACTGAACTCCTGAAACTGCCGGACCTGTGGGCCGGCTGTATACGAATCGAACAGGGAGAGTAGCCATGAAAGATTTCCAAAACGTAGCCGACGGTGAAAAGATACCGGCGCTCATCTGTTTCACCGACATAACCGGGTTCGCCCGGACCGCTCGAACCTCGGGAACCGACGCGGTGGTGCGGATGCTCCGGGATCTTACCGGGATGATAGCCGATCACCTCGATCCCACCCCGGGATGGATCGTTAAGTACATCGGCGACGCTTCGCTCATTGTCTTCCCCGACGAATGGGTCGATCAAGGCGTGAACGCGCTTCTGAAACTAAAAAAAACGTGCGACGCGTATTTTACCGATCGGAGCATGCCGAACAGGATCACCTTCGCCATGCATTTCGGCGAGATCACGGTGGTAAAGCTGCCCCCTATGCAGAATATGGATATTTTGGGAGACGCGGTCAATACCACCGCGCGGCTCGAAGGAGGCACATCCAAAGGAAGATTCGTCATCTCCCCGCAGGTGTTCCGAAAGCTAAAGCCGGAGACCCGGAAGATATTTCACAAGTTTACGCCCCCCGTGGTCTACCACGCGGAGTAGACCGGCCTACCGGCGACTTCAACGCCGACACCGAGGTGGTTCTCTACTACGCGGGCGCCACCGACGCCATGGACATCCGCCGCTGCCGGCCGGATCCGCAGGCGTAGAGCGCTTCTCACCCCACCGGGCGCACGCGGGCGCGGATCATCGTCCGCCCGGCATCCTTCCCGCAATCTTCCACCTGCGTCTTAATCTCCGCGCGCCGGCGTCAATCAGCCTGCAGCAACCGCTCGGCGTTGTCGCGCAGAATCATTCGCTTCTCGGTATCGGACACGTCCGCCGAGTCGATCCGCGCCCGCTGAGACGGCGCAAAGTACAGAGGGGTGTCGGTCCCGTACACGATGTGATCGGCGCCCACCTCTCCGACCGCCCATTCGATAAGCCCCGGGGTAATGCTTCGCGCGCTCGATGTGTCCGTCAGCACGTTACCGTGCCGCGAAGCCTGAATAGAACGCACCTGCAAATCAAAGGAAGTTGCGGCCGCTCCGCCGTATCCGAGGTGCCCCAAGATCAGCGTCACGTTCGGAAAATCGTCGGCGAACGCGACGTAATCCTCCGGCAGGCTGTTCGATTCGCCGCTATGCGTCAGCACGACCGCCGAAAACCGTGCGGCGAACTCGAACAGCGCCCGCCCGCATTCGACGATGGGATAACGGTGCTCTTCCGGGTGGATCTTTATTCCGATGCATTTCGGCGCCTTGAGCATCCGCTCGGCTTGATCAAACGTTTCAGGTTGAAGCGGATTAACGATGACCCACTGCAGCAGGCCGTCCGTTTCGTGAACGACACGATGCGCATCTTCGTTGCCGGCGACGGGGTCGGCGGCGCCGCGCGGGAGGAGTCCCTGCAACGGGGAGACCACCGTCCAGGCGGTATTTGCGCGAGACGCTCTTTCGACTACCGTCTTCGGTCCACCGCTCATAAAGCGCTGCTGCAGCTTCGAAACGTCGGGCTTCCGGTATCGGCCGTAGTGGCCGTGCAGGTCGATCGCGGACAACGATGTGATCGAGTCCATCTCACCCCCTTGTATCTCGATTCGACCCTACAACGTTGGATAGAACGACAGCGGCGTATCCGCGGGATCGATCCCTACGATCTCATCGCCACGCCACACGAACTCGTAGGACCTGCCGGATACCATTCTTTCCCGGGTGCGCCGAGTCGGAAGGTCATAGGACATGACGATTCTGCTTTCCGTACGCAACGAACGGGCCGGCACCCGCGCAAATGCGCCGAAACGTTTCACCGAGACCGAACAACCGTCTACCGAAAGCTCGAGCGACGAGTCGGGCGCCCATCGAGGTACGCGAATCATAATATCGTCGAGGTGCTTCACCGTCACCGAAATCTCGGCTCGCTCGCCTCTCGTCTCGACGATCTTTAGCCGCTCGTCCTCATAGTCGAAATGTAGATTGACGCGCAGACCGATCTGCGTGCGAGTGCAGACGTGGCTGTAGATATCGCAGAGGGAATGCGTCACGGCGGCAAGCACGTCGGGTGTGCAGCCTTTGCCCGCGTGCGAGGGCCCATGAATACACCAGGCGCCGACGCTGCGCGGCGGGAGTTCTCTCGTTTGGCGGAGGAGTGCATCGTCCTCGGTCAGTTGAGCCGGAAGGAGTCGAGCTCTGACGTAGCGCTCTACGTCGTCCAACAGATCGTGACACCCGGCATACAGCGCGAGCCACAGCGCCAACTGAGCGGCATCTCCGGTGCTCGCGGGATCGGCGACGGGATCCCCAAAATCGTTGGGAAACCGAAGTTTGCCCAGGTCATGGGGCGCCCATCCGGACTCTTTCACGATGCGCCCTCGGATCGCGTTTCGGTAGGTGGCCCGCACCACGTCGACGTACTCTCTGCGCCCGGTCAACAGACCAAAAAGAAGCAGCCCCCGGAGCGTTCCGTGGTAAGAATGATTATGGCCCGCGTTTTCCGGATCGACGATCTCCTTTCTCACGCTCCCGTCCTCATTGGTCGAAAAGGCGAGGTGGTGCTCCGCGATGCGCTCCGCGACATCGAGGACCAAAGACTCCCCCGTCGATCGATACAACCACACGAGCGCCTCCAGACTCCGGCCGGAAGTCGCCGTTCCGTCGAACCAGTCTCCGCGCTTCGCTTCGGTGTGCGAAGCGTCCTTCGTGTGCGGAACGCGGCCCCATGATCCGAGTTTCGTGAAATCGAAGCTGCCGTCCGCCGAGAGGGTTCGGTCCATCGCACCGACCAACTGTAGTGCGGCCGTTCGCGCCCACAGGCTGTTTCGACGTCGTACGAGCGCTCCAAAAGCAAGCAGAGACTCCCGAAAGTTGTGCGGATTGATGCGCGCCTTCTCACGAAGCCACGCTACATCCGGTCTGTTCATAAGCAGGCGATCGGGATTGTCGGTCAGCCTTGCGAGATTACGCAGAGAAGCAGCCTCCAGTTCGGCCGGAATCACAAAGCCGACGGCCTCTTCGAGACGGAGCGCGGCATCCCACCAACGACCGAGGTCGTGCGCGACCTCATACCCGCCCGTCGGCATTAGGTCCTTCTCGGGGTCGAGCAGCGCGAGGAGCGAATCGCCCGCCGCTTTGAGACTCGCGCGCAGGTCAGGTTGCATCTTCGGGGGCCTCCAGCAACGGCGTATTCCGATCCCATTCGAGCAATGCTTCCCTCAACGTCCTCTCGACCTTCGACGACGCCGACCTTCCTGCCGGATTCTCCCGCTCGAAGGAGTCGTGATCCAAATCGTAAAGCTGAAAGCCGTCGTCGACAGGACGGCGAGTCCGTTCGTCAAACCTCATGCCGTAGAGATACCTCGACGTTCGAATACCGATTATCGGACCGGTCTCGATAGAGGCCGCCTCCGGACCGTCCGCGACATCGGCGCGAATCATGAAGGACGAGAGGCTTCGCCCCTGAAGGTGTTTCGGAACACGCAGGCCGACGAGCTCCAGTGCAGGTGCAGCTGTATCGTCCGGCAAGCAGACAGGATCGGGCCGGAGTGCATACCGGATTATTGGTAATTGCCGTCTCGAATCGCGTTCCGACCGAGGCGAGCCGATCGATATTCGGAGTTCGCACGACGGGATCGCCGTGACGCCCCACGTTGAACGCGCGTAGCTGGTCGCACTGGCATATCACGACGTTGGGAGACTCATTCATCGCTTCTTTCCGTCAATGCTGCCCGCCGATCCGCCGCCGCAAGCGACTCCACGCCGCAGCTTCCAGGTCCGATATTTCCATCAAGGCAGTTTCAATCGCTGAGCGCAGAGCCGGCGTATCTCCCGCTTTGCTTCCCGTGCCGAATAACCTCGCCAACTCCTGCCATTTGTCGCCGATTCCGACAAACTCGGCCGACGATTCGGCCAATGCCGCAAGTCCGGTCATCTTCGACGCTTCGTCCAGAAAACGAGCGAACATGTAGCGAAAAATCCCGCCGCCGGTACCGCCTCTCGAATCGATAAACAAGGAGAGATTGAACAGCCCCCGGTGCACCTCCTCGCGATTCGCCGTTGCAAGCCACGTGGGAATCATGCGAGCCGCCTTTCTCATTCCCTCAACGCCGAGATTCTTGATGGGCGGATCGAGCATTTCCCGCGTCTGCTCCGCGACGGCGGCGACGACGTCATCGCGCGACGGGAGCCGCTTGCGGGAAAAATCGAAAGTGAACCACCGGTGCTTAGGTGGGAAGGGCTTGTGTGTCGATCCTCGCGCTTTTCTCAGATCATCCATGGGGATCGTGTGCAATTCCTTCTCCCGGTCCGCCACGACGACCTGTTGAGTCTCCGCGTCGTATCCACACACGACGATCACGTGGGCTCCGAAATGATAGTCGTGTCCGCCGAAATCGAAATACGGCAAGAACCCCATGTCGACTTGGACCATAACCGGTTGCCCGGCTTCAAGGACGACTGCGAGAGAATCTTCGGCCTTGCGAGCGCTTGAGGTCGTAAACTCATCGATCGCGACGCCGGTACGCTCTCCGACGCATCGTTCGAACCCTTGCCCGGGCCGGCCTTTCCCGCGACCACCGAGAAAAGGGTCGGTCCCTTTCATGTGCCAGTATACGAATCCTACGCCACCGCCTACCCCCAAGAGCATTTCCTCGCTCAGAGGGTGGTCGTTGTAGAGATAGATGTGGCGCATCGAGCCCGTCACGCAATGATGCGTTTCAAGCGACTCGAATCCTTGCAGAATAGTCGGCGCCATTATTCCCACCTTTTGAACGTAGTCAATTTCACATAATCCACGTGATTCTTGCCTCCTGCGCCGTTTACGTTGTTGGCGCGCCACGCCTTTCCGACGATCTCCAATCTCCCGTCGCCATCCGGGTCAATTGCGGCGGCGCCCACATGGGCAGAAACTGCAGGTTATCACGTACCTCTCCTACACTCCTGTTTCCACGTTCAAATCATACAGATGGAAGAATCCGCCTCCCTTGCCCCTGGCAACGAACTCGGCGTCGCGGTCGCGAAGATGATGTTCGGTCGATCGGTCACTCCGGGACTCCGTCACACGTGCGGCTCTATCGCGGCCGCCGCATCAACTCTTCGTATCCGCCGTCACCGCCGTCAGCTTTCTCAACAATCTCTCTACGCGTTTTAGTTGCGATGAGCTCAACGCATCCCGCCGTGCGTCAAGGACGGCAAGGAACCGACGCTTGTTCTCCGCCGTTACCGCTTCAGAAATACTCTCGGCGAATTGCGCCACGCTCTTCGGGCGACAGTTTCTCAGAAGATCGAGAAGATAGGGAAAGAGTTCCTTGTTGTAGGCGTTCCGTGAAGCGGCGACTCTGGAAAGAGTCCTTATTCCCGCATCAATCGTGATGACGGAACCGCCCTCGACGGCCGCCCGAACGCTTTCTTTCCTGTCGAATATCCGTTCCGCCGCTATGCCGGCGACGGTAGACAGGGCGATCATGCCTCCCCAGACGAGTCTGTTGTTTCTGCTGCCGAGCAGTTCGATGAACTCATCGACGTGTTCGGCGATGAGACGGGGATCAACATATCCGATCTCATATAAGACTTTGATGCAGTCGCTTTGAATCGCTTTGTCGTTGTTCGACAGATTCTCGACCAGTTCCTTTATCGCCGCAGCATCCTTACGTTCGGCCAACCCGCGCGCCAATTCCTGATTCGGAACCTCACTCCGAGTTCCTTGAGCGCTTGCCAGTTTGCCTAATACCGTCACAAGCATCTTCCTCGCTTCCCATTGAATACCGTGTGCAGAATCGTGTCCAGCAGAGGCCGCCTTGCCGACCGATTCGAAGTCCGGCCTGCCGGATTTCGAATTGCTGGAATCGTTGAAGTGGCTCTCATTTTGAGACTGAAACCTGCGTTCGCTTCGGCATTCTCCGACGTCTAGCCGATTTGATCAGCGAATCGCCTGCGAGAACGCTTCAATCCCGTGCCGGCCCGGATCGTTGGCCGAATCCCGGCGTGGATCGCGCAACGTCGCCGACACGGTCGCAAGGACTTCTCTCAGTCGGCGCGCCCGTTCGCTCACGTTTCCACCGGTCATACTCTCGGATCGAGTAGCTATGGCCCGGCCGGTTGCCGTCGGTCATTCCGCGCCGGCGCAACGATCGCTGTCTTGGCATGCGAGCGCCCGGGGACTAAAATGCCTGACAGCCGCTTTGACGGGAAACCGCAAGCTTTTGGAACAGCCCGCAGCGTTTTTGCTCGATCGGACCCGCGCGTAGCCTGGACGACGGAGGGCGGAGATATGACGGAAGACATCTGTATTCATCCCTGGGAATACCACGTGGAACCGTTTCGCATTGCCTGTGGTCTGTACTATGTGGGCAACAGCAAGGTGTCGTCGCACCTGATCGACACGGGAGAAGGACTCGTTCTTTTAGACACCGCGTTTCCGCAGACCGTGTACCTGCTTCTCGAGTCGATTCGCCGTTTGGGATTCGACCCCGCCGATTTGCGCAGTATTCTCCATTGCCACGGACATTATGACCATTTCGGCGGCACAAAGGCGATTGTCGAGCTCACCGGCGCCAAGACGGCTATGGGAATAGATGATGAGTTCATTTTGACCGAACGTCCGGAACTGTCGTGGTCGCCCGAGTACGGCGTCGATTTTCATGAATCATTTGTTCTTGATTGTCCGCTGCGAGACGGTCAAACCCTCACCATCGGGAAAATCGATATCGAATGCGTGCACACTCCCGGGCACACCCCCGGATCGATGTCGTTTTTTTTCCAGATTCACGACGGCCGAAACGAGTACGCCGTAGGCATTCACGGAGGACCCGGCATCAACACGCTTACCGACGAATACTTGGCACGGTACGACCTGTCCCGCCGGACTCGAAGTCGGTACATGGAATCCATCGAGAAGCTGAAAGCTCGAAAAGTAGACATCTTTATCGGCGCTCATCCCGACCAAAACGACACCTTAGGCAAGCGCAAACGAATGATCAACGGCGAGAATCCTTTCATCGACAAAGAGGCATGGCCCGCTTTTCTGTCTCAGCTTGATGCGAAAGCGAGGGCGACGTTCGGGACGGCCGCCGACGGTTTTCGTCCGGCGCCGTAGACGCCGCTGTCGACGGCGAATGTGGAGAGGCCCTTCCGGCGAACGGTCCGTTACCATCTTCGGCAGCATTCGATCATGCGCTTCAAGAACGCATTCATTCTCCGATTGCGACGGAACACGTATACCAGACCGATCGCCACCCATAATGCGATTACAAACAACACGCTCCTGACAATGTCGCCGGGAATGCGCAAAAGGGAATAGGCGGCGACAATGAGTGTCAGAATAAACGGCAGTCTGAATATTTTGAACTTTTCGGCGGCGATCGAATCGACGAAATAGAATACGCCAACCGTCGACTCTCCGATCAGAAGCGCAAGAACGATGGGATTGTGAAAAACTCGCACCCGGTACATGACGAGAAGCGTTATCCACGTAAATGCAATGGAGAAGCAGATCACACAGAACCGTTCCTTCAACCTCTTGCCGAGAAATTCCTTTATTATCAAAAGAACAAAAAAAGCGACTGTAATTCCCATGAGTATGAAGAACAAATCCATCTTCTATTACAACAATTGTATCAAAACAGATATGGCTATGAGAGCGACAAAAGTAAGCAATATGCCTTGAAAGGGAATCATCTTCCCATCCCTCAATCTCGAAATCCACCTGCTCAGCAAAGGCGCCGCAATGACGATCAGCCCGCCGACAACGCTTGCCACCAGAGATAGATTGACTATATAGGTATTATTAAGCAACGACCCGTAATCCCCGCTGATGGAGACATGAAACGGACGACCGTCTCTCATAAGCGGAACAAGAGGCAAGACTGTCGTCACGAAAGAAAGCAATATGAGTATTTCCTTCTGAAAGGGCACAAATCGTCTCTTGATCAGGTTGGAAATCCAAATCCCGACCGATACCGCAAACGCTCCGACGAACAGCGCAACAACCGCCCGACTCACGCCCAACCACAAAGCTCCGCCGGCGGCCAGCGCCGCCCCTGCGGTGCAAAGCGGACAATGTGCTTCAGCATCCAGAGTGAACAAGACAGCATAGGCCGTCGCCAACATAACTGTTTTCCAGGATTTCGTACGACGCCTCCTCCGATACGATTGAAAATTCTCTCCTGACTTCCCATACCCACGATAGCCGCTTTCCCACCGCGACGCAATAACGAAATAATGCTGCTGCGAGTCCCCGAGCTTTCCCCATTATTGACGACGATTTTAGTACCGATTTGAACACAGGAATCGGGTCTCAGATCGTTGCGCCGGATCGGAGCGTGAAAAGCTTTCTTGATGAGGCATACAAAGATTCGGGTGAGTATTCGTACCCCGCGAGTTGCCTGTTGAGACCGGAGGAGTTTTCCGTCCCACGACTATTCGAACCGGTAACTATACAGGTCGGCATTGCGGAGATGAAACCGCAGTCGGAACGGGTGTGTCGGATCGATTCCTCGTCGCTCGCGCCAGGTAACGCGATGACGCACCGCATCGCCTTCACAACGCACGCATTCGGCGCGACTGAATCCGCGACGAACCGCCCCGTCGACGGTAACGATCTCCGCAGTGAGCTGCCCGCCGGTCGAATTGGCGTTGATATACAGCTGCGATCCTACGGTAAGCAGCGGCGGTGTCTCGACGTATCCGTCCCGGTCCCCGGCGGCAAGAGAGACAAACCCGTCCCTCCGCCAGACGGCAAGGCCAATCGAAATCGTTTTGGGAGGCATGGAGCCGCCGTGCGTCGTGTTGACACCGGTGTAGTAGAGCCACACCTGGTCATCGTGAATAACCGGCGCGTTTGCGCAGCCGAGGATGCAGCCCGCGTCGAAACTGCCGGCATCGCCCCGCGGAAGAATGGGTGTTCGGTCCTCGAACCGGCGCCAGTCGAGGCCGTCGTTGCTGTGCACGAACTGACCTTCGATGGGTCCGTCCCACGGGCTTTTGTTAGATCCGTCGGCCGACGCATCAGGTTCGTAGGATTCGACAACAAATACCGGGAGGATCCCGAGGAACCCGCTCTCGTACCAAAACCCCGACATGTCGTAGAATTCGGCGCCCAGTCGTTCAGAGAACGCGTGTCCGATGTCCTGTTCATCGGGGACGATGATGAGCCGTGCCGGTGACCAATGCCGGAAATCGTCGCTCCAACTCGCACCGATGACGCGTCTCCTCGGTGTGTAGTTGTCGGCCCATCGCCGGTGGTATGCAAAGTATCTGCGTGTTCGCGGATCATGGGTGAGACACATCACCTCGTTCCGCACCGTTGGCGAGAACATGGGGCTTTCATCGTAGAAAGTCCACCTGAGGCCGTCGGCGGAGTGTCGCAACGTATAGCCGGCGTGCTCGCCCCAGCCGTGTACGGCCATCCGGTACCGTTCGTCGTCCGGAGCGTCCGGGTCGTAAAGAACCGATGGGCAGTGGCCGTTGGCGAACAGGATATTGTTGTCCGTCGACCCGTCGAACTCCGACAATCCGAGATTCGGACGTTCCCAGTGCACGCCGTCAGGCGAAGTAGCGTAACACACCTCGTCCCCCTGCGGCGAAAGTCCCGGCGCCCGATGTTGGTTGCCTCCGCCGAGCCGAGAGATATACCACATCCGATAGCCCTCGGTCTCGTCGCGAAGGACCGTACCGAAGCAGTATACGCGAGTCCCTTCCCATGGCCTCTCGGCGATGAGAACGGGTCCTCGCTTCCGTGCCCGGTGGAGTCTCCGTTCGAGTCCGTGAACACGGGAGATCAGTCGGTCATCGACAAAAAGCTGTCGCTCGGCACCGATTTCGATCATACACATTTCTCCACGAGCGTCGCAGTTGGCAACGAAGGGTTCCTTTGATAATGCCATCCTACTAAGCGTCCGAGTCGAATCAAGTGGATGCACCGCACAGCCGTGAACTCGCGGCATACGACACCCACAATCCGATCGGCGCCGACTTGTGTGACCAGTTTCCGCGGAGTAGGGTGAGTCGACCGCATTTCCGCCCCGGAGCGGAGACCGGGAGGGTGTAGGATCATATGACCTATAAGAAATCGATGGATGCAACGAAGCCGTACGATCTCGTCGTTTGCGGGGGAGGTCCCTCAGGGTGCGCTGCCGCACTCGCCGGCGCTCGCGACGGGCTCTCGGTGCTGCTCATCGAAGGAAGGGCGAATCTCGGCGGCGCCGCGACCTCCGGGCTGGTGTCGCACTGGCTTGGCGGACGAACCCAGGGCGGCGAGTGGGTGGTCGGAGGGCTGTTCCGTTCGCTTTCCATGGAAGCGGCGGACCGTCGGAGTGCGCTCATTCCGACGCTGCCGGTGGGAGTCCTCTACCAACCGCACGGTTGGCTTCCCTGGTTCATCCACGGCATCCCGCTCGATCCGCACGGCGTGGCTCGGCTACTCGACGACCGCATGATCGATGCCGGCGTGGATTTCCTCCTCGACACGCAGGCGGTGGACGCCATCGTCGAGGGCACCAGGATCAGCCACATCGTGATCCACAACAAGGGCGGATTCGCGGCGGTGCCGGCGAGGTGCGTGGTCGACGCCACCGGCGACGCCGACATTGCCGCGCTGTCGGGGTGCGGGGTCCGGAAGGGTCGCGACGAGGATGGGTTAATGACTCCGGTTACCCTTGTATTTCACGTATACGGAGTCGATCACCGCAAACTTTCGGAGACTATCAACCGCAACCGGACTCCGAAGTTCCGCGGGAAGATCCGGGAGCTCCGGGAGGCGGGAATCTGGAACTTCCCGTACGATGCATTCATTAGCGTGCAGCTTGTTGACGATGAGACGGCGATGATCAACACCTCGAGATTAACGGGAATCGACGGCACCGACGGCGCATCGGTAACCGAAGGATACGTCCGCGGGAGGAAGGAGACGGAGGAGCTGCTTGCCATCTTGCGTGACCACGTTCCCGGCTTCGAAAACGCCCAAGTCAAGGAGGTCGCTTCGATGCTCGGTGTTCGCGAAACGCGAAGAATCGTCGGCGACTTCGAGCTCACCGTGGGCGATCTGCAGCGCGATGCTTCCTTCGATGACACCGTGGGGTTCAGCATATACGGTTGGGATCTTCCGGACCCGAAACGACCAAGTGTTCAACCGCTCGTCGACGAGTCGGGCCGGAAGTACGAGAGCCGCGTGAAGAAAAGCCTGAGCACGCCGATCCCGTACCGGATCATGCTGCCGAAGCCGATCGAGAATTTGATCTGCACCGGTCGGTGCGTCAGTGTGGAGCGCGACGTCCTCGGCCCGATTCGTGTGATGGCTCCCTCTATGGCCATGGGCGAGGCCGCGGGAGTTGCGGCGGCGATGGTGCGGGTCGCATTCGGCGAGGTCTCACCGGAGGCGCTCCGTGGGCGGCTACGCGAGTGCGGCGGCATTGTCGACCGTGAGGTCCTTCCCAAGATTGAACCGAGGGTGGACCCGTGAGCGATCGACCCGCCGGCCTATCGGTAGGAGGTAAGAGAAAACAGAAGCGGCCGTTTGTAAAACTGAGAGCCGGAGGAACGGTCGGTGCGGAATCCGGCACGTGCCCAACCAGTCGAACGCGTTACCACAAATCCTCTTCCGTAATGCGATAGCATCTCAGTACCGGCTGCGGCCCCCCTGAGTTGATCGTGTGGAAACTACAGGAATTGTAGTCGGCGACGACTATCGTCCCGTCATCGAGTTGGGTCCAGTCACTGTAGCCTGAGTCCGACCCGTAATCGAGGACGACAACCCGGTCGCGCTGGAACTGATCCGGGTAGCCTCGTGCCGAGTCCCACTCCCAGTCGATCGAGTATCCGGCGGAATCCTCCACGCGTGCACAGGCGCGTCGCCATTGCGATTCGAGCTGTCCGCCCGAGCCGAATCGAACCACCTGCTGCAACAGACCGGGGTCGTCGGTGTGGAGCGTCGGAGCGCCGTCGATGTACACCCGGCAGTCTGCGGGACTTCGTTCGAGCCGGTAGGTGTGCCACACGCCGGTCTCCACCGTCGCGGTGGTGACTCCGGGGCCTTCCCAAACGGTGGCGTCTGCGACACAGCCGGACTCGTGGCTCGCCGTGGCGCTTCTCGCGAGGGAAACGCGGCCGGCATCGATTCGCAAGCCGAATCCGGCCGAGAGCACGATTACGCCGGAGCCCGCCCCCCTGCGAAGCTCGATTTCGAGTAGCACGCGCGTATCTGCACTCAGCGCAGGGAAGAGCGAAAACTCGACCTCAGATTGTCTGCCCGATGCGGTATGAACGTGCATGATCCCGTCTCTTAGCGAACATCGATCACGCTCCCAGAGAAACGAGGTCGTCTGGAAAGCGAGGGTTTCCGCCGGGCTCCAAACGAAAGCGCACGTGGCCGGGGTACCCCACCGGTTCCGGTAGGTAACCAGCAGATTCCCGGATTGGAGCATTCGTACCACGGTTCGCTGTCCGTACACCGGCGACAGCGTCGGCGTCTGCCATGTGCGTCCGCCGTCATAGCTGTGAACGATCCGACTCGGCTGTCCAAACTTCCCACCCCCATGTCCGATTCGGGTCAGTGCAAGCAGATGCCCGGGCTCGATCTCGACCGTCCCAACTTCCGAATCCCCGAAGTAGGGCGCATCGGTGACCACCCCAAGCGGCGACGAGGTGTTTCCCCCGTCGGTGGACCCGACGGCGACATTCCGGTAATAGACGTCGCCCCAGGGCGCCGGCGGCTGAAACATCCCCGGGTAACGGGCCGGTTCGGTTCGGGTATAGATGAGATTCCCGTTCCGGAGTTCGGTAATGTAGCCGGGCTCGCCGCCGACCGAGTCGATGTGGACCGGTTCGCTCCACGTGCGGCCGTTGTCGGAACTGAAGAGGAGGTAGTTATCCATGCCGCGGGCGGGCCGTTCCTGCCAACGGGTCAGCATCGGCCAGTCCTGTCCGGACGATCGTCTCCCCTGATCGCAGATTACTACCAGCCTTCCGTTCCGGAGACGGGAGAGTTGCGGAGCGACCCATACCGACCGGTGTTCCCACACGTTCCGATGAGAGATGGAACGGTGTGCGCTCCAGCTCTTCCCACCGTCGGAGGACCGGGCGGTCATGATGTGCGTATACACCCCGGTGTGCGAGTCCGAGAGACGGTAGGTCGCCACGAGTCCTTCGGGAGTGTTTTCGATTCCTGCGACCGAATGATACCAGCCGAGCGGATTCGGGCAGTGATCTGCGGATCCGATCGAGTTGTGGTCGGCTATGATAAATTTTGCCGCATCGCCGATGGATTTCATGCCGAATACCCTATCAGTCTCGTCCCCACGTTTGCAAGTTTATCCGTGTAGTCGCTCCGGCGCCGAGCGGGCGAAACCCGGCCGATCGGCGCGTACGACGCGAGTGCCGGCACCGCCGTCGGGAGTTGCCGGCTGCGCCTGAAGGTGGTAGACACGAAGGAGTGTACGAATCACCTCGGCGTCGTGAAACGCTCTCGATCGTGACCGCAGGCATCTCGCTTGCCTGTCATCTCGCGGCGCTGTGGATCTACACGATTCTGCACGACGTCGGTCCCTCGTTTTCTGCGACCGACGCGCAGGTGGTCGTGCTCGGTTCGCTCTTGGGCGCCGGAGTGATCGGCTCGTATTTCGTCGAACCGAGATGGCTGTCGCGGTTAGTTTTTCTGGTGCGACTTCTGGTCTATTTTGCGCTTTTCACGCCGTATCCTGTGTGGTTCGACATGCGGTTGCTGCTCCTGACGGCAATCGTGTTTGAAATCGGGGTGTACGAACCGTATCCGATCAATCTCGTTGTGGCGGGTGCAGCGATCGGGACGAGTTTCGTGACGATGGAACTTGTGCAGATGATTTCCTTCGACGCCTCACCGACGATTATCCCTCGGGTGCTGCTGTTCACGCTGCTTCCGACGATCGTCGGCGTCACCGCGGGATTCCTCACGAGATACCGCGAGAGGCTTATCGAGGCCACCGAGGTGAACGACCGGCTCGACATCGCGGTGTCGCAGCTGTCTCGGAGCAACGTCATGCTGCAGGATGCAGCGTTCCACGCGGCGGAGAAGAGCCGCAACTCCGAGCGACACCGGATCGCACGGGAGATTCACGACACTATCGGTTACACACTTACGAACCTGATCATGATGATGGAAGCGGCCACCGATCTCGTGTTCGACTATCCGGAGCGCGTTCAGACGATGATGCAGGCCGCCCGAGCCCAGGCGAAGTCAGGTCTCGACGAGACACGCAGGTCACTTCGCGAGCTCCGGGAACAGGAAGACTCGCCGATCCGCGGACTGGCCGCGATCAAGCAGCTCGTTTCGACATACGACACCGTCGGAGCGGTCGAGGTCGAAGTCGAATACGGCAATGTGCCCGCAAGTTTCGGGGAAGAGGTCGACTCGATGCTGTTCCATTTCGTCCAGGAGGGTCTGACTAATGCCCTTCGGCATGGCCGCGCGACGCGGATTTGGGTTCGATTTTGGATGTCGGATGAGGGGTTGAAGGTCGTGATCAGAGACAACGGGCGAGGTTCGGTGGTCGTTACCGAGGGCATCGGGCTCTCGGGTATGCGGGAACGCGCCGCCAGATTCCGCGGCGCCATCGCGGCCGAGAACGTTGCAGATGGGTTTCAGACGTCGCTCATCCTACCGATGATTGCAGAGAGGAGTGAATAGGCGTGGCGAGGATCCGGGTGCTTCTGGTGGATGATCAGAAGCTGTTTGTCGATTCGCTTCGAATCGTGCTCGAGTCACGGAGTGACGACATGGAGGTCATCGGTGTCGCCCTGAACGGTGTGGAAGCTATCGAGATAGCCGAGAGGTTGCATCCTGACGTGGTGCTGATGGACGTCCGAATGCCGGTGATGGACGGCGTCGAGGCAACGAGACGGCTTATGGCTACGCGTCCTGACACGAAAATCGTCATGTTGACCACGTACGACGACGACGAATACGTCGGTGATGCGATGAAGTATGGAGCGGCCGGGTATCTTCTGAAAAGTATACCACCGAGCGAGCTCGCGGCCTCCATACGGGTGGCTGCCACCGGCACGATCCAGATCTCACCCGGGGTTGCGGGGAAGCTGCTCAGGGAAGGGGCCGAAGCCCTGCTCGCGCGCGATGCGACGAGGCACCTTCCCGAGGACATCAGGGAACTGTGTGCAACGCTCACTGCGCGGGAGCGTGAGGTACTGTCGCTGCTCACCAAGGCGTACGACAATCATCAGATCGCCGAGGTGCTCGGCATTGCCGACCAGACAGTGAAGAATCACGTTCACACGATTTACGAAAAGCTCTATGTCTCGAACCGGATGCAGCTCATACGACTCATGAACCGGATCAGCGGCACACCCGGCGGCTGAAGGAGACTCCGGAACGGCGCATCCGCGTTTATTCCGATACCGAAGTACTAGCCGCATCCGGTACTTTCGGTCCTTTCGCGGAATGAATCCCTGTGGTACATAGAACCAATGTCGAATCTGGGCTCGGCGGTGAAGACATCCCGGAGGTCTCGGGACCGTGGTCACGCACACGTGAATAGCTCGGGAAGAATGGGCATCGAAGCTCGAATCTGGAAGTACCGTGAACGTTACGTGCTGCTGCTTCCGGCGGTGGTGCTGTTCATTGTTTTCCGCTATATCCCGATGGCGGGCATCGTCCTTGCCTGGAAGAAGTTCAACGTCCTCGGCGGGCTGTTCGGGAGTCCGTGGGCGGGGTGGACCTATTTCAGACGTCTCTTTACGGCGCCGGATTTCGCGCGAGTGCTTCGGAACACGATCTTTATCAACGGTGTGCTCAGGATGGGAATCGCCTTTCCTATGCCGATCATTTTCGCGCTCCTGCTAAATGAGATCTTCAACCTTCGGTTCAAACGGATCGTCCAAACGATCAGCTATTTGCCGCACTTTCTCTCTTGGGTCGTGGTCGCGAGTCTCATCCGGCCACTTACATCGATCAACGGCCCGGCCAACATGATCGTCCGCGCGCTCGGAATCGACGGCCCCGTCCTGTTCCTGCAGCGTCCCACCTGGTTTCTCATCATCATTACCGTGAGCGACATGTGGAAGGGCATCGGATGGGGCTCGATCATCTACCTCGCGGCGATCAGCGGTATCGACCCGTCGCTCTACGAATCGGCGGAGATCGACGGCGCGAGACGGCTACAGAAGATGCGCTACATCACCCTTCCGTCCATCACGTTCGTTATCGTCATTCTCTTTCTGTTGCGCCTGGGTAACATCCTCGAGCTCGGCTTCGATCAGATTTTCAACCTCTACAACCCGCTCGTCTACAACGTCGGGGACATAATCGGTACCTATGTGTACCGGGTCGGTCTGCAGGATTTCCGGTACAGCTTTGCGACGGCGGTGGGACTGTTTCAAAATGTCGTCGGACTTGTGGCGCTCGTCGGCGCCAACTGGTTCGTCAAGAAGATCGGACACGCGGGAGCGTACACAGTTACATGAACACTATGAGTGGAACACCGGTAGATTTCGTCCATCGCACCGTCGGCAAGATAGGAACGAGGACCGTCTCCGACCGGGCATTCATGTTCTCCGTGTACTTCATCATGGCGGCGTTCTCGCTGTCGATTCTCTATCCATTCTGGTATCTGCTCGTCGATTCGTTCAATACCCCGGACGCATCGATCCAGGACAGCATTAAACTCTGGCCGCTGGAGTTCACGTTCGCGAACTACGAGAAGGTATTCGACAGCGGTATCATCGGGACCGCGTACATCAACTCGATCTTTAAGACCGTCGTCGGCACGGCGGTTATTCTCGTGGTGAGCTTTACCGCGGCATTAGGACTCGCGGACCAGGGACTACCCGGTATCAAGCACATCACGTTCTTCTTGGTCTTTACCATGTTTTTCTCCGGAGGGCTTATTCCGACATTCCTGTGGTATAAGCAGCTCGGGCTGTTGAACACGCGAGTATCCTGGATACTCCACCTCGCCGCAAACGCATATTACATCATCATTATGCGAAATTTCTTTCGCGAGATTCCGCATGAGCTCATCGAAAGCGCAACCATCGACGGCGCGACGTTGTATCAGGTGCTATTCCGGATCATCGTGCCGCTTTCGACACCGGTGGTTGCGACGGTGACGTTGTGGGCGGCGGTGCAGCACTGGAACGACTGGTTTTTTCCGCTCATTTTCACACCTCAGCGCGACCTGACGGTGCTCCAGGTACTTCTCCGTCGCGTCCTCATCGAAAACCAGGTAACGAACGAGCTCGATATGCTCGAACAGGATGAGATGCGGATGATCACGGCGGAAACGATCAAAGCGGCGCTTTTGTTCGTCTCGATCGGTCCGATCATTGCGGCATACCCGTTCCTGCAGCGCTATTTCGTGAAGGGGATCATGCTCGGATCGGTGAAAGGGTAGCCGGCCCGTGCGGCGTCAATCAGGCAATGCGCCCGAAGGAGGGCGATATACCCCCGGTGCGGGGGAATAGAGATTCCTTGAGGAGGGATGTATGAGAATCGCTACGAAAGTTGTGGCAACGCTGCTGCTGTTGTCGCTAATGACGGTCGGCATGTTCGCCGCCGGGTCGCAGGAGGGCGCGATCAGCAAGGAGAAGCTCGTGATCACCGTGCGCCCATTCACCATGCGGGGAACCACGCTCGCACCGGATTCGCCGACGGAGCTCTGGATCGAGGAGTACTTCAACGTCGAGCTCGAGCCGTGGTACGGCATCGACAACTACGACACGGAGGCGGTGAACGTCAGGTTCGCTTCGGGAGACATCCCCGATTTCCTCGGCGGTTTCAGCGCGAGCTGGGTCGACCTCGGAATCGTGAAGGAACTGTCTCAGGACATGATCAGACGGTATATGCCGGGCTACATGAAATGGGCCGATCACTACCTCGGCGACAAGGTCTGGCAGCGAACGGTCGTAGACGGTACGAACTACGCGGTACCTACTGCGCTATCGATGGCCTCTACCGGCAAGGTTATGGGCTTCCGGGCCGACTGGCTGCGCAACGTCGGTTTTGAACCCGAACCGGTTCCGGGCACCTCGTTTTTCAAAGGTCCGGACACTCTCGAAGAGATCGAGGAAATCCTGTTGAAGTTCCGGAACGAGGATCCCGACGGGAACGGCAAAAAGGACTCCTACGGCTATACGGTATGGAAGAACAGCGCGTTGTTCAATTCGAACTTTCTCCCGAACGTATTCGGCGCCTACGGTATCCAGCTCTTCACCTGGGACGTGAAGGACGGCGAGGGGTACTACTCGATGGTAGACCCGAACTACCGCGAAGCGCTCAAGTACGTCAACACCTGGTGGGAGAAGGAGATCATCCACCCGGACACGGTGACGATGGTGCGTGCGGACATGCTGCGGGCGATGTCGAACAACGAGTTCGGCGCATGGTCCGATCTTGATGCCTGGCAGTCGAACGTGGTCGGCGGACCGTGGGGCGCTTACCGCGAAAAGAATCCCGACGGCGACATCGCGTACTCGATTACGCCGGCCCGACCGGACGGTCAGCGCGGCACGTGGTTCCGGGACCCGAACTGGAATCCCTGGGCGATCGGTATCAAGGCGAGCGATGAGGTCACGGTAAAGATCCTCGAAATGGTCGAGGAGATGTACACCGACGCGGATGTGTACGCACGGATTTTCTACGGTGGTGCGCAGGGTGATACCTGGGAGTGGAATGCCGACGGTTACGCGGTGCCCATCAAGGGCAGGGCGGCAAAAGACTCGGCCGCGAGCACCGCACTTGGGGTTCGCATGATCATCGGGAACATCCCGCACATCGTCCCCCCGGTCGACAAGGTGTACATCGAGCCCCGCCGACATGCGCTGCAGACCTTCCTCGAAGAGAACCAGGTCTTTGGTCCGGGATACGGTTTCCGGCCGGCCTTCAACGACGAGGAACGGGCGCTGCTGTCGAACGTCTCGACGATCGAGCAGGAGTTCGCCTGGCAGGCGGTGACCGGGCAGATCGACATCGACGCCGCCTGGGACGGGTACGTGAAAAACATGATGGATGCCGGTCTCAGGAAACTGCTCGAGACCGTCAAAACGCAGGGATAGCCGCACAGGAACGTCGAAGTCTACTTCGGTTCCAGGCTCAAGCGCACGTGGGCGGCCGTTCCATCCGGAATGGCCGCCCGTTTTGTATTGCTGATCGGATCGAGGATCGGGCTCGCGCGCCACTGTTGGACGCGCTGCGGGAATAATCAGCCAATTGCAACCGGCGGATGCCGGATGCTGTAGGGCGAAAACTCATCCGCGCTGTTGCGTGACGGCGAACGAGGCGAAACGATCGTCGCGACAGCCTCGAACGCCATTCTTGCAAGCCGCTTGCGTATTATGGCCATTTCCACCCGTTTTTCGTCCTATTGACTCGGATGAGTTTTTCTACCGCACAGGACGTCCGGTAGCCGAAGCACATTCCGCCGCCCCCCTTAATGTGGGGTCGTCCACAGGATTCTCGCCATATGGAAATGCCTACAATCGGCATACTCTGCCGATCAGCGCCTCAGTTTTCTCCGCAACGAATCCTATCTCGCTCTTGACACGACTTACATCGTAGACCGAATCGTATTCATGTCCGGGCTTTTCAAAATGCGAGAGATCGACGTCATTCCCCCACCAGTTTCGAAGAATCTCGACAACGGGGGCCGCCGTCCACGCTGCTGCGGCGGCGGCGTTCATTGTGCGTACCCCAGGCCGGTGAGGCGTCTCCGTCGCCATCGCAAAGGCGCGGACTGCATCGCTCCGCGCCATGACCGTAATCCCGCCCAGGGCCCACTCGTTCAACGGACCCACGCTCCGGGGAGCAGGCATATTCTCGTCCGGGCACACCGTCGAAAGGCGCAGGTTGATCACATCAATCTCGGGATTCCGCCGATGGTAGTATTCGGTGACCTCTTCCATCAAATACTTGGAGAACCCGTAGCCGTCGCGGTCGAGACAGGGATGATCGTCCGGAATGGGGATCCGGAGGGGTCTGAATCGCGTGCTTTGCATGCCCACGACCGCGATGGAGGATGCCATGACGAACTTTCTGCAGCCACGCTGTATCAGATATCGCATCAGACACCGTGTGCCCTCGACGTTGACAAGAATCCCGTCACGTTCCGGACTGCCGCCGGTTACCGCGGCGAGATGTACGACGATATCGATCCGACTACCGTCGAGTTGTCGCAAGTCTTCAAAAGAGGCGAAGCTACCCCGTATCCACGGAAGATCCAGACCGGGATCCTTTCGGCTCATGCAGATCACGCCGTGCCGAGTCGACAGGGCGTCCGCAAGCGCCCGACCGATAAAACCGCTCGCCCCCGTAATCAATACCGTGCTCATAACCACCTTTCCTTCGGCATTAGGCAAACGACATCAGAGGTGCCAATTGATAACAATACCGACAATATCCGCATCTCTTCCGTCGCTGATGCGCTGAAACACCGCGGGCGCTTCGGTAAACCCGATTCGGTGGCTTATGCAGTGCTCCCACTTTAACGAGCCCATCGCCATGTTTTTTACGACGGCGCGTCGGCACGGCTGCAGGCCGTCGTCGCACGGGAAAAACGTCCTTAGCTGGCGACCATGCGGAAGAAGAAAATGTATCGACACAGGGTCGCTGCCGTAGTTACCCTGCCAAACGAAACTGCCGTTTTCGCGGCAGAGAGCAAGGGCGGGATCGATACACCGCGGAATCCCCGTGCATTCAAAGACAACGTCGGCGCCCTCCGGAGCGATTCTCCTAACTTCTTCGGCGACATCGTCGGAAGACCCATTGATAACAAAGTCGGCGCCCATCCTTTCGGCGACCGCCAGCCTCTTGTCGTTGATATCGACGGCAATCACGACACAGCCGCGGTGCGCGCAGCTCGCGACTACGCCCAGCCCGATAAGGCCGACGCCGTGCACGACCACGGCTTCCCCCGTTCGCGGGTTCGCCATATCGACGCCGTGCAGCCCCACCGCGGGCATGACGAACATGCAGGCCACGTCCATCGCCGCGCCGGCGACCAGGTGATCGACCCCGTGCGTCGTGTTGGGTCGGGTGACGATGTGGCTGCAGTGGGCGCCCGATACGCAACTAACCGAAGTACCGTCAACGAGCGACATCGCGTCGTTGCCCCGGAAATAGACCTCGTCGCCGATTTCGAAATTGTCGATTTCCTCGCCGACCGCTTCAACAACACCGGTGCCCATATAGCCGGTACACAGAGGATAGGGCCCCCACGAGATTCTGTTGCGGATCAGAGCAAATTCAGTCCCTATGCTCACGCCCGTGTGGAAAGTGCGAATCGCAACCTGATCCGGCGCCGGATCTTTCAAGGTGACAGACTCAATCGAGAAGCTCTGTTTCTCATCGCAGATAAGCGCTTGTGCATTCATTGGCTTTCCTTTCTTCGACTGTGCTCGTCCAACAAGGCCGACGGTTTCGCCTATGATTCTTCAGCCCCGTGGTCGGTTTGTTCCTTACCTTTCGCTTGGCGCGGGCCGCAAGAACACGCCTATGTTCCGCCGCGTCCCGATCCTGAAACTGATTCGCAGTCGCCGGCGCATCCGCCCGAGGATCTTTCACAGGTGTGACAATCGCAGTTCACGTTGCCAGTCGATTTCGTTACTCACGAGACGCCGCCTCCAAGACGGCTTTTCCGACTCTATCCATGCGGACAGGAGACTGTCGAGTTCCGAGACCTTCTCGGCTGATTCGGCCGCCAGGTTGTGCAGCTCATTCGGATCCGTCTCCAGATCGTACAGCTCGCGCAACCCCACTCCTTCCAGCCGGATGAGTTTCCACTTTCCGTTCCTTACAAAATACTGAGAGTGCGCCGAGTTTGCCAGTTCACCGAATACGACGCGGGAACCCGATTCGGAACGGTCGTTCCGAAGATCCCACGCCCGCCCCGCAAGTCGCGTCTCCGGCGCCGGCGTACCGGTGAAGGTGAGAATCGTCGGGTACAGATCGAGCAGAGTCGCAGTTTCCGCTTTCACCCCGCAAGAGACGCGCCCCCCGCCGTGGTGAAAGATTAGGGGAATCCGCACGCAGTCTTCATAGAGCAGGTTCTTTCCCCAGATGCCGTGCTCTCCGAGCGTGTCCCCGTGATCCGAAGTAATGACGATAAGCGTCTCTTCGTAGCATCCTTGCTCTTTCAGGACTTCGACGATTCCGGCCACCTCCCGATCGATGAGCGAAACGTTGGCCAGATAATGGGCGATGTTCTTTCGCCACGTGTCATCCGGAAGCCGGCGACGCAAGCTCTGTTCACCGAAATGCATCGCGCTCGGCTCAAGCTCGTCGGGCACGGGCGGCAAAGGGATTTCATCGGCATCGATCAGCCTGTCGTGCGGCGCCGAGACGCAAAACGGGTCGTGCGGCGCATAGAAACTAACGACCAGAAAAAACGGTGTCGCGCGCGGACGCCCGCGGATAAAGGACCGGGCGCGCTCGCCAACCCATGGGGTATGCTGAAGCTCGGCCGGCAACACGGACACGTAGGGGCAGAGACGATCGATCAATCCGAACTCGTCTCTCACGACACCTTCGGCGCCCCCCGGCGCGTCCACCCTGCCGAAAGCGTCCCGGAACAGATGGGCGCAGCCGTTCTTCTTCAGAAAAAGGTAGTAATCGTCTATTTCGTAGACGTGCCTTCCGTAGAAGTCACACTGCTCCATCTGATGGAATCCGAGCCTATTGTGACGCGGATAGAAGTGGTTCTTGCCCAGATGTGCGGTGTAGAAGTCGTTTCGGGTGAGAACCGAAGGAAGAGTGGGAATCGTCGGATCGAGATAGACGCCGTCGACTTCGACGGGCCGTCTTGTGTGGTACCGCCAGGCGGGATTCTCCATGTTGCCCGTTTCATGGCAGTACTTTCCCGACAGTATCTGCGAGCGCGCGGGAACACATAAAGGACTTGTCGAATAGCACGTGTCGAAGCGCGTTCCTCGCGCCGCCAGCGAGTCGATGCAGGGAGTCTGCACATATCGATTTCCGTAGCACCCCAGAGCATCGGCGCGCATGCTGTCGGCAAGTATCAAGATTACGTTCATGTACTCTCCACTCGTTTCTCAATCACCTCGTCATCCTATCGGATGAGATCGATTTGGGGATACGTGGTGCGCGGTGGCCGGACCGGCTTCTCCCACACGATCACCGTGCACGCCAACCCTTTCCGATCGATCGGAGAACAGAGAAGAATTCTCAGGCCAAGCTCCTCGGCCGCCGGCAACACCTCGCGCGCCTGCCACGTCGCGCAGAGCATAGACGTCCGACCGCCGGGCTTAAGCACCCGGGCCAATTCCGCGACCGACCGCGTCGCCGCGCTCCCTTGCGCGTGATCATACGGCGGTTCGGTCGCGATCGCGTCGAAAAACTCGGTCGGAAAGGGTAGTTCCCGCGCGTCCGCGACGCGATGCTCGCTTCCAAGATGTGTCAGCCCCGGAGACAGGGCGGGGTCGACATCCGACGAATACGTTTCGAAACCGGCGGCGAGGGCGTGGCGAACGATGCCTCCCGCCCCTGCGAACGGATCGATCAGTCTACCCTGTCCTCCGGGTGGGGAAACAAGGTTGACCAGCAGTCGCGCATCGCAGACCGAAAGCCCCCGACGGCTACCCGGTCTATCGTTTCCTCGATATCCCCGAATCAGCCGGGTGGTTCCGTCCGCATCGACGAAAAGAAACTCACTTCGGTCCGGCGCCTGAGACCGATAGTCGTCCTCCCGCTCTTCGTAGAGTCGGTGCAGTTCATAGTTTCGCTTTCTCCATCGGACGCGCCTCGTGTGTCTGAGAGCGGCGCCGCGCGTCACGAGGGGAAGGTCGATCGCGGAGGTATACCCCAAGCGAGGGAATAGACGTTGCGCTTCCGCGAGCGCCGGCTCGCGGAGATCAACCCAAAACACGCCGCTTTCCTCCGACAGAGGGCCGCCGGAAGCCGCCGCGGCATCGAAGTCCCGCAACAAACAGACCATTTCCATCCGAGCCGGTTCCCGGGCTCGTTTCCTGCCCGGTCGTGCATGACAAATCAGTTTGAGCATCGCACTCATACGGTCGGCCGCCGTCGACACTGCGCCGCCCACGGAATTGCGGCGTCCCATCGACGAAGTTCGGCGTCGAGGTTCCGCGCCGCTTCCGTTTGGGCGCCGGCGCCCGCCATATTTCGCCGTTGGTACGGATCGCCGCGCAGATCGTAGAACTGCGTGGCGTGTGCCGAAAGCCCGTGGTCGGAGTCGACGTACGGTAGAAAGTACACATGGTCGGTTGTACGCACCGCAACCCCGCCGCCCGTCTCGATGAACGCGCAGCAGGCAACGTCCGTTTCTTCGTCTCGGCACATCGGAGACAGATCGCGCCCATGGAAGTGCTCAGGGACGTTCACGCCGGCCAGGGAAAGGAGTGTGGGCGCGAGATCCACAAGACTTGCTACATGTGTTCGATTGACCGCGGGCACGGTGTCCGACGCCGGCGGACGGATAATCAACGGAATCCTCGTCGATTCTTCATTCGAACCGCCCTTCTGGACAAGCCCGTTGCTGCCGAGGTTGTCGCCGTGGTCGGACGTGAACACGACGATCGTGCTTTCCGACAACCCGCTCTCGCCGAGCGCACCGAGCATCCTACCGACGGCGTCGTCCATCCATGTCGTCGCTCCGTAGTACTCGGCGATCAAATGGCGCAACGAATAGTCGTCCGGGAGACTCTCGGTGTACGGCAGATGCAAACTGTAGTAGCGAAAATCATAGCGATAGACGCGGAACCAGTAGGCCTGGTCTTTGAGAGGTTTTTCCGGATCGACGTTCGCGCGGAGCGGCACCTCCTCGGGTCGGTACATCGTACGAAATTGCTCCGGTGCATCGGCAAGAGGACAGTGAGGAACGGAGATATTGTAGTAAAGAAAAAACGGAGCCGCCCGTTCGCACTGCTCTTTCAGAAACGATCTGACCTCTTCGGCCTCGAAATCGACGCTGTACCCGGAGGGCACGAACTCCGGCCCGCCGTTCCGGGTAAAGCTCTGCCCCGTATGGCAGTGATGAACACGGGGAATCAGATAGTCGTCGAACCCGACGTCATGGGGCCACGAATGAATGTGCCACTTGCCTATAGCCGAGGTCCTGTAACCATGCGCACGTAAAATCTCGGCCAACGTCGGGCTTTTGAGATGAGGCCGCCCGGCGTCCGGATATTCGGGAAGATTAAACTCGCCCGGCCGGCCCGGGAGGGAGACGTTTCCAACGCCGCCCGTGCAGGTTCGGTTGTATTGACCGGAAAGAAGAACGGAACGTGCGGCCATGCAGACCGGGTAGTTCGTCACCGCCGTTTCGAACCGGACGCCGTCCGATGCGAGAGAGTCCACGTTCGGCGTCCGGATCACTTCGTTGCCGTAACATCCGAGCTCGAAAGCGCGAAGCTGGTCGCACGTGCAGACGATGATGTTGGGGAGGCGTTTCATTTCGCGGACGGCGGATGAGGATCAAAGATCGTCTCGCCGTCGTCGGCCGGCGGGTCGCGGGGCTTTTTCGGCTCGTTCGTCTCGCGCCACCTGCAGAAACTCGACTCGACCCAATCCCACGAGCGCATCCGGACATCCGGCGTAAGGTCAGACATCACCTCCTCCTCCTCGTCACCTTGAGATCATACAATCGGCGCTTCCGTTCCTGAAATTTCCGAACGCCTTCGACGCCGACCCCGGTCGTCACCGTGCACAACCACGCCCCGTCGTCCGTCTTAACGACGTACGGCTGGTCGCTATAGCGTTCGGTGGGTATCTCCAGACCATACTCGATGCTTCTCGGATCGCGCACTCACAGAGTATAAACTTGCTCCAATCGAATGCCCAGCGCATCGAGAAGTCGGCGTTTGCGACGGAATATGCCGCGCCGGAAGTTAGGCAACCGCGATGGAAATGTGACGGAACGGCACGACCATGCGACCGTGCCGTTTTTTATCCTATTATCACCAGTCCAACCACCGGCAGCATCGCTATCCCGACCTGGACCCAGGTCCGGGCGGATCGGCAGTCTTCCAGCAGAAAGAGATATCGGCTTGGTAGGTAAAAGAACAAATAAAGGAAAAACACGGCAATCAGCAGCACGATTCCTCGGCCGTTTATCCCTATACCCCTCGCCGGTTCAATCAGCGCAACCAAGCCGGCCCAGAAGATCCGCGTCACCAGACTCACGGAGATCCATAGCAGCGCGTCCGCCCCGAACTCGAGTCGGGCCGGCCTGTTCTTCGCCCCGACACCGACCTTCTTGTTCGGCTCCGCCGTCTTTACAAGAAACGTGGCGAACCCGCCTACCAGAAAGGCGATGAGCATCCAGACATTACCCTTGTAGAAACCCGCCGAGCCGCTGATATCGTAGATTCCCAACAACGCAAAGGCGAAGGTCGTCATCACTGAAAACAGAAGAAAATGCAGGAATAGCAGGATGTCCATGAGGCCCCTGCCCAACCCCTTCGACGGCAAAGGCGCCTTGTGGACCAGACGTCGAATAAGGAAGCCCTTTTTCCACCACGCGCCCGCAATCTGCGTCATCACCGCCGACAACACGAGAAGGCCGGCGATCGACTCGTCAACGTCGTCTCCCAGTCTGGGCACGAAACCGAACAAGGCGACGTTTCCGAGGAAAGCGGCCCCGTCGAAAATCAATCCGTGGAGCCCTTCGCTTTGCAGTTCACCGCGAACACCGGAAAACAACTTCACGCTTTTCTCACGCCGCAATGCGGTCGCTGCGCGTGCATTCTACTCCGACACGGTGTGCCGTTTCCGCTTGGATCACAGGGTGACTTCGCGGCTTTCGGGCGGGAAAAGCGTCGGCGTCAGCGTCTCTCGGACACACGCCCAATTGTAATACCAGAGCCCCGTCGCGGCATAGAAATTGGCGTTCCCGTACTTTTCGCCGAAACGCCGGCCGTCGGGAGATTGATGCGGCCAAAAGCTCCCGTTTTCATCCTGCACGGACACAATCCATCGGGCCATTTTCTCAGCCTCCTCCGCGTGGTCTCGCAATCCGACATACGCCGACAGAACGGCCGCCTTAACCGGAACCTCGTGGTAGCTTCGGTCCCCGTCAACCGTTCGTAGCCGGCCTAACTTTCCATGACGCACTGCGCCGCATCGAGCGAGTTACCGGCATCGCGGCGCCATCCTCCTCTATCGTTCCGGCGCGGAGAATCCGACCACAAGCACGGTCGGGTTGAACCCCGGAACGTCGGGTACTATTATGCGAGGCGAACGCCGGGGCAGCAACCGCGTCGATGAATCGGAACTTGCAGAGCGATCGGTGACCGCGGCGCTTAGACTCGATTCATAGCCTTAATCGAAAGGTGGGGTTCCCGAAGGAACGAGGAGCGATCATGATCGAACGAAAAACTATCGTGGCGGCGGATGAAGATCGCGTGCGAACGGATACGGCGTCAATCATAGAGAAACCCGACGGGGAGCTACTCATCGTCTACCACAGTTACTCCGCCGGGGACGACGGAAGCGGCGACTTCGGTTTGGCGCGGATCTACCTGCAGCGATCTCGAGACAACGGACGAACCTGGACCGATGAGCGACTCATCGCCGACATAAACGAGGGCGATCTTAACGTCATGAGCCCGTACCTGTGCGCCTGGAACAACGAGATTCTCTTGGGCTTCGTCAGAAACCACTCCAAAAGCGACACGTCCATGGAGCTTTACCGCTCTTCCGACGGCGGCGCCGACTTTTCCGGCCCCGAATATGTCTGGAATCACTGCAACGAGTACCGACTTCAAGGCGGCGCTTCGAGTCTGGTCCGGCCGGCGGACGGTCGGCTCCTCTTGCCGTATCAAAGCGTACCCGAGGTGTGGGTTCCCGGCGAGAATGAGTATGTCGGAAGCTACGTGAGCGACGACGGGGGGCACACCTGGACCGACTCCAGAAATAAAATCCGTCTTCCGTTGCGTGGCGCCATGGAACCTTCGGTCGCCGAACTGTCCGACGGTACCCTTCTCATGAGTCTGCGCACGCAACTCGGCTCGGTTTTTCTCTCCCGTTCCACCGACCGCGGAGAGAGCTGGGAGCCGGCCCAGACCTGCGGTCTCCGAAGCCCCGAAAGTTGTACGTGTCTACGCAGAATCCCCGACACCGACGACCTGCTGGTCCTCTTCTGGAACGACGCGTGTTACCTGCCCGATCATCACCACTACGGAATACGGACACCGTTGAGCGCGGCAGTTTCCTCAGACGGCGGGGACACCTGGAGAAAGATCGGCGACATCGAGACCGGAGACGAGATGTACACAAACCTCGGATGTACTTTTCTTTCGCACGGAGAGGCGTTACTCACCTACCTCGCGGGACCCGACTACGAGGTGAAGGACGGTGTTTTCGCCGGACTCCGCCCGGAAAAGCCCGCGGCGGAACGGCGTTTCGAACTGCGCGAAGCGATTATTCCGCGCGAGTGGTTTCTCCGCCGGCTGTGAACTCGACGATGATGATCGTGACCACTCGGTCCTTTGCTCCGTCGCACGACCTCGCGTGTGTCATGACGTCTCTTTCGCCGTTTTCGCAAACAAGCACGCGTCGAGGTACTTGCCGTTCAAGACGAGTTTCCCTCTCTGTATTCCTTCGTGGCGATAGCCGCATTTTTCCGCGACTCGCCGGCTCGCTCTGTTTGTCCTGAGAGTGACGATCTCGATTCGCTTCAGCTGTAGATGATCGAAAGCGAACTTCTCAATCAACCTTACCGCGGCGGGAGCTATTCCCCGGCCCCAATACTCTCTGTCGACAAAGTATCCTATCTCTCCGATATACTTTCGATGCCGGTCTATTTTCACTCCAACGGCCCCGACGACATGCCCGTCCCAGGTAATCGAGAAGTTGTATTCGCTCCCGCTGTTCCGTTTTTCTCTGTTTTTGCGCAAAAACCTCTTTTCCTCTTCAACGCTTTTCGGCTTGGCGGGAAAAGAGACGAAATCCGGATGCGATAGTATCTCTACGAATCGTTTGGCGTCGCCAATCCTTTGGTATCGGATGTCGATCGATTTCATCGACCTTACTATACTCTTTCTCATCGAGGCGCTCATTCAAAGCGTCGTCAATTATCGGTAACGAATGTCGACATCCACCCACCGAATCGTAAGCGGCGCGGTCGCACGACCGGCGCCTGAATAGACGAAACGAAGAACGTTCGTTCCGGGGACGAGCAGGCGCGCATCGAAACGTCCTCTTCGTTCGCCGCGACGCCACCACTCGGGTGCAAATGGACCCGAGCCGGCGTCGGGGCCGGAGACGCCGGAGGTCGACGCATCGAACACCACGGGACCGTCACCGTTTACGAACACCGTCAATCTTTCGTTTTCGACGAAGTCTCTGCAAAAAAGAACGATCTCGGCCACTACGCGCTTGCCGATGCGGACGGCGCGCCGGACGTCGTCTCCGACCCGAAGCGAGACGCACGCAATTCTCGGTTTGCCGAAGGCGAGCGGCAGATGCGGATTCTGATCCACCGCGTACGTCTTGTCGGAGTACTCGATGCGACCGGGGTCGGCGAGTTCGTCCAGCCATGGTCTACGGTTCCACTCGTCGCTGCTCATCGCAAGCTGAAGCCCGTCGACGCGCGCCCTGTGGAGCAGCATCGCCTGAGCGCGAAACATCGCCCCGGTCTTCGGCTTGTCGTACCGTTTCCGATTCGACCGTTCGTCTTCCGGACGCGGATCCGTGTCGGTAAAGCCGAGCGCCTGCCACAGGCAACCGTACACCTTACATTCCGTCCCTCGCACCGCCTCGACCACTTCATCGATCCGAGTGTCGAATCGTCCGCTCTGACGCGCGAGAGCCGCAACGATGCCGTCGATGAGATTCTCGTCGATCCAGCTCCGCCAATCGAGACCGTGCTCGGCGCTCGACTCGGTCGGAACTCGAACAACGATATCGAGCTTCCGTCCTCGTTGCGCGCCGGTGCGAAGCGCGAGCTTCCGCACCTCTCGCATGAACGACGTCATGATCCGCGAGTCGGGCTCCGCGAAAAACGGAGGGTAGACGCAAAAACCGAGGGAAAGCGCGTCCGGCCCGCGCTGGGCGGCCTCTGCGAGAATCGCGAGTTTGTGCGCCCTCACTTCCGGGAATCGGAAATCGAGAACCACCGTTCCGGGTATCCGGTACTCGGGGTGCCGTTTGTTGAACCGCCCGACGAACCCGACCCATTTCCAGTTCTCTTCGTCTGCGGGGCCGTACTCGTGGTTCATCTCGAGGCGAATCCACGAGCGAAGCCCAAGCTCCTTCGCCCTCCGGGTTACGATAGCCAACGGATCGTGACCCGCATCGATGAGCGACCGAAGGTTCCGAACGACCCGACGATCCCCCTCACGAAGGAGCGCAAGCTCGGCCTCGCTCAGTCCGTCGCCGAATACCTGAGCCGTCCGAGACGCGTAACAGACGACGCTTCCCGGCCCGACGCTCCATTCGATAACTTCGACGTTCGTTCCCGCGAGGGGGTCGATGAACCGCTTCTCCATCGAACGTGCGGTCATCCGGGGCTCGTGCACGAAAAACGGCGTGAATCCGTCGTTTCGATAGACCAGCGGAACCGCTCGAGGTTCGCCGAGCGCCCAGGGCCGAGAACCGGTCGTTTCGTGTTCTTCGAACGCGACGGCGGACAGCGCGACGTACTCTTCGTGTATCTCCCACATGCCGGCGCGCGCCGCTTCCTCGGCGGTTGTCTGATGATAGTGGTACGCATCGGTGTCGGCGAGGGAGTAGTCGACGAAACCGGTCACCTCGTTCGGATGGAAATACCGGTTGAGGCAGCGGTCCCGACGGCATTCCCAGCTCCATTGCTCGGAGACGTCCCGCCGAACGTAGCCCGGTTGTCGCAAAAGCAAGTCCGGCGCGCGTATGAGATCCCACGTGGAAGCAAGGCCCCCGTCGGCTTTCTCCACCCTGAGTCCGATCCTCGGGTCGAAATACGCCCAGCCTCCCTCGATGCGGGCCTCCGCGGCGATGTGACCGCCGATCGTGTGATGAACGATTCGACCGCGGATACCGACTATCCGGCACAACGCGACGAATAACCGGCCGAGGCACTCGCAGAGCTCTTCTCCCTTCTCGATAAGTTCTTCCTCGGTTCCTCCGTAGAGATACCCCGCTCCGTGAGTCTCGCGCGGGTTGCGTTTGTACAAGTCGCGGCAGAAGCGCATGATTTCGAGCGCCCGATCGCGATCGGATCGGGCGCCGGCCGTCACCCGCTCAACGACGCGTTCAAGTTCAGGTCGGCCGCCGGCCGAGTAGACGACGGTACGGTGCTCGGGAGACTCCGAGTATAGATATGAGGCCGTTTGAGGAGTGAGGAGTACGAGCCTGTTCCTGAGCTCCGCCTCCACGGCGCCGCGATAATTCGCCTCCAGTTGTCGACGATTCGCTTCCATCGCCAACCGACGAACGCGGCCGACGACCCGATTCGGCGCCTCGGCGCCGGTGTACGCCGCGAGTCCGGCGGTAGTTTCGACGATCAGTCCTCGAAACTTCTCTTCGTGGCCCGCGAAATCGATGGATCGGCTTGTCACCTCCTACTCGACGGTAAACGCCTCCACGACGGCAACGGCGTTTTGCGTAGGTGTTTCAGGCTGCAGCGCCTTTGCGGGCGCCAGGATGTAGCCGCCGTCTTCGCCCATCTCTCGGCGCAGACGTCGCACTTCGGCGTGAATTTCCTGCGGCGTTCCGAAAGGGATGATGCTTTGGCTCCCCAGACATCCCCAGAAGGTGATCTTGCCTCCCCACGCCTTTTTCAGCTCATATGGGTTCATCCCTCGCGCTTCCGGCTGAACGCTCTCGAGAACATCCAGGCCTATTTCGATCATGTCGGGAATGATGTCGACCACGCTCCCGCAGCAGTGGCTAATGACGATCTTCCCCTGCGCGTGTGCGGCCTCGTAGATACGGGCGTAGCGGGGTTTGAAAAAGCGCCGCCACCGTTCCGGACCCACCATCACTCCTCTCTGATCTCCCCAGTCGTCTCCGAACATAAACGCGTCGGCCGGAATATCCGCGCACATCTGTAGCTGATCCAGATACAGATCCGTAAGACGGTCGAGAAGTTCGGCGAAAAAATCGGGTTCCGCCACGCAATCCATAAGGGCATTATCAAATCCGCGAATAGCCCAGTAGTTCTCCCACAACCCCCACCCGACGCCGATGGTTGTGAATCGGGTCGCATGCTCTTTCAGCTTTCCCATCGCGCCTTGTTTCATATTCGGATCCACGAAATCTTCCGCCTCGGGAAAGTAATAGCCGTCGAACGACGGGCGCTGCAAGCCGGGTTGCTCGAGATGGAAAGGCCTGCGGTCGGTGCGCCAGATCGAACCGAAAAGGTCGCGCTCCTTTCCTTGCCCCATGGGCGTCTGCTTTCTTCTTTCGACGCTGCAGCAGCTCACGATATAGGCAACGATTCTCTCCCGCCACGAATCGCCGCCGTAGTGGCGGGTAAGACGCTCGGCAACGTCACCCTCGAATCCGATCGTATAGGGCACGGGCTTCGTTGCGTGATGTCGGATCTGTTCCAGAACAATCTCGCGAGGCGTCATACTCTCCTCCCCACGTCACATTCGGTCGCATCGCGCCGGCTCGCCGGGGCTTCAGACTCAGGCGATCGCGCCGTCACACGCTTCAATTCTACGTCGAGGTCGCGCGTCGCGCAAGGTCGAGGGGTGGTCGACGCTACCGGTATTTCGAAATCGTCGCCAGCATCGCCTCCACGTTCTCCATGGGGGTCCCGGAAATGATGATGTTCGAACATCCCACGATTACCTTTCCGGTCTCCCCGGCCTCCAGAAGACAGTTCCGTGTCTCCTCTTCAACATCGGACGGGCTTCCCGTGTGCAAGGTAAAGCTCGAAATGTTGCCGACCATGACGATATGAGGGTAACGCCGGTGTACTTCGAGGATGTCCATACCGGCCCTGCGGTCCAATTCATAGTGCCCGTCGATACCGGATCGACCGTATAGGTCCTCCGCCACCGGCCAGACGTTCCCGTCGGTGCCGAAAAAATGATAGACGCCCAATCGATGAGCCGCTTCAGAAATCCGCCGCAACCGGGGCAGCATGAGGTCGTGGAAAACCGCGGGCGAATACATGGGTCCGCAATCCGATGCAAAATCGCCCCCGCCGAAAAACAACCGCGCGCCGAGAGGCGCGAGAACCTCCATATTTCTGATCGACCGCGTGGCCTGCACATCGAGATGGCGCTCCACCAAGTCGGGTCGCACGAGTGTCGCCTCGAGCCACGCCGCCTCACTCGCAGGGATCGCGGTCCATACCCCCGGACAACGAATTTCCCGTTCGCGTCCTATCGTATCGAGCATATAGCACACATCGGGGAAATCCTCGGGACGCGGCTCGTATCGATCGATCGAGCTTTCCTCTTGTTCGACGCGAGTCTCGATGTCGGCAATCGTCGTCTCCGGTGTCGCCGATCCATCGACCCGATTGTACAGTTCCGACCTGGGATCCAGCCGTCTGATTTCCCAGCCGTCGTCTTTTCCGGACTCGTACCGAAACGTGAACTCGTCTATGCGGGCGGTCGGCTTTCGTGAATCACGCCAATAGCCCGGGCGCACGACGTCGTGATCGAGGGCAACGGCGATATCGATCGAATCCTTCCGGGTCCGTTCCACAAACTCGGCGTGAGCATCGCTCCCGTTCCAGAGAGCCGTGGCCTCCCTCCACTGGTTGATTCCGCCGCCCACGAAAGCTTCCCGCCCCAGGATCTCCGACGCGACTCGACTCGATACGGAGATGTGGTGCAAAGGCGTCACGTCCGGAGTGCGGCCGTCCAGTATACAGCTTATTCTCTCCTTACCGGTCACGGTGCACCTCCCCTGCTCGGCGGTCTTCTCTTCTTCGGTATTAAAATCCGCCTTCCGGCAGGTCCACTGCAGCCGATGATCCGGGAGGGTCGCCGAAGTCCGGCACTTCCATTAGCACTCCACCCTCCAACGCCGACTCGTGAGCGACGAGCCCGGGAACAAGGTAACGAGCCGCGGCCCAGACATTGTTCGGCGGCATCCGGCCGGTCACACAGGCGGACACGAAATCATGCACGAGGAACTGGTGCGATCCGTTGTGACCGTTGGGCAAACCGGCGAACTCTTTCGGCAAAAGGCCCACCGGATGAACGTCACAGACGCCGCGGTACGTTCCGTCGGCCGACGTCACCTTCGACATGTTCCCGCCGCCGACGGGGACGTCTTTGCACCTGAGCTTTTCCGATAGATCCATGCATGCCGAACGATCCTTCGTCACCCACGTCTTGCACCCGACGTGTTCTTCGTACGCCGCTTCCGTCCCGTACAAGCTCATCCCGACCGTTCCCGGATGACCGATTCGGCGGAATTCACTGATGCGCGCCATGCTTCCGTCGGACATCCGGCACAGCATAGTTTCGTTGCTGAACGGATTCTTCCACACGTTGTCGTCCCTGGCGTAGAGATTGTCCGGATGCCGATCCACGAAACCCATGCCGGACACGTGCGTCGCGTGCGCTCCGGTCACCGACACGATCATGCTCGTCGAATGGGTCGGATAATACATCGGAGGCATGCCGAAGTACTTCTCCCAATCCTTTCCGTGCCGCCATTTCGCCACGTCGTACATTCCGTGAACATAATCGTGATAGTATTCGCCCTCTCCGTAGACGATGTGGCCGAAATCTCCCCCGCGGAATCGCCTGCGGCAATAGATGGCGCAGGGATAGTAGTAGCTCGTCTCGCCGATCATGTAGATCTTGCCGGTCCTCTCCACCGTTTGCACGAGCCGCGCGATCTCTTCAAGCGATATCGCCGAAGGAACCGCCGAATAGACATGTTTTCCCGCCTCCAGCGCCTGAACGGCCTGCGGGCCGTGAAGATGATGCTGAGTGATGACCGCAATCGCGTCCACGTCCATCGCGCAGAGAGCGTCCAGCGAAGGACACCGGTCGGCGATATCGAATTTTTGACATTTGGCGGCCAGCTTTTCTGCGTCCAGATCGCACAAGACGACGTTCTCTACCTCGGGATGATGCTTGAAAAGAGGAATGAAGCATTCCGCGAAGGCTCCCACGCCACAAATGCCGACTCGAATGGCCATTAGGCAATGCCTCCTTTTCTCCGACGCACGCGCAAGGTGGTTTTCCAGAACCTGTCGTCGTTCGTCATTCTTACCACTTCGACACGAGTTGCGTGAACCCCCATGAGGGAGATATCACCCGGAGGCCTCGCGATGCGTCGAAGGCGAGTGGGGCGTGGTGCTTGTATCGGGCATCGTTTCGTGGGACGCGATCGGGCTCTCTCGCGCTTCTACCTATCCCACCCCCACGCGACCCGCCGGGCGTATTCGACGGCGATCGGCCGGAGGGCGTCGAAAAGCCTCGCTCCTTCGGCGACGTCCGACGCATGGACGACCGGAACGACGATGAGGTCGGGTGAGCACCGTTCCATTATCTCTCGATACCAACCGACGGGCTCGACGTCGGGCGTCATTCGGTTGTCGAAGCCGAGATAGATGAATCCGCGTTTCGCGAGAGCCCGTTGGAAGAGCGGAAGGTCGTCGTGACTGTAGGCGTCGGAGAGGTCGAGCGAGCGCGGGGACGGGTCGCCTTCGATGTAGGCTTCGTGACACGGATTGGGGCCGCAGTTGTGAAGACCGCCGGCGCCGAACCGTTCGAACACCATCGCGTGGTACGGAGCCGAGAAACGGGCGTAGAGGTCCGGGCCGATATTCGCGCTGATGTCGTCGCTCACGTGCCCCTTTTGCCCTTCGGGAAACCAGAAATCGGGAAAGTCGGTCGTGGTAATGAACTCCTCGCCTCCGGCCGCCTCGATCCCCGCTTCGATGGTCGCGATAAACAATCGCTGGATCCGCCTCAGGAGCTCGTGCACCGCGTCGGGCGTCTCGTACAGCGCGACGAGCAACTCGGAGACGCCGAGAAGATCTGCGGCGACGTTTAATCCGCCGGCCGCGTCGAGCAGCGATACGGGGACCTTCCCGTCTCCCGCTTCGGCGAACAGCGCGATTCGCCGAATACCTTCGGGGAGCCAGCCGTCGGTGTACGGGTCGGGCGTCGGCAACCGGGGCGCCTCCTTTTCAACGTCCGAAACGATCCGACGGAGAATCCCCGGCGTCTGTTGCGGGTTGTCGCTCCAGTGGTATTCGGCGCCGAAGGCCGAAGCGAGGCACGAACAACCGACGTCGGGTCGCATCGCGGGTATCCAATCGCTCTTTTCGCCCAACTTCCAACTCTGCCGCACCGTGGACAACGCGGCGTCGAGCTGAAGCTCCCGATTCTCATACTGCTCGCGAATCGTGTGCGTCGCGGTTCCGCCGACCCGAATGTCGAGGGGAACGCGGGCGAGCGGTCTTCCTGCAAACAGGTCGCGCCACAGTTGCTTTCTGCGCTCGATCTCGTCGAGCATCCAACCTTCCGCGTGGAACGAGAGACTCACCATGCGACTCCTTGCGCGGCGGGGCGAACCCCGGGATCGCGCCGCCCTGCCGGCCGAAGCGGCCGTATCGGCCGCTTCGAGCGGATCGATCAAAACCGCGGCCGATCATACCGGTACGACCGACGAAACCGCTCGCAAATCGATCCGGCCGCGCCCGTCATCGCCGAATTGACAACCGGGCCGCCTTCCGGTCAGAGTATCACGACCGGGATGTGCACCGTAAGACGACGAGCGCCGTAGCCGGCGTTGTCGGTTCGGCGTCGGTGCACGGAGCGCCGCCTCGTTTTCTGCTGCATCGGCGGCGGGGCCGCCGCATCGCTACGGAGATGACCTTGCGAGGGCCGAACGCGGCGATTTTCGATTGGTCAACCCACATCGAGGGTCGCTCGGGCCGGCGAAGACGGTCGAAAGGGAGGAAACACCGTGGGACCCATTTCAACACCACGACCACCGCGACCGACGAACGATCTGCGAACGCAACTTACCGACCGAATCGTCGCCACGGCGCTCACGGGCCTCGAAGCGGGCGAACGACGCCGCGCGGAGGCGAAGGCGGAGGGCGACTGGGAATCGTTCAGGGAATCGATACGTCGTCACGTCTTCGATGCGTTCGGACCTTTGCCGTTCGGACCGAACGGGGGACCGCTGAAAGACAGAACGGTCACCCGCTTCGAGACTCGACATTGTATCATCGAGAACGTCCTCTTCGAATCCTACCCCGGGTGGGAGATTAACGCGTCGCTTTTCATCCCGCGGGGCGAAGGACCTTTTCCGGCCGTCGTTCTCCCGGTGGGACACAGCGGCAAACAGTTCGAGAGCTACCAGATCCCCGCGCAGGCGTTCGCTTCGCTCGGCTATATCGCCGTTCTCTTCGATCCGCCCGGGCAGTCCTCCGAAAAGCAGCGTGGAAACGATCACTTCCGAGACGGCGTGCGCTCATCGCTTTTCGGCCTTACTTCGAACCGCTTCTTCGTTCTCGACGCGCTGCGCTGCATCGATTACCTGGAGACGAGAAACGAGGCCGACGTGAGTCGGGGCGTCGGAATGAGCGGAGTGAGCGGCGGAGGAATTACGACGCTTTTCGCGGCGCTGTTCGATTCGCGAATCGCCTGTTTCGGCCCGTCGTGCTGTCTGAATCGGCTCGCGGACCACCCCGTGGGCGATCTCTACTCAGGTTGTCCGGAGAGCTTCTGGCTTGGAAGGCTTCGCGACGGAATCGACAACGTCGACATCGCCCTCGCATCGATCCCGACACCTATGCTCTACATGGCGGGGAAGCACGATGAGGTGTTTCTCATCGACGCGACGAGGAGACTCGTCGAGAGCCTCCGGCAGGGCTACCGCGATGCCGGATCGGCGGATCGGTTCGATTACTTCGAGGACGAGAGCGGTCACGCGTATACGCTCGAGCAAACGGCGCGATTCGTCGCGTGGATGAACCGATGGTTGAACCGACGGATGCTCGGTTCGGAGCCGGCCGCGACGCCCGCGCCGAATCGAGGCGATTTCGAGATGCTCGACTATGAGATGCTCAGATGCCGGCCGTCGGAAGAGACGACGATGTATTCGATCCATCGCGATCTCGCCGCGTCGGTCGAGACCGAACGACTGCGGCGGCGAACGCCCGAGTCCGCTCCCGAGGAGGTGCTCGGCGAGGTGAGGGCGGTCGTGGGAGAAGCGCCGGCGGTCGACGAGTGGCGAGAAAGCGGAGTCTCCAGGCTCTGGTCGCAGGGGTTTTCCGAAGCGCTTGCACGCGTCGAAGGTTTCGACATACCGCTTTCGGTATTTCGACCGTGGCCGCCGAAACGCCCGTGCGCCTCGGTGCTGTATATCGACGAGGCGGGGCGCGGGCCGGCGATCGAATCGTTCGGCCCGGCGGCGCAGGTAACGCGGATGTTCGAACGCGATCCCGATGTCCCGCTGCCTGCGCTCTATGCGGCCGACTTACCCGGGTGGGGAGAGAGCCGGCCGCTTACGGCGCCGTACCAAACCACACCGTGGGGAAGCATGGACCGCATTCACGCCTATCTTTCGTTCGGAAACGGCGACGGCGTCCTCGGTATCGTATCTCGTTGCGTCGCGGCGCTCGCCGCGGAGATCGCTCGTCGGAGTTCGTCGAACGTCGAAGGTTTGGTCCTCGTCGGCCGCGGGCTCGGTGCGGTCGGCGCGATTCTCGCGGCGGCGATCTCCGATATCCGCTTCTCGCTCGTCGCGATAGCCCCTTTCGTCTCGTTTCGGTCGCTGCTTGACGAGGAGCACTACAGCCGGCCCGCGATATCTTTTCTTCCCGGCGCATTGCCGGCGTTCGATCTTCCCGAAACGCTCCGCGCGCTCGACGCGTCGGGTCGGAAGGTCCTCGTCATAAACCCGGAGGACGCGCGGGGGCGACCCGTCGACGAAGCGAACGCGACCGAACTCTACGGCGGCGTCGTCGACGTGGTCTGCCGGGCCGATCGGGCCTCGGTGATCGCCCGCCTTACGGCGTTCATCGACGCCGTCGGCTCGCCCTGATCCCCGGCCCCGACGCGGCCTTACGCGCGACTTATGCGAGCTCGAGGGTGAACTCGAGAACACCCGACCTGCCGTCACGTTCGAACGCGATCCGCCTCTGCGGAAGGTCGGATTCCGGGAGCGGAAGCTCGTCGACGCGCACCCGCGTCTCGGCCGGCGGGTGAACGATCATTGCGCCCTCCGCGTCGCCGACCACCACACGCGTGCCGGAAATCGAGACGGGAAGAAGCGTATTGATGAGAAACTCGACGCCGCCGCCCCGCCGCAACCGGTAGGTGTCGCGAACGACGATCAGCCCCGGCTCGGGACTTTCGTACTCGCGAACCCACCTTTCGTAGTACTCGGTCCACCCGGGGGTGCAATCTATTCGCGCGCGAAACCGCCTTTCGTCTCCCGACGCGTCGATATCGACGTTG
>JAJRYZ010000269.1 GCA_024275515.1 Spirochaetota bacterium
GACCTACGTCGCCTGGAACCTCCACGAATCGAAACCGGGAGAGTTCGATTTCGATGGGCGCACGCTGCGCGTGGAGACGACGTCGATCGATCGATTTGCTCTCCGCGAATCGATCCCCCTTCTCGACTCGCTCGATTCGCTTTCGACACCGGTCGTTCGCGCGACGCCCGAAGCCCCTTACGGAAGTCTCCTCGTCGATCGTAAGGGAATAAGCGACGCGGTGTTGCTCGAACGATAGAGGCTCTATGGATGGAGGATCTGCCCGCTTCCGCTTCCCGACTTGTCGGGAATCGTGTTCACGAACGCGAAGAATCCGGCATGCCCTGCGCTCTTTCGGGGACGTTTTTCGGTGAGCCGGCCGATCGATACGTTCTTCTACCCGAAACGATGGACGAAAGGGGTGTGTTGGATCAACCGATTCAATATCGGTCGCTACTGGAATCGCCTCGGGTCTTGCGATCGCGGATACCGCGGGCCTTCGGTTATTGCGCCGCGCGGGAGACGAATCTATACTTTCGATAGCGATTTCCTATGTTTGCGATAATTGTCGCCGCGCGCCCGGGGTGGATATACTGCCGACCATGGGACCCGCACGGGCGCGGTTTGCCGGAGTTACCCGGAAACTGTCGGATCAACGATACCTTATCGCGATGTCGTTGCCTTTCGTCGTGTGGGTAGGCATCTTCGCCTACCTTCCTCTGACCGGCTGGCTCATGGCTTTCCAGGATTTCACTCCCCGGTATCCGCGTCTGCAACAGGAATGGGTAGGGTTCGCCAACTTCAGGATGTTCCTGCATGATCCGCGCTTCTACGAAGTTCTCAGGAATACCCTGGTAATGAGCGCCCTTCACATCGTTTTCGGATTCTTTTTCGCTATTTCCTTCGCCTTGATACTCAACGAAGTACGCATGCGTTTTTTCAAGCGTGTGATCCAAACCATCAGTTATCTGCCGCATTTCGTATCCTGGGTCGTCGTCGCGAGCATTTTCTATACGACCTTTTCCACCGACGGCGGGGTGGTCAACACCGCGCTCATGAATCTGGGACTCATCGAGGAGCCGATTCGCTGGCTCGCGAAGCCTTCGTTCTTCTGGCCGATGATTACCTTGGCGCAAGTTTGGAAGGAGATGGGCTGGAACGCGATCATCTACCTTGCGGCAATCACGAGCATCGATTCCCAACTCTACGAGGCCGCCGAAGTCGACGGCGTGGGACGGATCGGCAAGATGTGGCACATCACGTTGCCCGGAATACGGCCCACGATCATTCTTCTCCTCGTGCTCGCCGTCGGCGGACTTCTTCACATCACCGGATTCGAACCCGCATTTCTCCTGGGGAACAGCATAACGCGCAGTCACGCGGACAACCTCGCCATCTATGCCTACCGCTACGGAATAAGTCTCACCCGTTACTCGCTGAGTACCGCCATCAGCATTTTCAATTCCGTGGTCAGTATCACACTTCTCATATTGGCGAACCGATTATCGGCCCGGTTCGGGGACGGGACGATCATATGAGCCTGTCCGTCGCCGGACGAGGAGCCATGAAGCCGCGAAGAAAGGCGGGCGCGGTGGCTTTCGATTGCGCCGTTTATCTCATTCTTCTCACGGCCGGATTCCTCACACTCTACCCGTTCTGGAATATCACGGTTCTCGCATTCAACGACGCGATAGATTCGCTTCGGGGTGGAATAACTTTCTGGCCGCGTATGCCGACGCTGAACAATTTCCATTCCGTGCTCAAAGCCGATATTCTGATTCGCGCAAGTATCAACTCGGTGCTGAGGACACTGGTCGGCGTCGTCAGCTCTCTCATAGCCGTCAGCATGCTCGCCTACGCGCTTAGCCGGCGCGAATACATCTTCAGGAAGTTCATCCAGCGGCTGTTTATCATCACTATGTATGTTAACGGTGGACTGATTCCGTACTACTTCGTCATTAGAGGCCTGGGACTCAGGAATAACTTCCTCGTCTATATTCTTCCGCTTCTCATAAACGCATTCTACCTTATCATTGTGCGCAGCTACATGGATACGATTCCGGAGAGTCTTCACGAGGCGGCGAAGATCGACGGGGCGAACGATTTTTTCATATTCCGCAGGATCGTATTGCCTCTTTCATTACCGGTTATCGCTACGATCGCTCTCTTCGTGTCGGTGGATCAGTGGAACTCCTGGTTCGATACATTCATTTTCGTCAGTAAGAAGGAGCTGACCACACTCCAATATGAGCTTATGAAGATTATTTCCCAGTCCACCATTCGTGTTCAGAGCATCGACGAGATCAGGGACCAGATTCAACGGCGGAGGATTTCCTCCACGCCTGAATCGATCAGAATGGCGATTACGGTCGTCGTCACCACACCCATCCTATTGGTGTATCCGTTCATTCAGCGGTATTTCATCAAGGGAATGACCATAGGGGCCATCAAAGGGTAGAACCATGTAAGCGTCCTAGGCGCCGGGATGCTGATGGAAATATTTCGAGGAGGATTCGTATGAAGATGAATCGAGTTTTCATGATTCTGGTCTTCGCGGCCGCCGGAACGGCTCTCGCGTTTTCCGCCGGTCAAAAGGACGTAAGATCAACGGGAGAGAGCGATGAGCCTTTGACGCTCACCTATTTCTCTTTCAACAGCGACCGCGGTGTCTCGTGGGACACCCCCGTTTTCGACGCCATAACGGAAAAGACCGGCGTCAAGCTGGAGTTAGAGTTTTTAGTCGGAACCGACCTTATGGAGAAAGTAGGCATCATGATAGCGGCGCAGGAGTATGCCGATATCATCAACGCCCGTGGGCTGAACGTGCCGGAAAGGCTCATAGACGCCGAAGCGCTTCTGCCTCTCGACGATCTCATCGAGCAGTACGGGCCGAACCTGAAAAGACTCTGGGGAGAATCTCTGACCAAACTCAGGTACCCGACGGACGGGAAGATCTATTACCTTTCCAGCCCGAAGAACAGGCCCGAGATTGCCATGGATATGAATCAGGGGCTTCTGATCCAGTACGATGTGCTGGAGAAGACCGGATGGCCGGTGCCGAAGACTTTGAACGACGTCAAGTCAATCCTCAAGGAATACCTGGCGAAGGTGCCGGATCTCAACGGGCAGAAGTTCATCCCGTGGGGATTCTGGGCGGATACCTGGGGATATAACATCACGATCAATAATGCGGCGCTCTGGGTCAACGGGTTTACCGACGATTCGGACGCGTACGTCGACCAGGAGACCTATGAGGTCAAATACTTCAATACGACCGAATACTTCAAACGCTATCTCAAGTGGTTGAACGGAATGTACGCCGACGGACTGCTCGATCCGAACGGATTCATTCTCAAAAACGACGGTTTCAGATCTCAGGTGGCGAGCGGCCGGGTATTGGCGGCGATTACCGGTACCTGGAACGTGAGCGAATCGGAATCCGCGTTGAGGCAGGCCGGGATGCCGGAAAGGGCCTACGCTCGATTCCCCGTCGTGTACGAAGAAGGAATCGTCGACAGGAGCCAGGTATACAGCGAGTCGTACTCCTGGGGACTGAGCATCTCGATCAACAACCCCGACCCCGAAAAGACGATGAAGTTTCTCGATTTCATCGCGAGCCCTGAAGGGACGATCCTCATGAACTGGGGACTCGAAGGGGTTCATTACGATATCGTCGACGGGAAGCGGATCATGAAGCCGGAGGTTCTCGCCAAGTACCGAGACGACCCGGAGTACTCGCTGTCGCAAGGCTTCGGGGTGTTCAACTGGACGCAGTACACCGGGGGAATCAAACTCGACGACGGGCAGTTCGCATCGCCGTTCAATCCGGAAGAGGCGTATCTTAACGCCGATGCGTGGACGAAAAAGGCGATGGATCGATACGGGATCAAATACTGGGGAGAGAACTTCGACACCGGCGGAAAGCCGACTCCCTATGGATACGCCTGGACGATACCCATCGATCCGAAATCGGACGCCGCGCTCGCCTACGCGAAGGCGAACGAGATTCGCCACGCGATGGTTCCGCAGATCGTCACCGCCGCTTCGGACGGTGAGTTCGAACAACGATGGCAGCGTTTCGTCAACGAGCTCTACAACGTTGCGGGTATAAATCTTTACGAAAAGGCGATGTCGGAAGGCATCAAAAAACGGCTTGATCTCTGGGGCTTGCGGTAAGCAGCTCCGCGTTCAAGAAATACGTCGCTCGGGACCGGATGCCGGCATTCGGTCCCGACTCGCTTTTTTCGAATCGAAGAAAGGTCGTGCGGTGTTCGCCGCCATCAGAAGCATCCGTTTGAAACTTCTCGTGTCGTATCTGCTCGTGATAGCCGTTCCGATCGGAACTCTGGGCGTCTACTTCGTGGATCAGTTGGGCGCCTTGACCATACGCCAGGCGAAGCAAGCCGAGCGGGTCGGAGTATCGCAGTTAAGAGCGAATCTCACCAACTATCTGGGTTCTCTCGTCGAAATGTCCCAACAAGTCTACCTGAACGAGCAGATCTCGTTTTACCTGGGCAGACGTTATTCCGATCCCGGCGTAAGCGCGGAAGGGTTTTACGAATTGCTTCAGCCGCTCTTCAACAACTATGCCAATGCTCGACCGGGGATCCGGAGAATCGGTATCGCCACGAATAATCCGACGCTTCTGGCCAATGGAGTCGAGATCATCAGACCGAGTGAGCATGAGCGATATCGTTTCCTTCTCGACAGGCCGGCCGATTCTCGCAGCTCGATCACCTGGGAGCTTATGCCCGAATCCGGCAACACCATCGTTCTTCTTCGTTCACTCGGTTACCACGCCGCGAATCTCGGAACGCTTATCATCGAGGTGTCGGAGAACGCGCTGTATCAGTTCATGAAGGAAGAATCCGAAGACGTGGTGGTTTCGATAGCGACGCCGGACGGGATCATCGTCTCTTCGAGGGTGCGGTCCCTTATCGGTTTGCCGTTGGACACCTGGCTTTCGCGGGACGGTCGATCGGATCGGTACCATTTGACCATCACCGAAGAGTTTCAACTCGGGAAGAGTTCGCCGGGCGCATGGACAATCGTCAAGCAGGTTCCACTCAACCGGGTAGCCGCGCAGGTACGATCGGTAAAACTGTACGGCATAGCCGCCTCTATCATCATTTTCATCGTCGCCGTTCTCCTCTCCGTCATTCTGTCCAGGAGCATGACGAACGGAATAAGGAATCTATCGACTCAGATGAGTGCGGTGCAACGGGGGGATTTCACCGTTCGAATCTCCACACGCAGAGCGGATGAGATCGGGAAGCTCGAACGGAGTTTCAACACCATGGTCGTCGAACTCGACCGTTTGATCGAAAAGAACTATCGATCGGAGGTGCAGCGGAGAGACCTCGAAATCCGCAAAAAAGACGCGGAACTCTACGCGCTTCAAAGTCAGATAGATCCGCATTTTCTTTTCAATACGCTGGAAGCCGTGGTACAGGGGATACAGGAATCCCGATCCGGCACGGCGTTGGTCATCCAGAAACTCGCCCGGCTTTTCCGCCATAGTCTGGAGAGTCATGAACATATGGTGCCTATTAAAAAGGAATTGGACACGGTGCAGGATTATCTGAGCATCATCGCGTTCCGGATGGAACGGCGACTTTCCTATGAAATATCCTGCGCAAAAGAGCTCGAAGACACGAAAATTCCCCGCTTCACCGTCCAGCCTCTTGTTGAGAATGCCGTCCATCACGGGATATCTCCGGCCAAGAACGGAGGCGCCGTTCGCGTCTCGGTTCGAAATGGTAACGGTGGAGTCGAGATCAGCGTGCGCGATAACGGCGTCGGTATCGACGCCGAGACCATGGTCGACATCCGTTCGGCTTTGAGCATGCGGGAGGTTCTCACGGACACGAAACATATCGGGCTTGTGAACATACATGAAAGGATCGTGCTGCTCTTCGGAGAGCCGTACGGCCTCGCCATCGAAAGTACTCCCGGAGTCGGCACCACTGTCACGATCAGGCTGCCGGGGAACGGAGGGTCGCAGGATGTATAGCGTGGTCCTCGCCGATGACGAACCGTCGGTTTTGCGGCGGCTCAAGAGCTTGGCCGACTGGCAGGCCGCCGGGTTCGCAATTGTCGCAGAAGCCGCGGACGGCGAAGATGCGCTCGCGGCGGTACGGCGCTGCAAGGCGGACGTGATCATTACCGACATCAGGATGCCCGTTCTCGACGGTCTGCAAGTAGCTCAGGAACTTTCGAAAACCCCCCGCGCGCCCATAGTCATTCTCCTTACCGGCTACAGCGAATTCGAATACGCTCGCCGGGCTATCCGGCTCGGAGTCCGGGACTACCTCCTCAAACCCATCGAATCCGCCTACCTCCTTCGTGTCCTTGCCGGAGCCCGGAGTGAGCTCAGGCGGCGGGAAAAAGAGCGTAGCGCGCGTTCGGCGAGTCGTATGCACGAGACGGCCAAGCAGGTCGATGCGCTTCTCCGGGGCGCCTCCGCCGGAGCCGGACTCGATGCGTTGATGGACGGCGGACCGTCTTCGATGTCATTCAGGGCCGGCATCGTGCTGTGCGACCGCGAAGACATCGGGCAACAGATTATGTCCGTCTCGAGCGAAGAGATTCGCGTCCTTCCCGGGTCTTCCGAAAAACCAATTCATCCGTTTATCGTCGCCGTTCCGCGTACCGATGAGGTCTTTGAAAGGGCCGAGACGATCGCCGAGCGAATACGCCGTTCGGTGCAAGACGCACCGGCGCCGTTTTTCGTCGGCTTCGGCGGTTCCACGGGGAACGCGGTGCGCCTGCCCGAGAGCTTCCTGGAAGTCGAGGGATTGTGCCGAGCTCGGTTCTACGAGCCGGGACTCGCGACCGCCTTGCCCGGCCGGCCCCCTCTCGATCCGGTTCATGTTCCGTCGAAAGAACGCCTGCAGGAAACATGGCATTCGATACGGCAGCTCCAGAATCGGCTTATCGGCGCGTTGCAGACTCTGGACGTCGACGGAATGGAGGCGACACTCTCGGCGTTCGGGAGAATGATCGGAATCTGCAGGTATCCTCCTCCGATTGCCAAGCAGTTCATCGCCGATACCCATCTCGCTCTTCTGCGGGAACTGGATATCGCGGACAGCCCACGACCGGATCCGGTGGACGCGTACAAAAACACGCACGACATCGACCAGGCGATGGAGTATCTCGCCACCGCCTGCAAAGCCGTCTTCGGCATGATCGGCAAGAGATGGGGAGCGCGATCGGAGTCCGTCGTGGACTTGATAGGCCGATATCTGGAAATCAACTTCGGGACGAGCATTACCCTGAAGAGGATCTCGGAAATGGTTCATC
>JAJRYZ010000270.1 GCA_024275515.1 Spirochaetota bacterium
ACCGCGTGTCTCCACAAGAGCGGCCCGGGAAACATCGTTCCCGTAAGGAAGAACTCATGACGACTGATCCGCACAACACTCTATCTTCCGAAACCGTCCGGATTGTCGGCGCCGGGCCGGCCGGCTTGTCGGCCGCAATCGTGCTGGCCGGAGCGGGACGACGGGTGGTCGTGCACGAGGCGCAGGCGGAAGTCGGACGTCGCTTCGGGCGCGATTTCCAGGGCTTGGAGAATTGGAGCACGGTGGAAGATGTCCTCAGTATTCTGCGGAAGCGGGGGCTGAACACCGATTTTACCGCACGGCCTTGCCATAGCGGGACGGTCTTTGATGCATGGGACGACGCGTACACCGTCCATAGCGAACTGCCCATTTTCTATTTGGTCGAGCGTGGTTCCGGCCCCGGTTCTCTGGACGCCGCCCTGCTTAGGCAGGCTCGCTCCGAGGGAGTCGAAGTACGGTTCAACAGTCGGGTTAAGCAGTTGCGCGGCGAGGGGATCCTGGCCGCCGGACCACGGGTCGCCGACGCCATAGCCGTCGGCTATCAGTTCGATACCGATATGGAAGACGGCTTCTGGGCAATCTGTGATGACCGGTTGGCGCCTAAAGGATACGCCTACCTTCTGATCATGGCGGGGCGCGGCACGATGAAAAGCTGTATGTTTTCCGACTTCAAACACGAAAGGGTATTTGTCGAGCGCAGTCTGGAGGCTTTTCGGCGCCTCGTCGGACTGGAGATGAAGAATCCTGTTTTCCACGGGGGCGCGGGCAATGCCCGCATACCGGCCGGCGCCTACAACGGTCGTCACCCCGTAGCCGGCGAGCACGCCGGGTTTCAGGATGCTTTATGGGGCTTCGGCATACGCACGGCGATTCTCTCGGGCATTCTGGCGGCACAGAGCCTGCTTACGGGTGAAGATTATGACGCCCTGTGGCGGCGGGAGTTGTTGCCGCAGATGCAGACTTCCGTGATCAACCGTGCGCTCTACGCGTTGGTAGGCAATCGCGGCTACCGTTGGTTTCTGCGACGCCTTGCGTCGGACAAGGACATACGCCGGACGCTTCGTCGCCGGTATCAGCCGTCGCGGATCAAAAATCTGCTCAAGCCCTGGGCCGACGGCCGTTATCGGAGCCGGCGGCAGGACACAAGTTGTGACCACGTCGATTGTCATTGCGTTTGGTGCCGGGAATGCTCGGCCACATAGGCGAAGGTATTCCGCCCTCGTCGTGAACAGTAATGCGTTGAAATGCGCCTCTCCCGAATCGCCCGACGCCGTGGTAGGCCCGACACAACACGCGGCGTTTCTTAGCCCCTTCGGAGGCCAAAGTTGCATCGTTCGGATGACGATCGACACCGAGACGGGTAAGATAACCGGAATGAGTCGAGACGACCCAAAATCGGAGGAAGAGGATGGACGAGCGACTTGCGATAGACGGCGGGAAGCCGGTGCGAACCGAGCCGTTCCCCGTGCGGGCGCCGTTCGGCGAGCGTGAAACGGAGTTGTTGAACCAAGCGGTGCGCAGCCAGAATCTCTTTTGCCATACCGGCGGCATGGTCAAGGAGTTCGAACGGCGGTTTGCAGAACACTACGGCGTGCCGCACGCCGCGGCGTCCAGCTCCGGTACCGCCGCCGTTCACGTAGCGCTCGGAGCGCTGGATCTGGAACCGGGCTCCGAGGTTATTACCGCGCCCATTACGGATGCCGGGACGATCGTTCCCATCGTCTATCAGAACGCGATACCGGTTTTTGCCGATGTGGACGACGGCTGCACGATGGACCCGCGCGATATAGAGCGATGCATCACCGACAGGACCCGCGCTATTCTCGTGGTGCATCTGTTCGGTAACGCCTGCGACATGGACGCCGTGATGGAGATCGCCCGATCGCGCGGTCTTTTCGTCATCGAGGATTGCTCGCAGGCGCACCGGACCAGATATCGCGGTCGTCTGTTGGGGACGATCGGTGACGTCGCGGCCTTCAGTCTGCAGCAGTCCAAACATATGACCACCGGCGACGGCGGAATGACCGTTACCGCACGGGACGACTTGGCGCAGCGGATGACGCTGTTCAGCGACAAAGGTTGGACGCGGAAACCGGGATGGGGTCGCAGGACTTACGCGTTTCTCGCGCCCAACTACCGCATGACCGAGCTGCAGGGGGCCGTCGGGCTGGCTCAACTGTAAAAGGTGGATGAGGTCGTGCGGCGACGCAACGCGCTGGGTTCGCTCATCACTCGCCTCGTTGCCGACGGCGGAGGCGATGTGACCGACGTGATTCGACCGTTGCCGATCACGCCGGGAACGGAGCACAGCTACTGGCTCTACGCTCTATCCGTGAGGGACGACGCGTCGGTGTCCTCGCAATGGTTCGCCCGAGCGCTGACCGCCGAAGGAGTCCCCGCCGGCGCGGGCTATATCGTCGAGCCCATTTTCCGCTGCATGGACGCCTTGGCGGAGAAAAGGACCTTCGGCGACTCCGGACATCCTTTCACCGGCGCGTTCGGTCATGCGCCGGTGGACTACGGTCCGGAGCTTTGTCCCCGGACCCGTGAAGGGTTGAACCGGATGGTCACGATCGGGATAAACGAGGGATGGAGCGAGTCCGATGCGCGCGACGCGGCACAGGCCGTCTGCAAAGTAGCGCGAGCGGCCGGATCGCGGTCGTGACCGGTTCGGGAGAGGCGCCGAGGCGATGAGAATAGGCGGAGGTCGCGTGGATATCACGCCTCCCTTTTCGGTTCCCTACCTCGGTTTCGAGCCGCGGCAGGCGCTGTTTCGGGGTGTGCACGATCCGCTTGCGGCGCGTGCGGTCGTCGTTGAAGGAGAAGGAGAACGGGTCTGCCTTGTCGGCTGCGACGGTCTCGGGTTCGGTCGCGGGATTCTGGGGCCGGGCAGGGATTTCATCGCCGAAGCGCGCGAAGCGGCGGCGCGAGCGGCCGGGCTTGCGGCGGACGGTGTACTGCT
>JAJRYZ010000271.1 GCA_024275515.1 Spirochaetota bacterium
CGATCCCCGGCGTCCGTAACGACGTCCAAGAACTCCGGCACCGCGTCAAGATATCTCACCGGGCCGAACCTTCGCTTCCGTTGGTCGCCGGAAGGTCTGTCGAGACCCAGCGACGAATCGGAGAGCGGAACACGGCGGCGCAAGTCGCAAAAAGGCCATCCGTCGAGGTGTTCCTCCGGATGGCCCGCTGCGTGTCGGCTGGATTCACGCGGTCACAAATCCAGTACGATCTCTTCGACGGCGAATTCCTGCTCGATGCCTTCGCGGTAGGCGAGACTGCCCCACGTCTCGTCGGCCAGATCGCTTTTGACGTAGAGCTTTATGGAATGGAACTTGCCTTCGTACCAGAACACCGAGAAATAGGGATACGTGGGGTCGTCGCCCCTCACGAGCACTCCCTTGCCCCCGGCCTTATCGAACCATTCCATGGGAACGTAGAACTCCCCAAGGGTAAGGTCGTTCTTCAGATAGACGACTTTGAATCCAAGCCGATGGGTGTAGATTCTCGTAATCAGCTTGGTCACAACGAACATTTTCGACTCGTCTGCGTAGAGCGCCGCACCGAGCACGAGAAGCAAGACAACGATTCCAATCAGTTTTTTCACGCTCGATCCTCCGGTTTCTCTTTCAGTATACGGTGTCCGAAGGTCGGACTTCAAGAGATCCCGATCGCACGGAGCAGTCCCCAACGTGGCGACCCAAATTGAGAATCGCTCGATCGCACGAGGTACTCGCCGATCGGGACCGCCGCGGCCGCCCCGTCGATCGATCGTCCCTACGGCCGTTTCGTTCCGGTACGCCGGCGCAAAGACCGACTGCCCGAGTCGGCGCCGCTCCGAATCTTCGTGCTCACGTGCTCATGGCGCGCCGAGCAATCCGAGCGTCAGCAGCATAAGCGCCTTGATCGTATGTTTCCGGTTTTCCGCCTGATCCCAGACCGCGGACCGTTCTCCGTCGATGACTTCGGCGGTCACCTCTTTGCCCTTCACAGCCGGGAGGCAATGAAGAAAAACCGATTGCGGCCTGCCGGTTCCATTCAGCAGATCGGAATCCACCCTGTACGGCAGAAGCAGTCGTTCACGCTCGGCCCGCGACTCCTCTTCGCCCATGGAGGTCCAGACGTCGGTATAGACCACGTCGGCGCCGTCGACCGCCGCGCGCGGATCCGTCGTCACGTTGATCGAAGCGCCGACGTCGCCGAGACGCGATAGTTCCCTCCGAAACTCATCCGTCGGCTGAAGCTCCGCCGGCGCGGCGACGGAACAGTGCACTCCCATTTTCGCGCACGCGATCAACAACGAAGTGGCTACGTTATTGCGTCCGTCCCCGACGTAGCTTAGCCGAGTAAGCGCGAGCGGTCCGCATCGTTCTTCGATCGTAAGCAAGTCTGCAAGCGCCTGCGTCGGATGATAAGAATCGGTAAGCCCGTTGTACACCGGCACCCCCGAACGCTCGGCGAGGATTTGCGCCGTTCGCTGCCGAAATCCGCGAAACTGAATCGCGTCGAACATCCTGCCGAGCACCCGTGCGGTGTCTTCGATACTTTCCTTTGCGCCGAGATGGATGTCCTGATTCGACAGAAAGACGGGGTGACCGCCTTCTTCCCCGAAGGCGGTCTCGAAAGCGCATCTGGTGCGGGTCGAGCGCTTTTCAAAAAGCATCGCGAGCGATCGACCTTCGAATCTCCGCGCATAGACGCCGGCGGCCCGTTCACGTTTGACCGTTTTCGCCGTGTCGAGAATCGTGCGGATCTCCTCGGGTGTGTAGTCGAGCAGAGTAAGCAAAGAACGTCCCCGCAGATCGGCCGTCATGGTGACCTCCAGTGCGTCGGCGCGGTGCGATCGCCGCCGCGCTAGGCGAAGCGGTACCGATAAAGCCGGTCGCGCCCATGCTGATGATCACCGACCGGCTGCCGCCCTTCATCACCCCGGTAGTCGGCAGCGCCAGCCGCTATATCTCCTTCAAGCAGCTCCCCAATGGCACGGTGCTGATCGGCG
>JAJRYZ010000272.1 GCA_024275515.1 Spirochaetota bacterium
AGATCATCGGATACGCCTCGAAATCAATCGCTGCGGGCGGCTGGGTGCACACGCACAATCTGGAGATGGGGAGGCTTTTCGACGAAGAGCGGAGCGTCGAGCGGGTCGTTCCGCCGCCCGACCCGACGCCGATCGGAGACCGCTACTTTCTTGGTTTCCCGCGCAAAGACGGACGGGCGGGGACGCGCAACTACATCGTTCTTGCGAGCACCGTCGATTGCTCGTCTCGTGTGGTCGAACTCGCCGTTGAAGAACTCGATCGAAAACGCGATTGGATTCGCAGACGATACGCCAACGTCGACGGTGTGGTCGGGTTGACGCACGACAGCGGGTGCGGTCTCGTCGCGCTGAGCAAAGGGCACTTGCGGCAGAACATGACGATGCGAAACCTGCTCGCCCACCCCAACGTCGGAGCGAGTGTGGTGGTGCAACTCGGGTGCGAAAAGAGTCGGGCGCAGGTGGTATTCGGAGAGGAGCGGGTCACGCCGCTCGATCGATCGATCCGGACGGCGCCGGACGAGGGGCGAATCGCCTGTCTCACGATCCAGGAGAGCTCGGGCACGTGGGAAACCGTGGAGCGGATTACCGAGTATGTCGAACGGGTGCTCCTGCCGGCGGCCGACAAGAGGCGAAGAACGCTCCTCCCGGCTTCCGACCTTGTGGTCGCCCTGCAATGCGGTGGAAGCGACGCCGCAAGCGGAGTAAGCGCAAATCCTGCCGTCGGATACGCCGCCGATCTTCTCGTCCGGTGCGGAGCGTCGCCTTTTATTTCGGAAACCACCGAAACCTTCGGCGTGGAGCATCTGTTCGCGCGACGGGCGACGTCGATACAAATCGCGAAACGCTACCTCGACTTCGCGAACGACTACCGCGCCTACCTCGCCGGCGGCGGTGGAACGCCTCAGAACAACCTCTCCTTCGGCAACCTCGAACGGGGTCTGACGACGATCGCGGAAAAATCGCTCGGTTCGATTGCAAAGGCGGGATCGACCGCGCTCAGGTGGGTCGTCGATTACGGCGAAAGGATCACCTCGCCCGGTCTCGGCTTTATGAACGGTCCCGCGTTCGACCCGGTCTCCGCCACCGGCCAGACCGCAGGCGGCGCGCAGGTCGGCGTTTTCTCCACCGGTTCGGGGAGCTGCTTCGGCGGAATACTCGCGCCGTGGATCAAGGTGGTCGGCACTACCGAAACCTACGATCGTATGGTCGATATGGAGATCAACGCGGGTCGGATTCTCGACGCCGCGGCGTCGATCGAAGCGGTAGGAAGGGAGATCTTCGAGGCCGTTCTCGCCGCGGCGAGCGGCGCCGCCACCTACAGCGAAAAGGTCGGCTACGCGGTGGTCAACATTTGGAACTCAGGAGCCGTGACCTGAGCGGAGCGGCGGCGCGGTGAAACGCGCCCGTGGCGCTGCTTTCATAGTGTTCCGAATCCTGTGGATTCACGACCTTTGCCGCTGCAGGTGGCCTTCTCGACCACGGGACCACGCTACCGGTGGGGGTTTCCACAGGATTCGGGTCACTAAGCGCTGCTTTCGATGAACGCGATCTACCTGACCGTCCGAAACGCCTTCTTCGGGATACTTATCACGGAGGGAACGGGATTCCCACCGAAGTACATCGGTTGGCTTTCGGCGCTTAGGTCCGCGGTAATCCTCCTCTTTTTCTTCGCCGTCCTGCCGAGGCTCACGGCCGATCGGTGAGCGAATCGACCTCGCTCGACCCGGTTTCGACCGACTGTCGACCCGTGTTACACTCAGTCGCCAAGGAGGCAACCGTGAACCGTTTCTCCTGGCCCGGGGGCGCCTCCGCGGCGCTCTGTTTCAGCTTCGACGACGCTCGCGCGTCCCAGGTCGACACAGGGTTACCGATCCTCGATGAGCTCGGCGTCCGGGCGACATTCTACGTTCAGCCCGATGCTCTGCAAACCCGACTCACCAAGTGGCGAAACGCGGTGGAGAGTGGGCACGAAATCGGCAATCACACCGTCGGTCATCCGTGCTCGGAGAACTTCCCTTTCGGCCGTGACCGATCGCTTGAAAACTACACGATCGAGATGATGAAGAAAGAATGCGACCTGGCCGACGAACGGATCCGCTCGATTTTCGGCGTAACTCCCCGAACCTTCGCCTATCCCTGCGGGCAAAGCTACGTCGGGAGGGGGGTGCGGACGCAATCGTATGTGCCGGTCGTCGCGGAGCGCTATCTCGCGGCGAGATGCTTCGCGGAGGGGGCGGTCAACGATCCCGAGTTCTGCAACCTGCACCAGCTCGCGGCCTTCGACGGCGACTGCCGCTCGTCGTCGAGCCTCGCCGAGGTGCTCGAGCGGACGACCGCGGTCGGCGGGTGGGCGATCTTCGCCGGGCACGAGATCGGCGACGCATCGGCGCGACAGACAACCGGCGCTCATGCCCTTGAGGAAACCGTACGACGCGCGCTTTCTCTCTCGGTCTGGGTCGACACGGTTTCGGCGGTTGCCGAGTACGTTTCGACCCATCGGAAGAAAATACGACAAGAGGTGAATAATGTACAGAGTCGGAAATGAAGAGCTCAAGCGGATACGAAGCGTCGTGGAGACGGGGCGGCTGTTCCGCTATGGCATTGGTGACGAGTGTGCGACTTTCGAGCGGCGCTACGCGGAAAAGCTTGGAGTGAAGCACTGCGTGTTGACCGCAAGCGGCACCAACGCGCTCACGGCGGCGTTGATCGGCGCCCGTATCGGTCCGGGCGACGAAGTGATCATACCCGCGTGCACCTACATGGCGACCGCCATCGCCGTCGTCGCCGCGGGTGCGATACCGCTTATCGTCGATATCGACGATTCAATCACTCTCGACCCCGTCGCTGCGGAGAAAGCGATCGGCCCTCGGACGAAGGCGGTAATCCCGGTCCACATGTGGGGACAGGTGTGCGACATGAATGCCTTCCAGGCGCTTTCCGACCGGTTTGGCGTTCTCATCATCGAAGATGCGTGTCAGGCGGTGGGCGGCGCATACGAAGGACGGATGGTCGGTTCGATCGGCGCGGTAGGCGGCTTCAGCTTCAACTACTACAAGAACATGACCTGCGGCGAAGGCGGGGCCGTCGTCACCGACGACGAATCGATCGCAGAGAGGATGCGCTGCGTCGTCGACCCGTGCAGCTTCTACTGGAACGGGAGGGACGAATCGTTCGCCGGCTTCACATACGACGGCGCCCGCGCGTCGGAAATCGAGGGTGCGATGCTTAACGCGCAGCTCGACAGGATCGACGGGATGATCGAGGAAATGCGTCGGCAGAAACGGAAGATCCTCGACGCGGCGGTCGGCGCCGGATTGACCCCGGTCCGCGCCAACAGCATCGAATGGGAATGCGGCACTCACGTCATGTTCCGCTTCCCCTCGGCCGCCCAGGCCGAGGCGTTCGCCGAGCTTGCCGGCGGCACCGTCGCGATAAAAACGGGGCGGCACGTCTATACCGAGTGGGACCAGATTCTGGGACACCGCGGGGCGCATCATCCGGCGCTCAACCCCTTCGAGCTTCAGGCAAACCGGGAGTGCCGTATGAACTACTCGAAGGAAATGTGCCGTCGATCGCTCGATATCCTCGGGACGACGGTGTTTATCCAGACGCATCCGGACAGAACCGAAAACGAGGTCGAAAAACAGATCGAAACCGTATGCCACGCGGCGTCGGAGATGGGGAACCGCTCGTAGGGCTGCATATCCTGTGGTCTGCCCCGCGGGGAACGTCCCGACGCTTTGGCCGACCTCGACGGCGGGGCAAGAGACGAGAAAATCCACGGGAATCTCGGCGCCGGAGGCGTGTCCGGTTGAGAATTCCGGTGAAGCGGCTTTACTATTAGACTCAAGTCTATTATTATACTCAGGTCTAACACTCCGCAGTGTTCCGAATCCTGTGGATCATCGCGCAGAGGCGCCAAACGACCGTTCACGGCGCCGTCTGTGGCGTCAACGGCCGCACATCCACACGATTCGGATCACTCAGCGCGGATCACCGAAGGGGGCGGCCGTGGAAGAGATGTCGCTGCGGGAACGCAACCGTCTCGCGCGTCGAAATCGGATTCTCGATGTTTTCGTGGACGAGCTTTCGAAGCGCGACGTATCCGATGTCACCGTCGATGAGATAGCCTCCCGGGCCGACGTATCGCGAGCGACGGCGTTCAACTACTTCGCATCGAAACGAGATATGCTCCTCTCGATTGCGGAACGCGAGATATCGGCTCTTCGCGACACCGCCTCGCGGCGTGAGGCCGAAGGATGTTCGCCTCTCGAAACGATCGAGGAGATTATGTACGACTTGGTCGCGACGTCCTTTTCGGCGCCCAACGCGGCGTGGCAGGTGCTGCGGACGCTTCTCGAAGAACCGTCCGACGCATGCTCGCCCGTCTGGGATCTGATCGCGCTCATCGCCTCGCTTCTCACCCGTGCCGTCGCCGCCGGAGAGATTCTGCCGCATCTCGACCCGGCCGCGTGCGCACGGGCGATCATCGGCACCTATCTCTGCGAGCTTTTCGTTGTCGCCGCGCACCCGTTGCCGTCGCCGTCATCGTCGTCGCCGTCATCGTCGTCGCACGCGTCGTCGTCGCACTCGTCGTCGTCGCCGGTATGCGCCCCGGCAACGCGTGCGGAATTCAACCGGACCGCGCGGCTGCTCATCGACGGATGGACGCCGTGAGCACGCTCGGCGCCTTGATCCGTCGTCATTGGCTGCTGTTCACGCTGGGACAGATCTGCATGCTCATTGCAGCCGCGGCCGGGCTGGCCTTCCCGTGGACCGTACGAAACCTCTTCGGCAGCGTGCTGGGATCGACGAGCACGGCCGGTCTTTTTGTTTCGGTAGGCGCCCTCGGCGCGGTGCTCTTGGCTCGCGACGTCGCCGACTATGCCAAACGGCGGGTAATCGGATCGGTAAGCGAGCGCATCGTATATTCGATGCGCGAACAGATCTACGACAGCTTACTCTCACGCGCCATCGCGTTCTTCGACCACCGCAATCCCGGCGAAATCGCTTCCGCAGCGAGCAACGATATCAACGCGGTACAGGCGGGGCTGACCGTTACGCTCACCGGGCTCGTGCAACAGGCCATGACCCTGGCTACGGTCGTCGTGATGCTCTTCGTACTCGACGCGCCGCTCGCGGCGACGGTCTGCCTTTTTGTTCCGCCGATCATTCTGGCAAGCAGAGCGATGGCGAAACGCGCGTCGCGAACCACCGCACGACGACAGCGGGCGCTCGGCGAGATTATGAACGTCGTTCAGCAGAGCGTCGCGGGAATCGAGGTGATCAGGTCGTATCTTCTGGAGGGCGAGGCGCGCAGGCTCTACCGGGCTCAGAACAACGAGTCGTATCGCAGCTCGGTTCGATCGGTCGGGATCACCGCTTCCTCGGCGCTCGTTAGCGGCCTTCTCGGAAGTCTTTTCCTGCTGCTTGTCATGGGACTCGGCGGATACCGGGTCATTCGCGGCGCTCTGACCGCTCCCGACCTCATCGCCTTCATTCTCTACTCGGAGATGGTTACCGGACCCTTCGTGGCTCTTGCGTCTCTTATACCCGACATCGCGAGATCGAAAGCGGCGTACCGGCGCATTAGGACTCTCTTCGCCGACCCACCGCAGTCGCAGCCGCAGCCGTCGGCCACAAACCGGCGCGGCAGCGAACAATCACAGGCGCGGTCGGTCCGACGGGGAGGAAAGGTGGAGTTCTCCGACGTAGGCTTTTCCTACGACGGCGTCGTCGACGTTCTCAAAGGCATCTCGTTTCACGCGGATCCCGGCGAGATGGTCGCGCTCGTCGGGCCGAGCGGCGCCGGAAAATCGACGATAATCCGACTGCTTCCGAGGCTCTACGATCCGGACACCGGGACGATTCGAATCGGCGGTGTGGACATCACCGCCATGCCCATCGATAATCTCCGCGCTTCGATAGGCATGGTGTCGCAAGATCCCTTCATCTTCAATATGAGCGTCGGCGACAACATTCGGTGCGGCAACCCGAACGCGTCCGACGCGGAGGTCGAACGTGCGGCGAAGCTCGCCTACGCCGATGAGTTTATTCGCGAGCTTCCCAACGGATACGAGACCGCTGTCGGCGAAGGCGGGTCGAGACTTTCCGGCGGTCAACGGCAGCGAATCGCGATCGCGAGGGCGTTTCTCAAGGATCCCGCGGTGCTGGTACTCGACGAAGCGACGTCGGCGCTCGACGGTCGGTCCGAGCGGATCGTTCACGAAGCAGTCGACGATCTCACCGCCGAGCGGACGACGATTGTCATCGCGCATCGCCTGGAAACCATCCGAAACGCGGACCGGATTATCGTGCTTGACGACGGTCGAATCGTCGCCCAGGGAACTCATCGTTCTCTGCTGCGAGGCTGCGATCTCTACCGGGAACTGTACAGGAGCGCCGATAGAGGCGCCGTTCGTATCGGCGTCTCGAGGTGAGATGTTTTCACCCGATTCCGTGACGATTCGCCGGTAACGCCCGTAATCTCACCGAAACGCCGTGCCAAAGACTACCCGCCCGGCCTGAGTGGGAAGCCGAGGGGAACGCCTCGTGCGCAGTCCGGGCGTCACGGCGGCTTAAGGGCCGCCGCGGTGCGCCGGCGGCGCGCGTTGCCGCGACTCGTTGATCGCGGTACGATCTGCATAGGAGATCATCATGAGCACAGATTCGCGCCGACCGGTACCGGTTCACATGATATGTCAGGCGCACATCGATCCCATTTGGATATGGGATTGGCCCGAAGGACTCACCGAGACGCTGTCGACGTTCGAGACCGCCGCCGACCTTCTCGACGAGTACCCCGAGTTCGTGTTCAACCATAACGAGTCGGCGCTCTACGAATGGACCAAACACAACCGCCGGGAGCTGTTCGACCGCATACGCGCTCATGTCCGGAGCGGCAGATGGGTGATCTCCGGCGGATGGTACCTCCAGCCCGACATGAACCTGCCTTCCGGCGAGTCGATCGCCCGACAGATCCTTATCGGCCGCAGATTCTTTATGGAAGAGTTCGGCGTCGAGCCCACGGTCGCCTGCAACCTCGACACGTTCGGACACAACGCCAATACTCCGCAGTTTCTCAAGCTCTCCGGGTATTCGATGTACACACATTTCCGCCCGATGCCGTGGGAGATGCAACTCCCCGATTTTCTCTACACGTGGCGGGGGGTCGACGGATCGGAAGTTACCGGGTTTCGCCCGCCGTGCGGCTGGTACTGTACTCACCCCGGATCGCTCGTCGAGAACAAGATCGACCGCATGCGCGATCTCGCCGCCGAGCGCGATCGGCCGACCACGATGTTCTGGGGCGCCGGGGACCACGGCGGCGGAGCGACCCGTGCGGATCTCGAGCTGATTCGCAAGGTCGCCCAAGACCGCCCGAAAATAGTCCATTCGAGCCTCGAGCGCTACCGCAGCGAAGTCGTCGCCGGGCTCGCGCCCGAACTGCCGGTGGTAACGGGAGAGTTGCAGAAGTGCTTTACCGGCTGCTACACTTCGGTTATCGGGAACAAGGCGAGAAACCGTCGCGGCGAAGGGCTCGCGCTCGCGGCCGAACGATGGTCGGCGCTCGCGTGGTGGCTGCTCGACGAACCCTACCCCGCGAAAAAGCTCTCGCGCGTCTGGAAGGACGTTCTCTTCACACAGTTCCACGACGTTCTGCCCGGCACCTCGATCCGTGACGGGGCGATTTCCGCAGCCGAGATGACGGGGCGCGCGGCGACCGAGGCGAGAGAGGTGCTTATCAGGGCGCAGCTCGAGCTGATGAGAAAAGATCGGGCAGCCGACCCGCTTACCGTCCGCGTGTTCAATCCGTATCCCGTGCGTCGCACCGTTCCCGCGGTCGTCGACGTGCAGCTTGCGACTCATCCCTACTTTGTCCGAGAGAAATACCTTGCGCTCTACGACGCGGCCGGAAACGAGATAAGCCGGCAGCTTCTCGGGTATCTGCGCAACACCGGCGATTGGCGAAATACCATCCTCTTCGAGGCCGATCTTCCGCCGCTCGGGTTAGCCGAGTTTCGGATCCGAATCGAAGATCACAAGCGGCGCGCAGCGGAGGAGCGAAGTGATAGTCGGGAGGGACCGGCCGAGCCGGAAGACCCGGACGCCTTCCTCCACGTAGACGGACGAAGGCTTCACGATGAGAGCTGCCGCGTCGCCGAGCGCACCGAGTGGTTTCGGATGGATCACGACACGATAACGGTGGACACGGGCGACTACTCGGCGCGCGTCTCGCGCGCCGGCGGCGCCCTCCTTTCACTTGCAACGCCGGACTATGAGTTCATCGCCGCTCCTTCCGGACGGATTCTCGTTCGGGCCGATTCGAACGACGCGTGGGGTGGATCGCAACCCGCCTATGGCCCGGTGGTGGGGGAGTTTTCCCCGCCCGACGATGACGAGCTTTCCGAGATTACCGGCCAGTACGGCGAACGAACTCCTGCGCCGCCGGTGCGGATTGCGGCCTCGGGGCCGCTCGCGGTGGTGGTCGAGTCGATCACGCGCTATAAGCGTTCGGTTGCGCGGCTGCGGTACACCATCTACCGACATCATCGCTACCTCGACGTGGATCTTCTGCTCGACTGGAACGAGCGGCGGCGGTGCGCGCAGTGGGAGCTCGCGACGACGCTTCCGGGGCCCGACTATGACGCCGAAATACCGCACGCGGCGGTCAATCGGGCGCGAGGCGGGGGCGAGGAACCGATGGGCCGATGGATCATGTTGAGCCGCAGGGGGCGGAGTTTCGCTTTGGTAAACAACGCACCGGCCGGCGCCGAGGTCGAAGGGGCGAAGATTCGACAGACGCTCGTTCGCAGTCCGGTCTATTCGTCCGGAAACTCCTCGGTCGAACCTGGCTTCCTCGGCGAACACATGGATATCGGTGAGCATCTGTACCGCTTCAGAGTGCTCTTCGGGCCGACCGATGCGGTGGTCGCGGAACGGCAACTCGCGGCCGACGACCTGACCCTCCCCTTCTCCTATCACTGCAGCGTTCCGCCGGCCGCCTCCGACCGTCCCGGACTCGATCCCGGAGCGGCGACGATCTCGATCGCGCGGTGCGGGGGAGAGGGGCGCGTACACCTCGAAGCATTGAAAGTGAGCGAGGACGGAGAAGCGCTCGTGTTGCGTTTGGCCGAGCGGAGCGGAGACGAGGCGCGCGTAAGAATCACCGCGCCGGGAATCGAACCGCTGGAATGCGGCTTCGGCCTGTATGAGATGAAGACGTTCCGGGCGGAGAAGCCCCGCGGACGATCGTCGATAAGCGTGTGGCGCGAATGTGATCTTATCGAAAGACCGATCGAGTGATTCACCGTGCCGAGGCCGCGCTGAGGGCCCGCGGTGAACGACGCTTCGGATCGCGAGACGCCCGGCGGCATCGAGGATCCGAAGCGAACGGCACCTCGTCCGGGCCGCCGGCGATCACGCGGTCAGTCTGCGTCGAGCAGGATCCAGCGGACGACCGAAACACATTCCTCGTAACCCCAAAAGGCGAGGTAAACCCTCCCGTCGGGCATAAGCAGCGAACAGGGGGCGCCGAAGCGAAGTTTCTGGAACGTCTGCACCATCCCTTTCGGATGTGAAGCCGAATCGGGCGAGTGACCCCACAGGGGCGTTTCGTCGAGATTGACCCATTCGGCGCCGTCGAGTCGCGATCGGACGGCCCACAGTCCGAGACGATCGATCCTGCGATAGACCGAAAGTATCGTTCCGTCGGCCAAGACAAGCGGTGTGAGGGTCTGTCCCTGAAGCCCGGTCGACATCGGACGGCTCCAGGTGCGTCCGCGGTCTTCGCTCAGCGAATAGTGGTTGGGAAGATCGCGTCCGCGGGGTTCGTCGTGGGTCCAGGCGCAGGCGAGCAATCGTCCGTCGGGCAACACGACGATCTTCGACTCCCAATAGATCCGTCCACCGGTGTCGGCCATTACATCGAAGTATTCCGGCCAGCTTCGCCCCTCGTCGGTAGAGCGAAAGACGACCATTTTCATACCGTTCGGCTCGTATCCGTCCCATCCGCGCCAGGTCGAGGTAGCGAGCAACCAGGTGCCGTCGCTCAGCTCGACGATGGGCGCGCACAGCTCGAATGCGGGTCCCTCGAGAGGCGGTTCGAGCGGATCGGGGGTGCTCCAGCTCTTCCCCGCGTCGGCCGAGCGGAGCAAGAGCAACTCGGTGTCGACAAACCCGAGGTTCTCCTCGTTTGAAAGCCCCTTATCGGGGTGCGCCCCGCGATCGTGGCGGACCATAAACGCGACGATCCTTCCGCCCGAATGAGCGCTTATTCTGCAGCACTCGGAGGTGAGTCGACCGGGAGTCCCTTGATAGATCGGCCCGTCGAGCATCCACGTCCGCCCGTCGTCCGCCGATCGGAGCACCTCGGTGTGCAGATCGACCGCCTCGAACGCTTCGCCCATCGCGACGGTCGCTACGAGCTCTCCGGTGTCGAGACGGACGATCGACGGGAAATAGGCGTGCCGGCTGACCACATGGGGCGACGGATTACGATAGAGCAGACCCGAGTCGATAACTTTCACACCGTTCCTCCTTGCCGGAGCGCTTTCGCGGGGACGAGGCGGGACACCGGCCGCCTCGGGGCATCCATCGCATCACGCACCGCCGATCGCATCACGGAGCATCCGTCGCATCGACGGCTCACGGTTGGTTCCGAAGGCATTGTAGCGTTCTCGCCGGTCGACTTGAAGCAATCGACGCGCCGTACTTTTTCATCACCATCGGGCAAAACTTCGGGCACTTCCTCGGACCGAACGAGACCCACGACAAATAGGTGGATATTGGACCCGGCAAGCGCTCCCGACTGTACCGGCGGGCTTCTCACTGGATGAGTTTCCAGTCGCGGTAGACCTCTCCCCAATCGGCGAAGACCGAGTTGAGGCAGATCGGAAGGTCGGTTCGCGCGGCGCGCATTTCTTTCAGAAACGATACGATCGACTCCTCCCAATCGCTCCCGGCCACCGGGTCGTGCGTATTGTAGTACTGCCCGAACTCGTCTTTCAGCGGGGCGCCGGAGCAGACGAGATCGATGTCCGCGCCTATTTCGTCAACGAGACCTGCAAGGTCGTCTCCGACGATAAGTGCGTGACCGACGTCCAGGCAAAACTTCACGTTATCTTTTCCGATCCGCTGCACGAAGTCCCGTGTCGCGGTCGAACCCACCCCGGGAATCTCCAAATCCCACAGCGCGGTCGAAGCGGTGAGCGGGCGGGGAACGACGAGAAGCGTGATGTTTCGCCGCTTCGCCTCATCGGCGAGTTCTGAGAAGCTGTCGATAAAAGAGGCGAATGCCTGTTCGAGAGTAAAGCGGTTTTCCGCGTTTCGGTGAATAGCCAACAACGCTTTGTCGAAGCCGAGGAGCGACATTTTGTCAAATACCGTGATGATCGTGTTCACTGATTCGACGCGTCTCGATTCGATGTTTCCGATAAGTGTGAGATCCGGGTAAAAGTTGAGCAGCCCCACAAAATCGACGACCCCTTTGAGTTTCGATCGTCTGAAGAATCGCCCCTCCTGTTCGAGGTAGTCGCGATCACGTTCAACGAGGTACTTCGCCTCGATCTTCACTCCGTCGAAATACTGCTTGAGACGTTCCCTTACGAGGATCTCGTCCCGCAGCACACCGATATCCCAGAGCGAGAGCCACGTGTTTGCCGACCGGTCGACGATCGGGATCTCCGCGTCCACCGAAATATCAAGGTCCTTGACCGAGACTTCGAACAACCTCACCTCGCCCGGTCCGATGCGACTGCGGGCGTCGCAAGTGTCTCTCTTTCCGATCTCTGCGAGGAGCGAATCGCGCGACACTGCGGGAAAGTAACCGAGC
>JAJRYZ010000273.1 GCA_024275515.1 Spirochaetota bacterium
ACCGCCGAACAGGCCCGACGGCTCTTCACCGGCGAAGAGAGCGGCTATATCTACTCTCGGTTCTCGAATCCGAACACGCGCGAGTTGGTGGAAAAGCTTGTCGCGATGGAGGGCGCCGATGACGGCGTCGCCACCGCAAGCGGAATGGCGGCGGTGTTTGCGGGAATGGCGGCGTTGCTCGCGTCGGGGGACCACATCGTCGTGTGTCGTTCGGTGTTCGGGTCGACCCATCAGATCGTTACCGAAATCCTGCCGAGATGGGGAATCGAATACACCTACGTGGACGTGGCCGAGACCGCCGCGTGGGAGGCGGCAATCCGCAAAAACACCAGAATGCTCGTGATCGAGACGCCGACCAATCCGACACTCGACGTCATCGACCTCGAATGGGCCGGCGCGCTTGCCGCCGAGCGCGGGATTATTCTCAATGTCGACAACTGCTTAGCCACACCCTATCTGCAGAATCCGATTCGTTTCGGCGCGCGTCTCGTCACCCATTCGACGACGAAGTTCATCGACGGACAGGGCAGAACGATAGGTGGGGTGATCGTGGGCGCCGAAGAGCTGATCGAGCGGATCCGCTATTTCGTTCGTCAAACGGGTCCGGCGATGTCGCCGTTCAACGCGTGGACCGTGTCGAAAAGTCTGGAGACTCTCGGAATCCGGATGGAGCGGCACTGCGAAAACGCGCTGACGTTGGCCCGCCGGCTCGAAGCGCGGGGAGACGTGTCGTGGGTCCGTTATCCGCATCTCGAATCGCACCCCGGCTACGATATCGCGAAAAAGCAGATGAAACTCGGCGGCGGGTTGGTGACCTTCGAAATCGAAGGGGGGATCGACCGCGGACGGAAGTTCCTCGATTCACTGCGCATGATTTCGCTTACTTCGAATCTGGGCGACGCAAGGACGATAGCAACACATCCGGCGTCGACGACGCATTCGAGGTTGAGCGAGGAGGAGCGCGCGCGCGCGGGGATTACGCCCGGTCTTATCCGGATTTCGGTCGGCCTCGAACACATCGACGACATCATCGCCGACGTCGACGCGGCGTTCGACGGCTCTTCATAGCGGAGCGAAGCGAACCCGCAGATTCGCCTCGTCCGGGTCGCTTTTAGTGCGGGAGTCTGGGACGAAGGTAACCGTAGGCAACGACGCCCGCGAACGCCGAAAGCAGCGCGAGCACCGCGCCGAGGTAGCCGCCGCCCACCAATGCGTAGAGCGGTCCCGGACACGCTCCGGTAAGCGCCCAGCCGAAGCCGAATATCAGTCCGCCGACGGTATTCCCAACGCGATTGAAGGGTTTGGGCGTCAGATCGATCGACTCGCCGCCGAACGATTTGAGTTTGAACGTTTTCACGAGAAGCACGCTGATCAGGCCGACCGCGATGGCCGAACCGATAATCCCGTACATGTGAAACGACTGGAGGTGGAACATCTCCTGGATTCTGAACCAGGAAACGACTTCGGATTTGACGAGTACGATTCCGAAATAGACGCCTACCAGAAAGAACTTGATGTATTTCATCTGCTTCTCCTCCGCCGTTTATCGACCGATGCCGAGGATCGGCGGGACGAGGAGGTTGGACACCAACGCGCCGCCAGCGAAAAACGACACTGTCGCAACGAGAGAACCCACATTGAGCAGCGAGAGACCCATGATCGCGTGTCCCGAGGTACACCCGTTCGCGTAGCGCGTGCCGAACCCGACGAGAAATCCGCCGCCGGCGAGCAAAATGAGGTTTTCCGGGCGAAACATCGAGTTGAGCGCGAATACCTGCGTCGGCTGAAGCCGGGTAATGTCGGTAAGTCCCCACGAGAGAAACATGCGTCGCGCCGCCGCGCTTATCTGCGGCGGGGAGTCGCCGTCGAGAAACAGAACGGCGATCGCCGCGCCGGCTATGACTCCCGCAACCAGCACGATGCTCCAGAGGCTGTTTTTCCACTCATACCGGAAATATTCCGCTTTCAGACGCGGAATCGCGGCCGCGCAGATGTGTCTGAACGACGAGGAGACGCCGAAATGTTTGTTTCCGACAAACAAGAGCAACGGTACCACGAGGCCGAGAAGCGGGCCTCCCACATACCAGGGCCATGGCTCACGAATCAATGCAAGCATAGTCGCCTCCTTGTTCAGCGTTGCGGTGAAGAACCCGCGCGTAATAGATACGACCCGCGACGCACCGCCGTGGCGCCCGGCGATCCCCGACGACGCGCACGAAAATAATAGAGTAATCCACCTGAATCAGTCAAGAACGGGCGGTCGGCGGTGTCTGCAACGACGCATGATCACGTTTCGTCGATCCAATAGGGCGGGGCATACGATCTGAGCAATTCACGGGTGCGGCAGAACTCGTTGTAGCGGGTATCAAATCCTGCGGCTTCGAGCTTCGCTACGCCGTCGCGTGAGAGCGGGAATGCTACGGGAATGCGTTCGCGAAACCATGGGTCCTTCCGAGACAATTCGGCCTGAACGGCCGGGACGAAATCGTGCGCCTCGACCCGAACGCCCTTTGCGACGATCTGAAAATCGACGATGTGTTCGAGCATACGGTTTTCCACCGCGGCCGCCTCCGGATTTCCGGCAAGGTTGTGTCGGCATGCGGGATCGCTCTTCCGGTGGTAAAGCTCGGTCACTCCTTCGAAGGGATAGTAGGCGAATCGATATTCGCCGTCGTCGACTACCCGCATCGAATCGCAGAACTCGCTGTAGATAACGTTTCGCGGTCGGTCCGGAGAATCCGAAGCGAGATCGATCAGCGACCTGGAGTGGCCGATCGGTCGCTCGTCGCCGGCGACGTGCAACAGGGTGGCGGGAATATCGATGTTTCCCGCCGGACACGCCGATCTCGTCCCCGCGGTGATCGCGGGATGGTTCGCGACGATCAGCGGAATATCCATCTGGCCCGGATATGGAAACGGACCTTTCGCATTCATTCCGAAATCGCCGAGCATATCGCCGTGATCGGCGGAGAACACGAACGTCGTATTCTCGAACTCCCCGAGCTCATCGAGCCGTTCAAGAATACGCCCGATCTGGGCGTCGATAGCGACGATCTCTTCCGCATACGCGATTCGCTTCGCCATGATCTCCTCGCCTTCATCCGGCTGGGGTTCACGGGCCTTGCGATACCGAACCGTTTCGGAGAGCCTCGCCTGCTCCGCCGCCGGCCGCCGGACGGGCGCCGGCACCAGCGCCGCATCGACCGTTCCCTTCACTTCGTGCGGTGGATCGATCGGCCCGTGAGGACCCTGAAACGAGATCCACGCCAAAAACGGCGTTCTCCCCTCCCGCAAGGTTCGGTCGATAAATGCGATCGCCTCCGAGGCGATCCAGTATTCGTAGTAGTCTTCGAAATCGAGCGACCATTCGTATCCTCGGTGATTCCAGACCTTTCTCACGTCGGGATGCCGGGCGCGAAGCCACCGAAGAAAAGGCTCGCTTTCTCCCAGGCGGCCCTCTTCCATCAGGTGCGCCACCATGAAACCTTTCGCGTCGTGCGCCGGGTAATGGTGAAGCTTGCCGAATGCGCCGGTGCGGTAACCGTTCGCGTTCATCC
>JAJRYZ010000274.1 GCA_024275515.1 Spirochaetota bacterium
GATTTACCGGCGCCGGTCGGCTCGGTTATCAGGATCGTGTTCCGTGGCGGTACGCGAACTTGCTCGCCGAAATGGTCGGAAACGCCGGCTATCAGACGCACTGCATCGGGAAAACTCACTTCTATCCGCAACGGGCGCACCTCGGCTTCGATTCGCTGGAATCGTACGAAGGCGAACAGAACTTCGACCGAACCTACGTGAACGACTACTTCACCTGGTTGTCCGGACGGTCCAACGGAGCGCTGGAAGAGTCGGCGTCGGGGCTGAGTCACAATAGCTGGGTCGCCAGGCCGAGCCATCTACCCGAAGAGTTGCACAACAACACCTGGGTCGCCACCCGCGCAATCGAGTTTTTGCGTCGACGCGATCCGACCAGACCGTTTTTCCTGAACCTGTCGTTTCATCGTACCCACCCACCGATCGACCCGCCGAAGGCGTATTGGGACGAGTTCAAGGACCGCCCGCTTCCGCCGACACCGGTGGGAGAATGGGCGAATCGTTATGCGGTACCGATGGACGACACGAACGGTTGGCGCGGAGTGATCAGTCGGACGGCTCTCGATCGCGCGAGGCGCGCCTATTACGCTCAGATTGCTCACATCGACAACCAGATCGGTCGGGTCCTCAACGTCCTCGCGCGGCAGTCGGACGGACCGACGGCGATCGTGTTCACTTCGGATCACGGCGAAATGCTCGGCGACCACCATTTGTACCGGAAATCCTACGCCTACGAAGGGTCTGCGCGGGTTCCGCTTATCATCAACGTTCCCGGCCGCACTCCGGACGGACACACGTGCGCCTCTCCGGTGGTCCTCCAGGACGTGTACGCGACGATTCTCGAAATCGCCGGAATCGAGCCGCCTCCGCAGGCCGAAGGCGTCAGTCTACTGCCGGCTCTCGACCCGGAACGTAACGGATCGGCGCGCTTGTTCGGACGTCCCTTTGTTCACGGGGAACACTCGGCCTGCTACGACCCCGCCAACGCCATGCAGTTCCTGACCGATGGAACGTAGAAGTACATCTGGTTTCCCGTCGACGGCCGCGAGCAGTTGTTCGATTTGTCGAACGACCCCGAAGAACTCCGCGACTTGTCGCGCGAGCCGCCCCACGCCGACCGGACGGCGGCGTGGCGAAAGAAATTGATCGAGCTTCTCGCCGAACGACCTCAGGACCGGCTTTCCGACGGTTCCTCATTGCTAAGCGGACATTCGCCGCCGGCGGTGCGCGCGGAGTTGCTCGAAGACGAATGATCGCGCGGCGCCGTTTTGCGAAGCGTCCGAACCGCCCGGGCGAATGCGTCGTCATTCGAAAAAGACCTCGGTGACCGTTACGCTTTCAAGCGATTCTTCGGGCTCGCTGAGCTCGAGCTCGTAGACGGCGGCGATGCTGTGCGCAGGAAGTACTCTCGTGGTATTGACCACCGTTCGTTCGTAAGTTCGCTCTCCGGTTTCAAAAGAGATATTCACCGTCGAAACAAGGATGACCGACGCGCCCGTGTTTCGGATCCGGTAGGTCACCGAGACGACGGGTGTCCCGAAATCGTCGTATTCGCGGAAATCCACTATCTCGGCGACGCCCGACGGGTACCAGCGAGTCGTGTCGACGCACGAAACGAGCACAAACAACGCAACGATCGCCGCAACCGGCCGGCGCGAAACGCGTGCGCTAACCACGGCGTTCAATCTCCCAGGTGGCGGCGCACGTTCCGCGCTTCGCATCGATCGCGTATTGCAGCCGGACAAGCACCTTCCCGGGGCCGATCTGGACGATACCGATAATCTCATCGAGAAGCTCGGGCATACCCGGAGGACGACCACGAACCGTGGGAAGAAAGTCGTAGGACCGGCGAAAGCCGACCGAAGCGCTCAGTCCGGGATTGAGCGATTCGGTCAGCAACAGCATTCCGGAAAACCGTCCCGTGTCGATTTTCGGCCGGCCGGTCCGCTTGGCCGTCAATCCCGGTATCCAACCCACCGAAATCGCGAGGGCCGCAGGATCGAACACGCGACCGATCGCGAACGAGATCGGGATCACGTACGCGGCTTCGGCGTCCACCGGAACTTCGTTTCCGATGACGGGGGTAAGTATCCGGCCGGGAACTCCATAGCCTATCGATACGGTCCGTCGCCACGGGCCTCTCACGACAACCCGACGAAGAGAACAGACGGCATAGTCGGGAACAAGAGCCGTGTAGCGACCGTTCGGTATTCGGTACCGAAGCACCACCCGCGCCGAAACATCGAGAGCGACCACGAGGCCGCGGCGAAACTCCGCCGCGACGCCGATCCCTACCGGCGCCTCCATCGCGGCCTCGCCCGCCGTCCCCGATTCGTAACGCATCTCTCCGCGCGCCGCGACCGTAACCCGGACGTGCGGTTCATCCACAGCCGTCGAAATCGCAGTCGCAGTCGAAGTCGCAGTCGCCGTCGACGTCGACGTCGCCGTCGTCGATGCGGAGAGCGCGGCGAGCAACGGCGCGACGAGGAAGAACACAACGGCCGCTGTTCTGCCTCCTACCGTACGCGAGAGCACATCGCCTCCCTGAGCCGGTCGAATCTGCTTCCCGCGCGGGCGCTCGCCACGGAGCGAAGAGCCGCCGCTTCGCTCCCGGGTAGATAAGGTACGAGGATCGCGC
>JAJRYZ010000275.1 GCA_024275515.1 Spirochaetota bacterium
AGTGCTTCGTCGTCCTTATCGAGGCGGTAGAGCGCGAGGAGATGCATTCGGAGGTACCTGACGTCGTCCGGGGCGACGTCGACGAGTCGCCGGGTCACCTCTTCGGCTTCCGCGAAACGTTCGTGCCGAAGCCTGTGCGCCGCAAGCGCCTCGGCGTACATGAGACCGAAAGGACCGCGCAGGGCGGTCATCCCGGCTTCGAGCAACGGGTCGGTCAATTCGGGCCGGTCGAACCGCACCGCCGCCAGCGCGGCGACCATCGGCCATTCCGGTCCCATGCGCGCAATCTGAGCGACCGTGTCGTCGTCGGCGCCGGCGAGTACCGCACCCGGATCGGAGATGAACGCCGATTCGAACGCGTCCGACGAGAACCCCCACACGTCCGCCGGAGCGCAACCGGACAGCAAAAGGGCGAGAGCGACGCACTGCGTCAGCCGTCCCACTACCGCAAGACGCATGGTAGCGGTGACACGATTCTTCGGCGCCGTCGGAAGCGCGGTTGTTCGGGTGAATCCCGAATTCTTTTCTTGTTTCAACGAGACGGAATGTAGATTCGTGATCCGGCGTAGATTCTGTCGGGGTTCGTGATGCGGTTCTCCGCGGCAATCTCTCCGTATAGCCACGGGTTACGGTAGAAAGAAGCCGAAAGGCTCCACAGCGTATCGCCCCACCGGACCCAGTACCAAACGCCGCCGAGCTCGTCGTCACGAGGCGTGTCGAGGAAAGCCGCAGTGACCGTCGAACCGGCCGCACCGCCGTCGGCGACCGGCGCCGTCGCCGGTCCGCCGCCGACCGGGCTCGACTCGCCGACGGTCGACCCGTCGTCTATTCGCGCCTCAAGCGGCGGAACCTTCGGCGCCCGAAGAAGCACGAACAGAAGCAGCGCGACCAGCGCCGCCGCTATGACGCCGACCGCGATGAACAGTCCCAGCATTACGGGGCGTCTCCGTTCGACGATCGCTTCCTGCTCGGCGATGCCGACAGGCTCGTGTTCCTCTTCGGAGTCCGGTGCTTCCGACGGCTTTTCCGAGGTATCTTCCCAATCGTTGAGACCGAAATCGAGCTCGTCATCGAGCTCGAACTCCGTAATGTCGTAGATGCTCTCCTCGGCGAGCGATTCCAGGCTTACCGAAAGCGACTGGCTTTCGCCCGAGACCGCTTCGCTTGCGTTCGCGGTCAACGTCCCCGTGTCGTCGAGCCCCAAAACGAGCTCAACTTCAGCTTCGCCTGCCGGCGCGACAGGCATGTTCTCGATGAGAAGACTGCCGACATACTGGGCGGTGTCCAGGCTCTCCCGGTCGTTTTCGTACAGGTCTATCTGCACGCTCCGTTGACCGTCCCTCACCGTCGTCAGAATGACTCGTTTCCGGCCTTCTACACCTTTTTCGAGAATAGGGACGTATGTCCGATTGGCTATCTTGATACCGATCGTCGTGCTGCTCACCGATCCTCCGCACACGCGACGCGGACGACCCCGCTCGTCTCCGCGCTAGCCATCCGTCGTGTGGCCGCGTACCGCAAAGCGTAGCCCCGCCCTTCCCTTTTGTCAACGAGTTTCGGTGATTCGAGCGATTCTCAATTGCGTTTAGCCTTTCGCCGGTCTGATTTCGGAACTGCCTGACCGAGTTTTAGATTTCTTGACATGGCGGAGAACATGTCACCATACTGTAAGCGCCCTTGGGAGCTTCCCGTGAATGCCGGCGGAGACGATCGTTCGAGAGGTTTTCCGATCGGGCGTGTAGGCGGCGTCGGAAAGTCAGGGTTCGATCGGCCGGTCGGTTTTCGCGGCCGGCGTTGCAGTGGACATAATGGACAGCAGTTTTTTTTTCGTTATACCGGCGGTCGTCATCCTGGCGGCGGGCGTCCTTCTTTTCCTGATCCTCGGGAAAAAAGGGGGCGGGGACGGGAAAAGCGCCAGAGTGCGCGATCGCGCGGCAGTCATACGGGAAGCCAACAGGCGTCTCGGTCAGAACCCCCGCGACGCCGAAGCGCTCAAATCGCTCGGTGACGTCTACTACGAAGAAGAAGAGTTCGACAAGGCGCTCAAAACCTTCGAAGTGCTCATCGACCTGTGCGCAACGAACAAGGAGCTCGACGAGTTCGAGGTAACGCTCAAATACGCCATATCGGCGCTCAGGACGAAGCATTTCAAAGAAGCATACAAAAGCCTGCTCATCGCGCGCAGCATGAGACAGGACGTGTTCGAGGTCAACTACAACCTCGGATACATCGAGTATCGGCGGAAAAACTACGAAAAGGCGGTGGGGCTGCTTGCGCAGGCGCGTCAGGATCAGCCCGAGCATCACGACACGCTCAAGTACCTCGGGATGAGCTTGTTTCGAATCAAGCGTTATGACGATGCGGCGAAACACCTGCGGCACGCGCTGGAGCTCGTCCCCGACGACAAAGAGGCGCTCTTTACGTTGGGGCAATGCTACTACGAGCTTAACCAGGTCGACCGAGCGATCAAGATACTCACGCATCTGAGAGCCGACCCGTCGATCGGCCCGAACGCATCTCTCTTCGCCGGCACGCTTCATCTGAAAATGCGTCGACCGGAAGACGCGGCGATGGATTTCGAAATCGGACTTCGTCATGAGAATGCCAAGCCGGAACTGAAACTCGAGTTGAAATACCGGCTCGCCAACACCTACGTGCAGATGAAAAAGATCTCCGAGGCGCTTGCGCATTTCGAACAGATTCAACGGGAGCAGCCCGGCTACCGGGACGTCCCGTCTCAGATCTCCCGCTACCGCGAATTGAGCCTCAACTCGCATCTGCAAACTTACCTGCTCGGCTCCACGTCGGAGTTCGTTACGTTGTGCAGGAAACTAGCCGCTCTGTTCTTTCCGGAGGCGCGGGTCCAGATTGCGGATATCTCGGTGCACAAAACCGAATATGCCGACATTCTGTCGGAGGTCGGCACGGCCAAATGGGAGGATGTCGTGCTGTTCCGGTTCATTCGCTCATCGAGCAACATCGGAGATTTGGCTCTGCGCGAGATGTATGCGCGCGTAAAAGAAGTGAAAGCGGGACGCGGGATCTGCGTCAGCGCCGGCGGCTTCTCCGAAACCGCGCAACAGTTCGTCGAGGCCCGGCTCATCGACCTGGTGGAGAAGGAAGATCTCGTGAAAATGCTCAACAGACTCTCTACCTGGAACGGCGAGTAGCGCGGGCGGACCTCTTTTCTCCCACCGGTCGGAGTCTGCGACGCACGAATGCGGCGAATACCGCCATCGATTCGAGATGCGCTTCCCGCACCGGTTCGTCGGTGTAGGTCAGACGCAGGAGGAGTTCCCGCATCGTATCGATCGGACCACCGTCGCCGGGCGCCACGCCCAAGCGTTCGCTTACAACGGAAAACCAAGCGATCCAGCCGACCCTCTCGGGGGACGGAAAACCTCGACGTCTGAGGGTTCGCGCGAGCCGTTTCGCCCGATGATAGAATCTGCCTTCCACATCGCGTAGGAAATAACGCGCCCAGTGAACGCTGCCGAGCAACCCGAAGGAGACGGCGACCACGGCCTCCGCCGCCGCGTCCCATCGCAGGCCGCGCGGGAGCACCAGGGGACGAGCGGGACCGTCAAAGAGCGCCAGCTGCTTGCACTGCACGGGCGCCGGGGCTGGCGCTGCGGCGGCCATTCGGAGATCTGTGCGATATAACAAACGGAGAAGTGGTTTGGGGTTTTCGGGGCAAAGAAAAGTGAAAGCAACCTGCCAGTGAGAGCGCTCCATCGGAGTCGCGGGTTGACGAACGAGACTGCAACAATTAGTCATATGCGCTGCCTGCGCGAGG
>JAJRYZ010000276.1 GCA_024275515.1 Spirochaetota bacterium
ACGGCTCGCGTTCTCGTCTGCAATAGCGGATGGCTCGATTCGGTTCGAACGTCGCTGCGCGATCTTCCCGGCGAGTTCTGGTCGCGCCTGACGGAGTCGGGCTGCGCGACGATGGAGCACTATCTGGGGGATCTTATCGCGGCGGTCGCTAAGGAGGACAAATTCTTTTATCTGATATCGTCGGCGGGGTTTGTCAAAAGTTTCTCGAGTCTGCTCTTTGTTCTGAACCGGCGGTTCGAACCGTCGGGGAGGGTGCTCTACGAGAAGGTGTGGGAGCTGCCGATACTGCCTGAGAACTTCAAAGGACGATTCGAAAGCTTGCTTCGAGATGACCCCGAGTTTCCGCCGTCGAGAAAACGCGAAATCGCCGAGCTTCTCGCGCGAAGCGTGATATCCATGTGCCGACTCGTATGAGAAGACGTTTCACCTTCGCATCGCTCGTGATGCTTGCGCTGTTGATCGCGTCCTGCTCTTCCAAGCCGACGTTGGTCTTTGACGCGGGGTCGAGCGAGCTGGACGTCGGCGTCCGCGTGAAGAGCCTCGACGAGTCGACCCGCAGATACGACCTGAAGATCGCCGAAGCGGTTGCACCGACGCTTTCGGAGCCGGCGCTGAGAATCGACGTCGCCGGATCGTTCGAGTCGGTATCGGTCGAAGTGCCCCGGGGAGACGGGGATGCCGATCGAACGATCCTCTACCCGCTTACCGCGCCGGCGCCGCACAGGTTTTTTGTCCCGCTTCGGCGCGACACTCGGTTCGATTCGGTGTCCCTCGAGGTGACTCGTCCCGGCGCCGACTTTGAGCTCGACGGCATCGGCATAGCCGCAGAAACTCGTGAGGTCTCGCTCGGCGCGCGCGTTGAGATTGACACACGGATCGAAGCGAGCGTCTCGCGTGGGAATCCTCGCTCGGTGTATCGGTTCGACCTCTCCGCGCTCGAACCTGATTTCACCGACGGGGGGCGAATCGCGGGAATCGAGATTACCTACTATCTGCCGGCCGATGTCGACGTCGAAGGAGAGCGCTCTCACGAGGTCGTCCTCGAAGTCACGAGGCCGACCGCTCGCGCGACTTATCGGTTCGCCGCGCGTCCGGGCGGCGGCTCGGTCTATCTGTACCCCGCTTCGATCGGCTTTGTTCCGCAGTCCGTCGAGCTCGTCTCGCACGACACCGTCTTTGTTTTGTCGACGCTGCGGGTTTTCCGGCTCGCCACCGACGGTCTCGCACCGATACCCGCCGATCTGGCGACAATTCTCGACTACGATTCCTCGGACTGGCGCCGCGGAGAGTACGAGCTGTTCAGGTGGAGTCGCTATCCGTCGATACTTGTGCTCGATACGCGCGACTACGCGGTTCAGGCGGCGTTTTTTAAGCGTCTCTCCTTCTACGTGGAGAAGCGCGGGTACGCCGGTCGCGTTCTGGGGAACGAGGAACTTTCCCGTCGCCACGGATGGAACGCGCACGACTATCGCTCGACGGACCTCGCCGCGTTTTTCACCGTCGTCGACGAGGCCGAGCTTTTTCCCGAAGAAGTGCTTCTTCGCGAGGTTCTGCTGGCCGAGGGTGTCATCACCGAAAACGGCGCCGGTTATCGAAGCGGTTCGGGGGGAATCCTGTCGCTTTCACGGGAAACTACTCCCCGGTTGCGGCGACTCTTTATGGTGCACGAGGGATTCCACGGGGTTTTTTTCGCGGACGACGCCTTCCGGGACGCCGTGTTTGATGTGTGGCGGGGTCTCGACGATCGTGAACGCGCTTTGTGGCGGCTTTTTCTGGCCCGTCGCTTCTACAACACCGACGACGAATACCTGATGGTCAATGAGTTTCAGGCATACCTCATGCAACAGCCGCTCGATCAGGTGGACGATTATTTTATCGCCCACGCGATGCCCCTTCTCAAGGCGGGTTCGCCGGCCGACTCGGACTTTGTCGACGACGTGTTGGCCGATTTTCCCGACACCTTTGCCGCGTCGGCGCTCGCCGTCGCCCGGGCCGCGCAGTCCGCCGGGGGAATGAGCGCAGGGAGTCTGTTTACGCTGGTGCGCGAAGTCCGATAAGCGCGGCCCGGGTGTTACGCGTCGTGTCGGACGTCGTTTCGGGACACCGTGCGCATCTCACAAAGCCGCTATATGTAGGGCGTATCGAGGCGCCGGACCGAAGAATCGCGCTATATCTGTGGGCTATAGACGTTCCGCCTCCCACCCGGTAAAATGTCTTTTTTCACCCCGGAAGACAAGGGGAGGAGCACCGTGAAAATACGACGTTTGTTTACGCGAAAACAGAAAGACCCGTACCATGGTCTCGAATGGGACACCCGGTGCTCCGAGCTACGGGATCCCGACGGGAGAGTGATTTTTCAAAACGATCGCGTGACCGTCCCTTCGGGATGGTCGCAGATAGCGACCGACATACTCGCCCAGAAGTATTTTCGCCGCGCCGGGGTGCCTCAAGAGGACGGTTCGCTCGGCGGCGAACGGGACGCGCGTCAGGTGTTTCATCGGTTGAGCCACACATGGACCGAGTGGGGCAAGCGGGCCGGCTATTTCGACGGCGCCGAGGACGCTCAGGCGTTCTACGACGAGGTCTGCTACATGCTCGCGCGGCAGATGGCGGCGCCGAACTCGCCGCAGTGGTTCAACACCGGGCTGTTTGACGTGTACGGATTGAAGGGGCCCGCGCAGGGACATTTTTACGTCGATCACGAGACCGGTGAGGTGCTCAAGGCAAAGAGCGCTTATGAGCGACCGCAGCCTCACGCGTGCTTCATCATGAGCATCAAGGACGATCTGGTCAACGAAGGCGGGATCATGGATCTGATCACCCGCGAGGCCAGACTGTTCAAGTACGGCTCGGGTACGGGTACCAACTTCTCCGGGATTCGCGCGGAGGGAGAACCGTTGAGCGGCGGCGGGGTTTCGTCGGGGTTGCTGTCGTTTCTGAAGATAGCCGACAAGTCCGCCGCCGCGATCAAGAGCGGAGGAACCACCAGACGCGCCGCCAAGATGGTGATTCTTGACGCCGATCATCCCGACATTGAAAAATTCGTCAACTGGAAAATGTCGGAGGAGCATAAAGTCGCTTCGATGGTCGCCGGCAGCGTCGTTCTCGGCAATCACGTACGATCGCTGTGCGAAGCGGCGACGGGCTATCACGGCCGTGAGCAGGATCGACTCGACCCGGCGCGTAACACGTCGCTCAGACGAGCCATTCGAAAAGCGCTCGACGACGGCGTGCCGACCTCGTATCTGTATCAGACGATGCAACTGCTCAAGCAGCACGAAAACGACCTGCAGGACGTTTTGTACACCACCGATTGGGAAGACGACGCCTACAATACCGCGAGCGGTCAGTCGTCGAACAACTCGGTTCGTATTCCCAACGAGTTCATCAAGGCCGTCATGAGCGGCGATTCGTGGGATCTGGTCGAGCGAACTACCGGCAACGCAGTGCGAAGCGTCGACGCGCGCGAACTCTGGCAGAAGATCGCCCGGGCCGCGTGGCAGTGCGCCGATCCGGGGCTTCAGTTTCACACGACGATCAACGAATGGCATACGTGCCCCGCGGGGGGCGACATTCGTGCCTCCAATCCCTGCTCCGAGTACATGTTTCTCGACGACACCGCGTGCAATCTTGCGTCGCTCAATCTGATGAAATTCTACGACGCGGACTCCGGCCGGTTCGATCTGTCGGCCTATCAGCACGCGATCCGGATCTGGACGCTCATCCTCGAGATCTCGGTCGTCATGGGGCAGTTTCCGAGCAGGGAGATCGCCCGAAGGAGCTTCGAGTATCGG
>JAJRYZ010000277.1 GCA_024275515.1 Spirochaetota bacterium
ACTCTTTGCCTTTACTCTCAGCCTCGTTGTCATCCTTGGCGGCTTTGCTCTGATTATTCTCAACAAGCCCATCTCCGGCATTGCCGCAATCCTAGGAAGCCTCGCCACCTTGGCGGGGATCCTTATTTTTGGAAAATCTCAAACAAAACGCGAGCTCCAACGGCGCGCGAACCCGTAGATCATAATCGTCAATCTGCCTAAGAAAAGGAGAGAATGATCCAAATGACAAAACGGTATGGCGCGGTTTCAGAAGTCCTTCTGGATCCTACCAATGACCAAGAGTTCAAATGGAAGAATACAATCGTCAGTTGCTCAGGTCCATAGCTGATGAAAACTGAAGGGAATCCCTGAGATTTGACTTCGAAGACCCTGATGGACAAAACGGAAAAGGTCCGCATATCCTGGCATCGATGTAAACCGTGAATCTCAACATTGGACGCGGTGGGAAGAACGAGAGAAACAGCGTATCGGAGAGTTCCTGATCACGGTCGGCGCCATGACTCCCGAGCAGGTGCTCCAGGTCCTCGACGCTCAGGAAGCCGGCGACACGCGCCGGTTCGGTGACATCGCCGTGGAACTCGGATTTATCGAGGACAATTCTCTGAAACAGTACGTCGACTATATGGAGAGCGAGTGAGCCGTCGGCACACGACGAAGGATGCATCATGGCGGATCACGACTACATGTGATTCGCGATTGAGACTTGGGCGGGACAGATCCGGCTGCCACTTCCGAAAGGCGGCAAATGGAAATACAGTGTGAGCATTCAGCAGGCGATTCCCGGCGGGATGAAAGAGACGCAATACCCGCCACCCGATGCCCGTTTCTTCGATACGGAGGAAGAAGCGGAAAACGCTGCACACGAGTATGGGGAGCAGATCATCCGGAGGGACTATGTGACATAACGCGATATCAGACAAACGGAGGTGGCTTGAATGAGCAAAGGACGCGATAAAGGAGACCGAGAGAGGATCACGGCGCCAACCTGAGTAGCATCTTCTCGCTCCCCGCGGTCGCTGCAAGGGCGTTGCTCACTTTTGCGTTATGCAGCCGTAGAGAATCAAGGTCTTGTTCGCTATACTATTGGATAGGTGCAGCATGTCCTGTTGCATGAGGGTGACGAATTGTACGAACAGCGAAAAGCATTGATAGATAAAATAGAGAGATTGCGCAGCAGTAAGGCAATTCTGTATGTTACGGGAGACCGTCCTGGTCTATCAACGCAGATACATCCAGAGGTACTGGACCTGTTTGCGGATCATCTTGATACTATCACGAACAGACGTTCCGTGGACAAACTCTCATTGTTTCTCTATACACGTGGTGGACATACAATTGCGGCATGGAGTCTCGTGAATCTGCTTCGACAATTCGCTAGGAATTTCGAGGTGATTGTTCCGTACAAGGCACACAGCGCCGGAACGATAATTTGTCTTGGTGCCGACGCCATTGTGATGACGAAGCAAGCGCAACTCAGTCCTATTGATCCGAGCCAGAATGGGCCGTTGAATCCGCCCGTTCCGGGACAGCCTCCCCAAACGACCGTACCGGTTAGTGTTGAGGCGATAAGTGGCTATCTGGAACTTGCGAAAAAAGACCTTGGAATCTCGGATGCCCGCAATTTGTCAACAGTACTTGCTAAGCTTGCCGAGAGTGTTCACCCGTTGGTACTTGGCGAAACCTATAGAGTGAGAAACCAGATTCGTCGTCTCGCCGAGAAACTGCTTTCGGAACGTATCGATAGCAGGAAGAAGGTCAAAAGAATCGTGGCTTTCCTTACTGCAGATTCCGGAAGCCATGACTATACGATAAACCGTAGGGAGGCGAGCATCGACCTTGGGCTACCCATTGAGAAGCCGGACGACGAGTTGTACGACGTGATCAGTTCTCTCTATCAGGACATTCGAGAGGAACTCCAGTTGAACGAACCCTATAGTCCGCAGACAATGTTCGGCACTGCGAATGAGGTCCCGTACAGCCTTCCTCAGGCCCTAGTTGAAAGCGTGGACTATGGGTCGCATTCTTTCGTCAGAGAAGGAATTCTCCGACGCATACTTGGCAAAGACCAACACGGTCTGCCGCAAGTTCTGATAAACGATCAGCAGCTATTTCAGGGATGGAAATATGAACGCAACAACCAGTAATGATTCATATCTTGATTCGAGCCATTCACGAGATGCATCAATTGTGACGGACTCGCGCGCTAGTGACATCTTAACGTCATATTTGTCAAGAGAGAACATTCTGATCGGCAATATTAGTGGAGACATATTTACTCCGTATTCCGGTTTCGCTTTTTTCTACGATGATTCACCGGAACTTAGCGTTGCCGAAACTCTTACCGGAGTCCTGCGTTCAATTGGTCCGGATTTCGTGCTGAAGAGGCCATTGATGCTGAAAGTCACGGAACTTGAGGACGAATTCAGGGTAGAGATACCGCAGTTGGAGTTATATGCGTTTTCGTCGTCGTACGAAGAGGCGATCAAAGAGGTCAGCTCTGAACTTCTGAACCTCTGCGAAGTGCTTTTTGATGAGTCATCTAGGAATTTGTCGAACAAGCCCCTCGCGTGGAAGCGATTTCTACAACAGTTCGTTACCTTCAATGCCAGAAGATCGAATAAATGACTTCGCAGAGAGCGATATAAGAGTTGCGATTCTCCGAAAAGCTCAGCCGGCGAAAATAAACAAGAATGGGAAGCACTGGAAAGGGTATTTGTACGTTGGGAAGGTGCTTGTCGGGAAAGTGAAAATACCTAATGATCACAACCGGATAATGAAGAGGAGCAAGTCCCAATATATTGCACGCGATCTGATGCTCTCCGAAAAACAATTCAATGAATTTGTCGCATGCCACATGTCGGCATCCGACTACCTTCGACAGTTAAGAGAGAATCACAGGTAGCTTATATGGCAATAGATCGTCGCATCGAGAATACTCGATCTTCCGAGACATACAAACGGTCGATCTTTGATCGAGCAATTCGAAATCTGGCGCGCCGGATTTCGAATTGCCGCCCATAGCAACCGAAAAGACGCCGTTTTCGTGGCGATTCGGCGATTCTTCCGCCGAAACGTCAGAAAACGGGTTATCGAGCGATGCTCACAGCGTCACGTTTCGAATTGCTGTCCTTGATCACATTAAATTTAGGACCAAATGCAACATACTTTCCATATTCTTTTGCTATTTTCTCGACAAAACAACACGGATTCGAGGCAGAACGTGTCCAAAGTTGACTGATCTCGCCGCGAAGCCTCTATCCGAACAGCTCATCCACCGCCCGGCGCCGATCTCCGAAGTGGCCGACATTCCAGTGCGTATGTCCCTCCCGCACGGCCTCGCTCGACCAGCCCATGCTCGCCCGGATCGCCGCGGCGTCGATCCCGCCGGCGCGGAGGAGGGTAGCAACCGAGTGCCGGAGAGAGTGCGGCCGAAGGTTTCGCGGATTCACGATCCGGCCACGCTCACCGCGCCGGGTGAAGCCGGCTGCGAGCATCGCGTTCCGGACATGATCGGCCCATCAGCCGCCGGAATAACGTTCCCCGTCCGGGTGACAGAAAACGAGCGCCTCGGGTAGTACATGCGCCGATTTGCTTCGCAATTCGTGGAGTGCCCCGCGGCTCGAGCCGGCAGAAACGTCGATCGGATCTTCTCCCACTTCGGCTTTCCGATTTCTCCGTTTCCCTTTACCGCCCGATCGATGAGAATCTCACGAGTGGAGAAACTGATCTGCTTCCAGGTCAAAGCAAGGATCTCACCTCGTCGCATCCCGGTCGCCGCGGCAAGAAGAAACGCGGCATAAGCCTGCAGGGTACTCCAGACGCCGGGGCAGCTCGCGAAAAGCGCCTTGAGCTCCGGACCGGTCAAAACGCCGATCTCTGCCGAGTTTTCGCGCAGGATCTCGTTGAACGTGGTCAGGTTATGCGTCGACGTCGGCGCTCGAACTACCTCCGCCATCACATACGCATGCGCCTGAGATTCAGAAGCATTCCGGTCGAATGAAATGTCGTTTCATAGGCGCCCCGGTAATACCAATATCTGCCGCGCTTCTTGAGGAGATAAGGCCGCTTCATGTCGCCTCTTTCCATGATCGATTATGCGACTCAGGCATGAGTCGGGCAACGGAAGGGCTGCGAAAAACGTGGCACACTTGGCCGAATTTCGCAAAAAAAGAGGCACCCCGGAAGAGCACCTCCCTGATAACCCATACTGCCGTAACGATTCAATGTCGAGCGACCGACGGGAATCGAACCCGCATCTACAGCTTGGAAGGCTGTGGTAATAGCCATTATACGACGGTCGCGATGAGAACACATATCTACTACGACAAAGCGCGAGTGTCAACTCAAGGCCGTTCAACGGCGCGCATCTCCGCGCGCGGTTGCCTACCGCGCCGCTTGACGACGGTTCCGGTTGTGCCGAAGGCCCGATTGAGGTATTATGGTTGCGAACGGTCGCCGAACGGCGCACCGCTCGTATGATCGAGGAGGCGCTATGGGCGTTCGTGGCGAAGTATTCTCATCGAGGGCCTCTTTCGGCAATCGCACATACTTTTTCAACGTAAAAGAGAACCGTACGGGCGATCTTTTCCTCAACATCGTCGAAAGCAAGAAACACGGTGAGTCGGGTTTCGAACGACATCAGATCGTCGTGTTTCAGGAAGATCTGGTCGAGTTTCTCGACGAGTTTACGAAAGCGACAAACTTCATGCGTGAGAACATGCGTCAACGGCCGCCGCGCAGGCGTCCCGACAGGTCCGACGCGGACGCCCCGAACGGGCCGTCTCGGCCGCGGAGAAGCACCGTCAGAATTAGAAAACGCCCCCCCGGCGATTTGCTCGCCGGCGGTGAGAAGCGGGGTTGACCGCGTCCGACCAGGCCGGTATGACCGCACGAACGTCGGAGGCGAAAACGTGCGCGTTTTCGGCGTCGATCGTGGCTTATCGGCTCACTTCATCGACCGGTCGGATGCGGAAACTCAGTCGCTGTATGGGCGACGGCCCGAGTCGCAAACACGCTCTGCGGTGATCTCGAGTCGGGTATCCTTTGTGACGTTCAAAGCCATAGCCGGGCTCGATCCATCCGTAGCGCGTCATCCATCTGTCCCTGGCCACTTTCGCCACAATCGACGCGGCCATGATTTCGGGCACCAAGGTGTCGCCGCGCACGACCGCGCGAGCGGGAACGTTGAGCTGCGGAGCGAACTTTCCGTCGACGACCACTTCTTCGATGAGCGCTTCGCCGCGGCTCGATCGAACGAGAGAGGCGAAGGCTCTTTTCATGGCGAGGAGTGTGGCGTGGTGTATGTTGAGCCTGTCGATCTCTTCGGGCCACGCCCAGCCGATTCCCACATCCGCGTTTGCGAGACGGAGCCCGCGACGTATTCGCTCGCGCGTTTCGGCTCCAAGCGCCTTCGAATCTCGCAACTCTTCCGGAGAGTATCCGGGGGGAAGGACGACGGCCGCGGCGGTAACGGGGCCGGCGAGCGGACCGCGACCGGCTTCGTCTATGCCGCAGAGGCGAGCCATAGATCCATTGTACGCCGATCCGCCGGTTCTTGACCACGGCGAAAGGCCGGTGTTAGATATAAACGAACGCTGGGAGAGGACGTGTTTCTCAAAAGTATCGATGTTTTTGGATTCAAATCATTCGCGGACAAGAGTCGCATCGAATTCACCGACGGGATCTCGGCGCTTCTCGGGCCGAACGGGTGCGGAAAGAGCAACGTCGTCGACGCAGTCAAGTGGGTCCTCGGTGAGCAGTCGAGCCGGACACTGCGCGCCGAAAGGATGGAAGACGTCATCTTCAACGGCACCGAAAACCGCAAAGCACTCAACGTCGCCGAAGTCACGCTGACGCTGTCCAACGATTCGGGCCTTCTTCCCATCGACCGTGCCGAGCTATCGGTAAAGCGCAGACTCTATCGTTCCGGTGAAAGCGAATACTACATAAACAACGAGCCGGCGTTGCTTCGCGAGGTGCGAGAGCTTTTCTATGATACAGGGATCGGAAAGTCGGCCTATTCGATCATGGAGCAGGGAAGAATCGACCAGATCCTCTCCAGCAGGCCTGAAGAACGCCGTTACATTTTCGAAGAGGCCGCGGGAATTACCAAATACAAGAACCGGGGAGCGGAAGCCGCGAGAAAGCTCGACCGTACCGAAGAGAATATGCGGCAGGTCGAGAACATCCTCAAGGAGGTAAAGAGGTCGTACGATTCGCTCTCCACCCAAGCGGAAAAGACCGCGCGGTATCGGAAGTTACGCGAGCAGGTTTTCGAGCTGGAAGTACGGCAGCAGTTGCTCAGGTTGCGCGGATTCATCGAATCGGAAACGTCGAAAGAGCGGCGCCTGCAAAAACGGAGCGCCGAACGCGATAAACTGCGTGATCGGATTGAAACGATCAACGATTCCATGAAATCCGAACTCGACGAGGTCAACTCGATGGAGTCGGAGTTGATCGAGAAACAGAAGGAACTCTACGGTCTTGAACTGGAAATCGGCAACTGCGACGGCAGGATTCAGTTGCAGAGCGAGCGGTTCGCCGAGCTCAGTCGAGCCCTCAAACATACCTCGGAGCGTCAGGAGGCGCTGCTCGAGGCGATCGAGCAGATCGGCGTCCAGATAAGAGAACGATCCGGTTCTCTCGATGAAATCGGGGCCCGCCTTTCCGAAATAGAGGAGAATGTCGCTTCTTTCGAGCAGAACATCGGGAACGCCCGAGAACGGATCGTCGAGAATGACCGGGAGGTATCGGCGTGTGAGCAGGCGATCCGGCGCGGCGAAATTGAAGCCGCCGAGCTGCAATCCGAGCTCCGCGAGCTCTACGACGACATCGTCACCCAGCTGGACACCCGACTCAAAGAAACCGGCTATTCGCATCAGCGTCGTAAACAATCGGAAGACGCGCTGCTGCACGCTTTTCGGGCGGTTGATATCGGGCTGAAAGGCCGCATCGACATTCTCAGGGACGCAACGCGCGTCGGCGACAAACGCGACGACCCGGCGGTCGTCGACTCGACTCTGGCCGCGCTCGAAGAACTCGACCGCAAGCTCGCGGCACTGTCGGCCGCCATCGATTCGTTCCGAAGTAACGTGCCCGAGTTCATCGATGAGTTTCTCGCTCCCGAGGGCATTATTACCCGCAAAAGGGAAATCGACTCGAAGATCGTCGCGATGCAGGGCCTGATTACCGAGCATCGGGCGCGTGTCGAGAGGCTCGGTAACGAAAACAAGGAGTTGCGCGGCAGGATCGAGGAGTACCGCAAGACGTTGGAGGACCTTCGGCTGAATCGCGAACGAATGCGTTCCCGCAGAACGAGCATCGAAGAATCGATCGCCATGCTTGCGCGACAGAAGCGCCATCAGGAGGATCAGGCGGCCGACGGGAAGAACGAAATCGCTCGCGCGAAAGAACGCCTCGTCGGAATCGAGCATGAGATAGAACTGACACGGAAGAAAAAAAAGGATCTGCAAAAGCGGGCCGAAGCGCTGGGGAGAAGCTTGGGAGCTCTCGAAAACGATATCGCCGCGAGAAGCAAGCGGCTGCGCTCTCGGGAAGCCGAAAAAAAGAAGCTCGCCGAAGCGCTCGTCGCCGCGCAGAACGCGGTGGAAAAACTACGCGTCGACGTTTCCACTCTGCAAACCGAAGTTCGTAACATCTACGACAATTTCTCCGACCGATATTCGCGCGATCTGCGCGAGTATCATGACCGCATGTACGAGATCGACGACGATGTTTCGGCAATCCGTGAACAGTTGACCGAGCTCAGGTCGTCGGTCCGCGAACTGGGATCGGTCAACCTGATGGCTCAAGAGGAGTTTACCGAGGTCAAGGAGCGCTTCGAGTTTCTCACTTCTCAACTTGAGGATCTTCGCGCCGCGCGCCGCGATTTGGCCAAGGTGACCGAGCAGATCAAGTCGGAGTCGACCGAACTGTTTCTCGATACCTACGATCGTATCAAACGGAACTTTCATACGATGTTCCGGCGTCTGTTCGGAGGCGGTCGCGCGGAGCTGATGTTGACGAATCCCGACGACGTACTTTTATCCGGCGTCGACATCCTGGTTCAGCCTCCGGGGAAGAGACTCGAAAACATCGATCTGTTGTCGGGCGGTGAGAAGTCGCTTACCGCGGTGGCGCTGCTCTTCGCGATGTATATGGTAAGGCCGTCGCCGTTCTGCATTCTCGACGAGATCGACGCGGCCCTCGATGAGGAGAACGTCGGGCGGTTCGTCAACCTGCTCAAAGAGTTTTCCCGTTCGTCGCAGTTTATCATTATCACGCACAACAAACGCACCGTAGCCAACGCTGAAACACTTCTCGGGGTGACCATGGAGGAGTCGGGGGTCTCCAAAATCATCGCGGTCCGGCTCGGCGAGCCGGTCGAGGTGTGACGTGCGTCTGTTCACCGAACGAGAGATCCGGTTGATCATCGTCGGTGTGGCGGCTTCGACCGTGCTTTCGATTTCGGTCGCGATCATCGTCTCGCTTTCGCGAAACGCGGCAACGGGTCCCGCGGTGACAGGAACGGTCGACGATCGGTTCGTGCTCCGTGTCACCGATCTTGCCGTACCCGACGACCTCGATCGATTCTCCATGTCCGACTGGTACGAGTTTCGACCGCCGCTTTCACGGTGGAACGTCGAACAGATCGAGCGGTTCTGGATCGACCCGAGTGAGATCGAGCTCGAGCGGGTTGCCGACGAGAACGACCGCCGGATACGCGAACTTTTCCAACGGATACCATGAATCGGCGTGGTTTGGTGCCCTACATTGTCGTCTTGTCGATACTTGCCGGGTGCGAGACGACCGGACCGGATCGAGACGAGGTGATGCGACCGGCCGCGACCGTCTCCGTCGCTCCGGCGCCGGAGGCGCCCGCGTACGAGACCGATCTGGAACAAGCGGCGCCCGTGAGCGATCGGGCGCCTCGACGTAACCCGCCGCTCCCCGCGCTCCCGGAGCGGCCGACGGAGAGCGGTGCGGCTTCGATTGTCGAGCCGTTCTTTGTCTTGACGCTCGCCGAGGCGACGGTTGACGCGGATGTTGCGATTTCCGCTTCTCTTCCGCCGCCGCAGGTTCCTCCGCTCGCCGCGGAGTCGGTGGGCACGGTTTCGGGTCTCCATGCGCCGGGTGAGCGGGCTGCGTCGCCGCGTGATGAGTCCGTCGCCGTTTCCGTCGCGTTGCCGACGCCCGAACCGGTCCTTCTCGACGATTCCGCAGACTCTCCTCGCGACGCCGAACCGCTCGACGGCGAGCCGTCGGCTACGTCTGCGACGGTCGAAGAGTCCTCTCCCGCCGAATCCGAGCCGGCGAACGAGGCTCTCGTGGAAGCGCCGGTCGCCGTCGCGACTGCGACTGCGACTGCCACGGGTCGGACGCGCGGCTCGGAACAAACGCCGACCGGGTCGGCGTCTTCCGTCCGAGACCTCGACAAGACCGAAGCGAAGACTGAGACGTCGGCGCCCGCCTCACCGCCGGTCTCCATGGCCTTTTCTTTCGCGATCAGGTTGAGTCGCACCGGTATCATCGTGCCTGTTGCTCTTGACGGGTTCGGCTGGATCTATCTTCCCGACTCATCCGAAGACGGATACGTCTACGTCGGGCGCGAACTGACCGAATCGGGTTCGACGTTCAACTTCCGCGTCGACCGGCCGCGGGATTATACACTTAGCTTTCAGCGCCAGGATAACAAGACCGGAAGCTTTGAGTTTGCAGTCGTCGAACTTCTTGCCGCGGAGGCTATGAGCGAAAACGAGATCGCAGGCTCGGCTTCATTGCAGCGGTCGACCGTTCCGACGGCGCCCGGCGGGGACCAACCGGGTGAACCGGCGGCGACGAAGGCCGCTCCACCCGCGGCGGCCGCCGAGCTTGCGGCCGCCGGACGGTTTCTCGACGCGCTCAAGCTGTACGAAAGACTCATCGCCGACGGGCGCGCCGAGTTTTCCGTTCGGGCGGGAGACGTCGCGGCCGCCGCGGAGTTATTCGATGTCGCCGCCGAGCACTACGCGGCCGGGCTTACCCTCTCCGCCGCCGACTCGACCTACCGAGTGGCGTTGAAGCTGCTCGACTCGGCGGAACGTTCCGGAGGGGCGCTCGGGTCGCTTACCGATGCGCTGCCGGCGCTTCTCGGTCCCGGAGTGCTTCGGTATCGAGAGGATCTTCAGCGTCTTGCGAATCTGTTTCGGGATCTGGAAGGCCGATCCGAGGAGGCCGCGGTACTCGACGCACTGCTTGCTCGTTATCCTTCCTCGGCGGGTAACGATCTTGTTTTGTTTCGTCTTGGTCGAATCTATGAGACCGAAGGCGCGCCTCGGGACGAGCGACGGGCGTTCGAGTACTACCGCAGACTGACTCTGGACTATCCGCTCAGTGAATACTACGAGCAGGCGGAAGAACGGATGCGGCACATCGAACGATACTATCTGAATATCCGATAGAAATGGAAATACGCGCCAACCCGGCACGACCGTCCGCCGTCCCTTTCGACACACATCCCAAAACGACCGTGCGCGGACAACGACCTCCCGGAACGTGCAAATCGTTGACTTTCATAGATTTAATAGGTATAAATCTGACACATGCTTGACAGGATATCCGACAAGATTGCAGGCGTAGTTCGGCAGCTATCCGGCAAATCCCACATCAGCGAGAAAAATATCCAGGACTCGGTCAACGAGATCAAGATCGCGTTGCTCGAAGCGGACGTGAATCTTCGCGTCGTTCGGCGGTTCGTCAATCGCACGATTCAGGACGCGAAGGGCGAAGACGTTTTGTCGTCCGTCTCGCCCGGCCAGCAGTTCGTCAAGATAATCTATGACCGCATGGTGCAGCTTCTCGGAGACGAGCGACAGGATCTGAAGCTGAAGGGCCCCGACACCACATCGGTCGTGGTGCTGATGGGGCTGCAAGGGTCGGGAAAGACGACCACCGCCGCCAAGCTCGCCGCGCGCCTTTCGGCAGACGGGCGAAAGTGCCTGCTTGTCGCCGCCGACCTCGTGCGGCCTGCTGCGGTGGAGCAGCTTCGCCTACTCGGCGAGTCGATCGGGGTCGGCGTCTTCACGGAGACGAATACTTCGGCGGTCGACGTAGCGCGGCACGCGCTCGTACACGCGAGGCGCGAGCTGTTCGATACCGTCATTATCGATACGTCGGGTCGGCTCCATGCAGATGAGGAGATGATGGAGGAGGCGCGTCGGATCCGCGGCGCCGTCGACCCTGTCGAGACCATTCTCGTAGCCGATGCGATGTCGGGGCAGCAAGCCGTCGATGTCGCCAAAGCGTTCGACGAGGCGGTCGGGATTACGGGAGTCATCCTCAGCAAGTTCGATTCCGACGCGCGCGGCGGCGCCGCGCTCTCGCTCAAATCGGTCGCGGGCACGCCGATCAAATACATCGGCACGGGAGAGAAGCCCGGAGACCTCGAGCCGTTTTACCCCGAGCGGATCGCCTCCCGAATCCTCGGGATGGGCGACGTCGTTTCTCTGGTCGAGAAGGCCCAGGAAACCATCGAAGTAGCGGAAGCCGAGAGGCTGCAGGCAAAAATGCGCTCGGCGACTTTTACTCTTGAGGACTATCTCGAGCAATTCACCCGAATAAAAAAAATGGGCAGCTTACAGTCGCTTGTCGAGATGCTCCCCGGAATGAAGGGGGCCGTCGACGCCGACTCGATAGACGAGCGCGAGATTGTCCGCGAAGAGGCGATCATTCTCTCGATGACTATTGACGAGCGTCGAAATCACCGCATAATAGGACCCTCGCGTCGAAAGCGCATCGCGAAAGGCAGCGGTACCGCGGTGGTGCACGTCAATCGGTTGCTGAAGAAGTTCGACAAGATGCGGCTGATGATGAAAAAAGCCGCGAAAAGCAAGAAATACCAAGCGAAATTGATGTCGCAACTCGGCGTCTGAGACGGACGTCCAAGGAGGATAGAAAGAGTGAGCGCCAAAATTCGGCTAAAGCGCTACGGAACGAAGAAGCGGCCGTTCTACCGGGTTGTCGTCGTGGATTCCCGACGACCTCGGGACGGAAAGACTATCGAGGAACTCGGATTCTACCATCCGATAGAGGTGGAAGAGAAGCAGTTTTCGGTTCGCGCCGAACGTGTTCAGGCCTGGCTTGACCGGGGCGCCAAACCTTCGGATACGGTTCGCAAATTGCTGAACAAGAACAAGTTTTTCGAACGATAGAGGCACGGCTCAGCCCCGGGGAGGGTAGCGATGGAAAAAGACCTCGTGGAGTATATTGCGAAGTCACTGGTGGACGATCCGAGCGGAGTCGTGGTGAACGTGATCGAGGGAGAAAAATCGACGATCCTCGAGCTGCGTGTGTCTCCCGGTGATATCGGAAAAGTTATCGGAAAGCACGGCCGCATCGCAAAGGCGATACGCACCATTCTTAGCGCCTCGTCGTCGAAAGACGGGAAGAGGGTAGTGCTGGAGATTCTGGATTGAGGAGAAGATGGTCGATCGTTTGGCTACCGGAGTTGTAGGCGGACCGCACGGGACGGGCGGCTACATGCGGGTCGCCAGCCTTTCCGGGGAGTTCGATCATTTCAGATCTTTGAAACTGATAACGCTCATACGCGGGACGAAGCGGATCGAAGCCCGCATCGAGCAGGTACGCGTTACCGGGAAGGGCGTTTTGATCAAACTCGAGAACGTCGATACGCCGGAAGCCGCGCGCCGGTACACCGGGTTCGAGGTCTGGGTTCCGCGCGAGACCGCCGCGCCGCTGGCCGATGAAGAGTACTACGTCGCCGACCTGTGTGGATGCAATCTGGTCTATCAAGGCGAATCGGTCGGGGAGATTCGGAGTATCTGCGATTCCGGAGGGGATGTGCTCTTCGAGGTCCTCCGATCCGACGGACGTTCGGTGTTTGTGCCGTTTCGCGCCGAGTTCATCGGGGCGGTGCGTCCGGCCGAGCGGATCGTCGAACTGACTCAGAATTGGGTGCTGGCGTGAGAATTTCGATCCTCACGCTTTTCCCGGGCATCGTCGAGCCGTATTTCAGGGAATCGCTGATGGTTCGCGCCGTTGAGCGCGGCCTAATCGAGTTTGAAATCGTCGACATTCGCGATTTCGCGCGCGATCGTCACAGAAGCTGCGACGATTATCCCTACGGCGGGGGGCCCGGAATGATAATGAAACCGGAACCCTTGAGCGAGGCGCTCGTCTCCACCGTCGACGGCGCTTGCGACGCGACGGTGGTTTTTCCGACGCCGTCGGGAATTCGGTTCGATCGAACCGTTGCCCACGCTTTGTCGAAAAGGGCGCATCTCGTGCTGATAGCCGGCAGATACGAAGGCGTCGACCAACGTGTTATCGATCGATATGTCGATATGGAACTGAGTATCGGCGATTTCGTGATGTCTTCCGGCGAGCTTGCCTCGCTGGTCGTCGTCGACACGATCGCCAGATTACTCGAAGGTTTTATTCGGTCGGAGTCGCTCTCGCAGGAGAGCTTCGAAGACGGGTTGCTCGAATACCCGCAGTACACACGGCCCGAATGCTTCGACGGCGCCCGCGTGCCGAGCGTGCTTTTGAACGGTCACCACGCGGAAATAGAACGGTGGCGCAGAATGAAGCGTATCGAAAAGACTGTGGCCATGCGGCCGGACATGCTGTCCGCGCAGTTTCGCCGGAAATCAACAGCGCTTTCGTTTCAGCAGCTTCGTGCCGTAGCGAAAGCGAAGGGGAGACAATGAACGAGATCAGGACTATCGAAGCAAAACAACTGAAAGAAAGCGTCCCGGAGTTTCAGCCCGGGGATACGGTGCGGGTGCATTTCAAGATCGTCGAAGGCGCCAATGAGCGCGTGCAGACGTTCGAAGGTGTCTGCATCGCCAAGCGAAACGAAAGCGTCCGAGCCACTTTTACGGTGAGAAAAATATCGTACGGCGTCGGCGTCGAGCGTATTTTCCCGATGCATTCACCGCGGGTCCAAAACATCGATGTGGTGCGGCGAGGCAAGGTGCGGCGGGCGAAGCTCTACTATCTTCGCAAACGCGTCGGAAAGGCGGCGAAAATCGCCGAGCGGCTTCCAAGCAAGAGAAAAAGCAAAACGCGAACGACCCATTCCGAGGCGACGTAGAGCCGGGCCGGCGAGCGGCATGATCGAGCCGTCAACGCTAAGGGTCCTGTCCTCCTTCTCCGGCCGCCCGCCTGCCGCTGCGGAGGGAGTGCGAAACGGCGACCTCCTTTATGTGCGCGTGGAGCGGAAGGTGAGCGCGAACCGGTATGTGCTTTCGATTGGAGCACGGCGACTTCTCGTTCGTGTCTCCGGCGATGTCCACGTCGGGCGAACCCTTCGCGTTCGCGCGACGTGGAGTGGGTCGACGCTGTTTCTCGTCAGGGAGTCGCCGGCACAATCGGCCCGACGCGCGGCGAACGATCTCGGCGTCGGCCTCGATGTTCGAAGCCGAGCCGCGATCACCGCGTTGCTTCGTTCGGGAATGCCCGCGACGCCGGAGCATGTTCGTACGCTCGCTCGGATTCTCGAACGACGAGGCCGAAGCGACGATTTCTATGCGCGACTTCTCGCCATTCTCCTCGACAAGCGGATCGAGCCGACCGACGAGTTTCTCGACGCGCTCGATCGTCTTTTTACGGAAAGCGGCGCGCGTCATGGCCGCGAGAAGGGGGGCGCGCGGCGTCGGAGCGGACGCCGGGCGCACGAGGAGCCGTTCGACGGCAGGCCGGAAAAAACGGCGCCGGAGACGCAGTTTGCCCGCGATCTCATGCTTCAGAGCCGGCCGACCGACGCCGAGCATCATGCCCTGCAGCTCTTCAATCACCTGGGCGGGGAGCACGAGGAGTGGCAGGTCGTCCCGTATTGCGTAGAGCGGGCCGACTGGCGCGCGTGGGGCACCGTCCGAATACGCCGGTCACGGCAGGGGAGATTGCGAGGTTTCGTGCTGGAAGTCAATGCCGGAGATCGTGCGTTTCGCTTTCCGGTTCGATATGACGGGTCCAGAGGAGTTGCCTCCGTTCCGGCGACCGATGGGATAACGGATAGCGCCGCCGTACGCGAGCTGACCGAAAAACTACGAAATGTGGGTATCGAAGTTGACGATACTATAATCGGCGACGCTTTCGACGGTTTTTCCACGGAGCCACCGTTTGAGCCCGGTGCGCTGGATACGTTTGTTTGATAAGATTGGAGAGACGGAGTATCGTTGATGAAGCGTGCCGTTGCGATACGATACGAGGAGGATAATCCGGCGCCTTTTGTTCTCGCAAAGGAGCGTGGGGTGTTGGCCGAGCGGATGGTGAAAATAGCGCGCGACTACGGGATCGAAATGGTCGTCGATGAGTCTCTCACCGACTCGCTTTTTATGGTGGAGAGCGGGTCGCCGATTCCCGAATCCCTCTACGAAGCGGTGGCGGCGTTACTCGCGTACGTATACAGAACGCGAACGGCGAAATGAGAAGTATACCCGTAGATCAACTGAAGCCCGGGACGAAATACTCGAAGCCCGTCTATATCGACGGTGAACATCTACTCGTTCCCGAACATGTGGCGTTACGGGAGAAGGACATCGAGCGACTCCGCAAATGGGGAATCGAAACGGTTCTTACCGACGGCGAAGTCGTCACCGAGCTGTCGGCGCTCGAACAGGTTGCAGACACGATCGGCAACATTCTCGACCAGCGAGACTCCACACAGAATGTCACAGGCCCGATCTCGCTCTATCGCCACACGGTGACGGTTCTTGATCGTATCTTCGATGAGATCAAAGACAACCGTCAAATCAATCGTACGGAACTCGACGAGGCGATCGAGAAGCTCATCGAGGCCGCACAATCGTGGCCGGATGCGATGGTTGCACTCGTGCTGCGGGCCGAGCGAACGGAGCCGTCTCCCGGCAAGAGCGCGACGGACTGTTGTATTCTGTCGGTCGTCGTCGGAATGAGCATGTCGCTTGACAAACTGAAGCTTCAGACGCTCGGATTCGCGGCCGCGTTGCACGACATCGGGATGCTTCGCGTACCCGACTCAATACTAATCAAAAAGTCGGACCTCAACATCGAGGAAATCAAGCGCGTGCGGACTCACACGCTGCATTCGTATCGGATAGTCTCGAAGGACCTCGGGTATCCTGAGGAAATCGGCCTGATCGCTCTTCAGCACCACGAGCGATGGGACGGGAAAGGATATCCCCGCAAGCTCGCGCAAAAGCAGATCGCTCTCGAGGCGAGAATCGTCGCGGTGGCCGATGCGTTTGAAGCGATGGTCAAGGAGCGGCCGTATAGGAATTCGATGATCGGATATACCGCCGTGCGGCAGCTTCTCAACGACAACTCGCGCCGTTTCGATTCGGAGATCCTGAAGGTCTTCATCAAGGCGATCGGAATCTATCCAATCGGAAGCTTCGTGTTGCTCAACAACGGCGGAATCGGGCGGGTGGTCAAAATCAACCGTGGCGTGCCGCTTCGACCGGTAATCAAGGTGTTAATAGATAACGAGGGGCACAAGTATCTTCGAAACGACGGTCCGGTTGTCGATTTGCTGGCCGAGAAGGATCTGTTTATCGCCAAGGCGATCGATCCCAATAATGCGCTCGGGGCGAGCAGGACGATTTGAACAGCGTCGCGAAAGGACGAATCGGCGAACGAGCCGCCGCAGCCTACCTGGAACGCTGCGGTTTCGAAATCGTTGATCGTAACTTCCGGACGCGCCGGGCGGAGATCGACCTTGTCGCCGTGCGCGGTGATGTAGTGGTTTTTGTCGAAGTGAAAACGTGGGAAACGCTGCAACCGGACGACCTGGAGCGCGCAATCGGGCCGAGGAAACGGGCAAAGATCGCCCGGTGCGCCCGGGCGTTTCTCGCGATGCGGCCGGAGTTCGACGGGCTCTGCGTGCGGTTCGACGTGCTGTTGATGAAGGGTGGGGAAGGTCCTATTACGCACCTGGAGGGTGCGTTTACGGAGACGAGCGAGACATGGTGAGAATTGCGAAGCCGACCGACCCGAAGAAAATAGAAGAACTAAAACGGAAGATCCGGGACAAGTTCTATCTCGAGCTCGCCATCGCGCGTATCGCAAACACTTTGACCAAAGAGATCATGAACCTAAGAGAGGACTCCTGAGCGTGCATGAATAGTCAAAACCAGGATCGCAACACCGGACGTGGATCGGGCGGACGGCGACGAAGGCGACGCAAGCCCCGGGCGCATTCGATGCCGCCCGATCTCGCCCAATGCGCCATCTGCCGGCAGAACATCCGCGATGCGCTCACCGCCATCGTGATGTCCGAAGACGGCGCCGCGGCTCATTTCGACTGCGTCGTCAAAAAGTTGAGCGACGAAGAGGAACTCCGGAGTCGGGAGAAGATCTGCTATCTCGGCGGCGGCGAGTTCGGGATCGTACGATTCAATTCGGCGGATTCGAAAAAGTTTACCATTCGAAAGCGGATCAGGCTGGAATCGGCCGAGTACGATCCGGAGTGGCGAAAGAGTATCTCCAACGGACTGTCCACCTGATCGAATCCGGGCATCGGCGCCTCGGCGTCGGTCAGTATGATCGGAGCAGG
>JAJRYZ010000278.1 GCA_024275515.1 Spirochaetota bacterium
GGGCACCTCCGGGCTCACCATGCCCGACAGCCGAGTCAGGTTCCGCGGAGAGCCGTTGACGATCTCGGTGTCCGAGCGAATGCTGGGGCGGACTTTCGACGGACTCGGGAATCCTGCCGACGGGGGGCCGCCGGCGATCGGGGAAACCGATCTCGATATCAACGGCAAACCGATCAATCCGACCGCGCGAATGTATCCACGCGACTTTATTCAGACGGGCATTTCGGTCATCGACGGAATGAATACCCTCATACGCGGGCAAAAGTTACCCATCTTTACCGGTAACGGCCTCCCGCATAACGAGCTCGCGGCACAAATCGCCCGCCAGGCGACGATTCGCGGGAGCGACTCCGAGTTCGCCGTAGTGTTCGCCGCCATGGGAGTAAAGAACGACGTCGCACAGTACTTCGTGCGCTCCTTCGAAGAGTCGGGCGTCCAACAGAACGTCGCGCTTTTTCTCTCGCTCGCCGACGACCCGTCGATCGAACGACTTATTACGCCGAGAACCGCCCTTACCCTCGCGGAGTTTCTCGCCTTCGAGCGAGAGATGCACGTTCTGGTGATCATGACCGACATGGCGAACTACTGCGAGTCGCTTCGGGAGGTCTCGACGATCCGAGGCGAGATTCCCTCGCGAAAGGGATATCCCGGGTACCTCTATTCCAACCTCGCCGAGTTGTACGAGCGCTCCGGAATGCTCAAGGGAGTCAAGGGGTCGATCACTCAGCTTCCGATTCTCACGATGCCCAACGACGACATTTCGCATCCGATTCCGGACCTGACCGGTTACATTACCGAGGGGCAAATCGTGTTCGAACGCGAAATGTCCGCCCGCGGGATCTATCCGCCGGTCGCCGGATTGCCGTCGCTTTCCAGGTTGATGAAGGACGGCATCGGGGAAGGCATGACACGAGAAGACCATCCGAATCTGGCAAGCCAGCTTTTCGCCGCGTACAGCTACGTCAAGGATGTGAGAAACCTCGCATCGGTGATCGGAGAGGAGGAGCTCACGCCGCTCGATCACCAGTATCTCGACTTCGGAGAGTTTTTTGAACGAAACTACGTCTCGCAGGGAAGGACCGAGAATCGCTCGATCGAGGAAACGCTGGAGCTCGGGTGGAAAGCGCTGAGCCGGCTCCCCGCCGAAGAGCTCCACCGGGTCAGCGAAGAGCAACTCGAAACCTACTATGGCCGCGCGTAACGTCGCTCCCACCAAAACCAATCTGCTCAATCTCCGGCAAGAGCTCTCCTTCGCGAGGCTCGGACACGAACTTCTCGACCAGAAACGAAACATTCTGGTCAACGAGCTTTTGAGTATCGTCGACCAGGCCGAAGACTTCGAGTCCCGCACTCGCCAAGCGCTTCGCACCGCCTACGACCATCTCACGGAAGCGATACTGCGCACCGGCACCGTCCGGCTTCAGCAGGTTTCGGGGGCGGTCGGCGTTGAAGCCGAGATTCGCCTTGAACAGAGAAGAGTGATGGGCGTCCGCCTTCCGGTGGTCGAGACGACCTTCACCGACCATCCTCCCTATGTTTCGCTCACGCGGACCTCCGTGTGGGTCGACGCGGCGATTATCCGGTTCAAGGAGACGCTGGAACTTATCGGCAGACTCTCGGAACTTAAGATCTCGATCGTTCGGCTCGCGAGTGAAGTGAAAAAAACCATCCGGAAGGTCAACGCGCTCGAAAAAATCGCCATTCCCGACCTGGAGGAGACCGTATCGATGATCGGCGAGCGCATCGAGGAGAACGAACGGGAAATGTTCGTTCTGATGAAAATGGTGAAATCCCGCCTGGAAGCCAAGGAGGGTTAGATGCAGGGACCAATTCGAAACATACTTACTTATGTCGATGGGACCGAAGAATCGATTACCGCCGCGCAGTACGCGATCCTCCTGGCGCTATCGAGCGGCGCGAGCCTTACGGCGGCCTACGTGATCAACACGCGCGCGCTGTCCGACCTGGTCCGAACACGCATCTTTCTCGAAGAAGAGCAACAGGAGTACCAGCGCGACATAGAGGCCGACGCCGAGCGGTATCTCAACCACGTTCGTCAAGCGGCGGAGGAGAAGGGGCTTCGCATCGACACCGAAAAACGAAGCGGGAACGTACACCAGCAGATACGGAAGCTCGTGGAAGAACGCGGGATCGATCTGCTGGTGATAGGCGAGTTGTCGAGAATTCGAAGCAGACGGGATGAGTTCTTTAACGAGACCGAACGAGCGATGCGGGGAGTCTCTTGCTCGGTCCTCATCGTAAAGGACGATGAACGGGTCTGGGATCTTTTCGAACAGGCTCAAACCGCAGGAGGATGAGAAAGGAATGGCACTGATCGATCTGATGACGAAAGAAATCATCCGCGTACCGATGAGCGCGAAGACCAAACCCGAGGTTATCCGGGAGCTTGTCGACGTTCTCAAGGACGCCGGCAAAGTGTCCGAAATCGATCCGATCGTCGACGCGTTGATGGAACGTGAGCGCAAGGGCAGCACCGGACTCGAAATGGGTATCGCGGTCCCCCACTGCAAGACTCCTCTGGTCAAGGACATGGTGCTGGCGATCGGAATAGCACCCGACGGCGTGGATTTCGATTCCCTCGACGGGGAGCCCTCCAAGCTTTTTTTCCTGCTTCTCGCGCCGCCCGATCAGTCGGGTCCGCACATCGAGGCGCTTTCGGAAATAGCCAGACTGGCCCAGTCTTCCTCATTCTACCGCGCCCTTGTGGAGTCGAGAAACGCCGAAGAAGTCGTTGAGCTGTTCGCCGAGTAGCCGCCGGCCGCGCCGCTTGACACCTCCGGTTGATCGGTAGTATGTCGAGCCATGCGCAGCGAACTTGAACGTCACGACCCGCAGATCTTTGAGCTCATCCGTCAGGAAGAGGCGAGACAAACCGGCTCGATTCGGTTGATCCCGTCGGAGAACTACGTATCGGCGGCGGTCATGGCGGCAACCGGGAGTTGCCTTACCAACAAATACTCCGAGGGGTATCCGGGAAAACGTTACTACGAGGGTCAACAGATCACCGACGTCATCGAAACGGTGGCGCGGGATCGGGCGGTTACGCTCTTCTCGGCCGACCACGCGAACGTGCAGCCGTACTCCGGATCGGTCGCAAACCTCGCGGCCTACAACGCGCTCATACAACCGGGAGATACGATCATGGGGCTGGCGCTCAACTCCGGCGGTCATCTCACTCACGGGTCGAAGCACAGTATTACGAGCAGGTTTTTCAAATCGGTAAGTTATACGGTTAACCCGAAGACAGGCCGCATCGACTACGACGAAGTCGAAACGCTCGCCAAGAAGTTTCGCCCACGTCTTATCATAAGCGGCACGACCGCGTATTCGAGAAAGATCGATTTCGAGCGGTTTGAGCAAATCGCGAAGAGCGTCGAAGCGTACCACATGAGCGACATCGCCCACATCGCGGGTCTCGTCGCGGCGGGCCTTCACCAGAGTCCGGTGCCGCATGCAGACATTATCTGCACGACGACCCACAAGACGCTTCGCGGTCAGCGGGGGGGGCTTATCCTGTGTTCGGCCGAACACGCGGCAAAGGTGGACAAAGCGATTATCCCGGGCCAGCAGGGAGGACCGCATATGCACACAATCGCGGCTATCGCCGTCGCGCTCGGCGAGGCGGCGACCGACCGCTTCGTTTCTTACGCCGCGCAGATACTCAGGAACGCCAACTCGCTCGCGGAGAAACTGATGGAGCACGGCTTCGATCTCGTTTCCGGCGGAACCGATACTCATTTGATGTTGATAGATTTGCGCGACCGCGGAATTCCCGGAAAACGACTCGCGAAAGCGCTCGACCGCGCGCGAATCGTCGCCAACTTCAATACGGTTCCCGGCGACTCGGCTTCCCCGCTTAACCCGAACGGTCTCAGGCTCGGCACGCCGGCGGTCACCACCCGCGGAATGAAAGAACCCGAAATGGATCTCATCGCCGGGTGGATACACACGATTTCGGAAAACCTCGATCGCGAGCACGTGATCGAGCGGGTGGCGCGGGAGGTCACCGAGCTTTGCTCGATGTTCCCCGTGCCCGGTTATTTCGTCGCTTGAGCGACGCCACGCCGTGTTCGTCGTCGGGAAGCTTTTTTCCGCGCTCATTCTCCCGCCCGGCGGAATCATTCTGGTCGCGGCGCTCGCGTGCTTTTTCGCGGTCCGAAAGCGGAACGGCCGCTCCGCCCTGTCTGCAGGCGTCGCCGCGCTTCTTCTCTATCTCATCTCTACGCGGCCGATCGCCGACACGCTCCTCCGGCCGCTTGAAGGTTGGACACCGGCGGCCGCTTCGACCGAGCGCCCCCTCACGCACATCGTCGTTCTGGGAGGCGGAGCGATCCTTCCCGGGGTCGCAGACGCGGCGCCGCCGGGCGCGCGGGTGCTCTCGCAGCCGTCGTTCGAACGCGTCGTAAAGGGCTTTCTCCTGTTCCGGTCGACCGATCTCCCGGTGGTCGTTTCCGGAGGATCTCCGCTTGCAGACGAAGAGGAGGCCGAAGCGCTGGCCGCCGGAAGACTCCCCGCCGCCCTCGGTGTTCCTGACGACAAGATCGTCGTCGAGACCGAGAGCCGCACGA
>JAJRYZ010000279.1 GCA_024275515.1 Spirochaetota bacterium
ACCTGTTGCTCAACGTGGGTCCGACCGCGCGCGGCGAGTTCGACGAGCGAGCGCAGGAAAGACTTGCCGGAATAGGAGAATGGATGAGGCGGCACTCCCGCTCGATCTACGGATGCGGACCGGCGCCCGAGGGAATCGAAACGCCGGTCGATTGCCGATACACTTACAACCGCTCGACGAAGCGGCTCTATCTCCACATTTTCGCGTGGCCGTTCAAGACTATCGTGCTTCCGGGTCTTTCGGGAAAGATCAGGTACGCGCAGTTGCTCCACGATGCAAGCGAAGTCTTCGTAAAAGAGAGCCACGGCGAGCTCGAAGGGCGCCGGGGGAAGCTTCCGGCCGGATCGGTCGCGATCGAACTACCGGTCGTCAAGCCGAACGTTGAGGTGCCGGTGGTCGAACTGTTTCTCGACTGACGGAGCCACGACCCTCTGCCGCGATCGGAGCAACGGAGCCGAAGGGACCGATAGGGGCGCCGGAGGCGCGATTACCGGGGCGGAACGGTCCGTCGGACCAACGCCGCTCAGATCACGGCGGAGTCTTTGCCCGAGTTTCCCGAACGTCTCGGCGTAAAGATCAGTTCGTCCTCGACCACCGTGACGTCCACCGTGTCGCCTTCGTGAATCTCACCGGAGAGCATTTTTTTCGCGAGCGGATTCTGCACCAGATTCTGAATAGTCCGGCGCAGAGGGCGCGCGCCGAAAGCCGGATCGTAGCCTCGCTCGGCGAGAAGTTTTTTGGCTTCGTCGTCCGGATGTATCCGAATCTTGCGCTCCTCGAGCCGTCGCGCGAGAACGCGAAGCTGAATATCGACGATTCCGGCAATCTGTTCTTTTCCGAGCCGCTTAAACGTAATGATCTCGTCGATTCTGTTGAGAAACTCGGGTTTGAACGTCGTTTTCATCAAGCGGTCGATCGACCCGGCTATCGAATCGACGTCTTCGGTCTGCAGGATAAGGTCGCTCCCGATGTTGCTGGTCATAATGACGATCGCGTTGCGAAAATCGACCGTGCGACCCTGCCCGTCGGTAAGCCTTCCCTCGTCGAGCAGCTGGAGCAGAACGTTGAAAACATCCGGATGAGCTTTCTCTATTTCGTCGAACAGAACGACCGAGTACGGCCTGCGACGAACGGTCTCGGTCAGTTGCCCGCCTTGATCATAACCGACGTAACCCGGAGGCGCGCCGATAAGACGCGAGACCGAGTGCTTTTCCATGTACTCGCTCATGTCGATCCGGGTCAACGCTTTTTCATCGCCAAACAGGAAATCGGCGAGAGTTTTGGCCAACTCGGTTTTTCCGACGCCGGTCGGCCCCACGAAGATAAAAGTACCGAGGGGTTTGTTGGCGTCGGACAGACCGGTTTTGTTCCTCCGTATGGCGTCGGAGACGGCACGGATCGCCTCGTCCTGGCCGACCACCCGTTCTTCGAGTATCTGTTCGAGCTTAAGGAGTTTTTCCATCTCCGAGCTCATCATTTTCGTTACCGGTATTCCCGTCCAGGTAGACACCACCTGCGCGATGTCTTCTTCGGTCACCTCTTCGCGAAGCAGCCGACGCTCGCCGCCCCCTTCCTCGATCGCCCTTGTTTTCTCCTCGAGCTCGCGCTCTATCTGCGGAAGCAGTCCGTGTTTGATCTCCGCCGCGCGCGCGAGGTTCCCCGCGCGCTCCTGTCGCGTCTCCTCGCTTTTGAGCTCTTCGATTCTCTGTTTCAGGTCGCGAATGGCCTGAATGATGTCCCGCTCGTTCTTCCATTGGAGCTGCAGCGCGTCGCGTTTGCTTCTCAGATCGGCGAGCTCCTCCTCGATTCTTTTTTTCCTTTCCTTGGCGGCCTCTTCTTCCTCGCGTGCGAGCGCCCGGTTCTCGATATCGAGCTGAAGGATCTTTCGCTCGATTATATCGAGTTCGAGTGGTTGGCTTTCGATCTGCATTTTGAGCCGGCTCGCGGCTTCATCGATCAGGTCGATCGCCTTGTCGGGAAGAAAACGCGCGGTAATATATCGATCCGACAGCGTAGCCGCGGCGATCAGCGCCTCGTCGGTAATACGAACGCCGTGATGGACTTCATAGCGCTCTTTGAGACCCCGCAGTATGGCGATAGTCGCCTCGACCGACGGTTCTCCCGTATAGACCGGTTGAAAACGCCGCTCGAGGGCGGGGTCCTTTTCGATGTGTGTGCGATACTCGTCGAGCGTCGTTGCGCCGATAGCGCGTAGTTCCCCGCGGGCGAGCGCCGGTTTGAGCAGGTTCGACGCGTCCATCGCGCCTTCCGCCGCGCCGGCGCCGACGAGCGTGTGCAACTCGTCGACGAAAAGAATGATTTCTCCGTCCGACTTCGCGATTTCGTGGATGACCGCCTTGAGTCGCTCTTCGAACTCGCCGCGGAATTTTGTGCCGGCGATGAGCGCGCCCAGATCGAGCGCGAGCAGACGCTTGTTCTTGAGCGAATCGGGAACGTCGCCGGAGACGATTCGCCGGGCGAGCCCTTCGGCGATGGCCGTTTTTCCCACGCCGGGCTCGCCGATGAGAACCGGGTTGTTCTTGGTCCGCCGTGAAAGGACCTGCATGACGCGCCGGATCTCCTCATCGCGCCCGATGACCGGGTCGAGTTTCTCGCGTCTGGCGAGAGCGGTGAGGTCCCGACAGTATTTGTCGAGAACCTGGTATCTGTTCTCCGGGCTCTGATCGGTGACGCGCTGGTTTCCGCGTATCGACTGAAGCGCTTTGAGGACCGCGTCTCGGGTTACGCCGTAGCGCGCGAGCATTTCGGCGAGCTCGGTTCTCGTATTGAGGATCGCGATGAGAATATGCTCGGTGCTTACGTACTCATCCTTGAGCCCGTCGGCCTCCGCCTCCGCCTGCTTGAGCACCTGCGCCAATTCCGGCGAGAGAACAAGCTGCGTCGTCTCGCCGTACGTCCGGGGCTTGGACTCAAGTCGCTCTTTCAGCTCCGCGTGAAGCTCCTCACGAGGGGCGCCGAGCCGATCGAGCAGCGGTGGGACGACGCCGTCGGTCTGTTCGATCAAAGCCAGGACAAGGTGCTCGTTGTCGAGAGACGGGTGATTGTATCGGCTTCGGATCGATCCCGCGCTCTCGAGCGCTTCCTGTGCCTTGATGGTGAATTTGTCGAAAGCCATGATTTACTCCTCCGTACCGGCGCTCGCCCGCTACGGCATTGTACGTGCGGCGGGACGGGCTGTATTGGGAGGTGTCGAGGTGCTGCTACGCTAAAAAGGTACTGCGTGAACGTCGCGTGGTCAAATCGAGTCGGCCGGGGGAGGAGGATTGCGCTGCATGTAGCGATGCTCTTCGACGACGTCGGTTATCAAGTCTTTCACTTTCCATTCGAGGTTTTTCGGCGTGCTCGTACAGAACGCCACCGACCGTGGATCGGAGACAACGCTGCGAACGCCGCGCATGATCCGTTTTATTTCTTGCTGATCGAACCCGTGCATGAAAACGACCTTGTGCTCATCCATCCGCCGATTCTACACCCGAACGCTCGGTCCACCCAACACCGCGTCGAGCAGTTCGAACGACCAGGCCCGGCGCTTCTCGGACAGCATCATCGTTCCCCGGCAGACACGCGACACGGGTTTATCGAGACCCGGAATGCGTCCGAATATCATTGCGTCCTCCACGCCGCCCGGTCGTCCCGGTCGCGTTGACCGTCGGACCGCCCGTTGATAAGCTCAAGTCGGCATGAAACTCTACAAGCGCGGAGAAGGCACGGTCATACTGATCGACGAGCGGGCCGTTTCGATCGAAGGATTCGATTGGAACCTCCTGTTCGTCGGCGACGATCGGCGCGCGCATCTCGAAGAGGCGATTTCGCGCGGAACGGAAATCCCGATCGAAACTCTCGCGAAGGGCGGCTTCGATCCGCCCATCGCGGATCAGGAAATATGGGCGGCCGGGGTCACCTACCATCGAAGTCGGGACGCGCGAATGGATGAGTCGCGCGAATCGGGCGGAGAGAGTTTCTACGATCGGGTCTATCGCGCCGAACGACCCGAACTCTTCTATAAAGGATCGGTGCGAACCGCCGTCGGCCATCGACAGGCGGTTCGTGTCCGGTCCGATTCGCGCTGGAACGTTCCGGAGCCCGAACTGACGCTTGCGATCGACCCGGCGGGGTGCGTATTTGGTTTTACCGTGGGAAACGATATGTCCTCGCGCGAGATCGAAGGCGAGAACCCCCTCTATCTGCCTCAGGCGAAGATCTACGACGGCAGTTGCGCGCTCGGACCATGCCTGCTTGTCACCGACGGACTGCCGGAGTCGACCGAGATTACGCTCAGGGTTCTACGGGAGCGAACCGTTGTTTTCGACGGCGCGACGACGCTGTCGCGCATGGCGCGTCCGTTCTCGGTATTGACCGAGTTCCTGTACCGGGAGAACACCTTTCCCGTCGGCGCCTATCTCATGACCGGAACCGGCATCGTCCCCCCCGATGATTTCACCCTCAAGCCGGGCGACGAAACGGCCGTCGGCATCGTCCCCATCGGAACCCTCGAAAACACGGTGACCTAAAGGAGTTCGCTCATGCCGCTTCACGGAAAAAACATTATCGCGGGAGACCTCGCGGCGAACGGAGACGGCGCGGGCAGAGCCGTCGATCCCTCGACGGGAGAAACGCTTCCGACGGAGTTCCGCTACGCCACGCCGGAACAGATCGATGCCGCCGCGGAGGCGGCCGAAGAAGCCGGCGGGCGGTGCGCGCAACTCCCCGCTTCCCGGAGAAGTGCGTTGCTCCGCCGCATGGCCGACGAGATCCTCTCGACGGGCGACGAATTGATCGAGCGCTGCCACGCCGAAACCGGGCTTCCGGTCGCCCGGCTCGTTTCGGAGCGGGGTCGTACCGTCAACCAGCTGTTGATGTTCGCCGAATTGGTCGAAGAGGGATCGTGGGTCGACGTCCGAGTCGACACCGCGATAAGCGACCGCGAGCCGACGCCGAAACCGGACCTGCGGCGTATGCTGATCCCCGTCGGCCCGGTGGCCGTTTTCTGCGCCGGGAATTTCCCGCTCGCCTTTTCGGTTGCCGGCGGCGATACCGCCTCGGCGCTCGCCGCCGGGTGCGGAGTCGTCGTCAAGGCGCACGGTTCGCATCCGGGGACCGCCGAGATCGTGGCGACGGCGCTCTGCGCGGCGATCGAGAAGGAACGAATGCCGCGGGGACTTTTCTCGCTTCTCCACGGTCCGGGGCCGCTGGTCGGACGATCGTTGGTGCTCCATCCGGCGATCCGCGCGGTCGGTTTCACCGGGTCGCGAGCCGGTGGTCGGGCGCTTTTCGACGCCGCCGCCTCCCGTCCCGACCCGATTCCGGTGTATGCGGAGATGGGCAGCATTAATCCCGTTTTTCTGCTCCCCGAAGCGCTCGCCGAACGGGGCGATGAAATCGCGGCGGGCCTGACGCGGTCGGTGACCCTGGGCGCGGGACAGTTCTGCACGAATCCCGGGCTGGTCGTCGGAATCGAATCGAAGGAACTTTCATCGTTCATCGAAACGATGGCGACGCTGATCGGAGAATCACCGGCGGAGACGATGCTGAACGAACGCATCCACCGTACCTACACCGACGGCGTCGAACGGCTCGAAAAAGCGGAAGGGGTTCGACGAGCTTCCGCTGCGGGCGGCGCCGGCGGCGGGCTGTGCGGCGCCCCGGCGGTTTTCGTCACCGATTCACGGACCTTTCTCGCCGACCGCACACTGTCCGAAGAGGTCTTCGGTCCCTCCACGCTCATCGTAAGAAGCGCCTCGGCGCCGGTGTTAATCGAGGTGGCCGGGTCGATGGAGGGTCATCTGAGCGCGACTATCCACGGAACACGGTCGGATCTCGAAGCATACGCGGAGCTTGTGAGCGTGCTCGAACGAAAGGTCGGACGGTTAATCTTCAACGGGTTTCCGACCGGCGTGGAGGTTTGTCCGTCGATGAACCACGGAGGCCCGTGGCCGGCAACGACGGATGTTCATTTTACTTCGGTCGGAACCGCCGCGATTCTCCGGTTCGCAAGGCCGATATGTTATCAGGGGTTTCCCGATTCCATGCTTCCCGACGAGCTGAAAAACGGCAATCCGCTGGGGATTCCACGCATCGTCAACGGCAAGTGGACGCGAGCGGCGATTACCGGGAGCGGCTGACGACTCAACCGGCCGCGCGCCGTTTTCGGTGACGACGCCGGCTTCACGCCTGCGAAGTTCGCACGTAGTGCGAGATAAGAAAAGACATCTCCATACTCTGCGCGTAGTTGAGCCTCGGATCGCAGTAGGAACGATAATTCCGCGACAGGTCGGTTTCCCGGAGGTCGAGTGAGCCGCCGGTACATTCGGTGACGTTTTCGCCGGTCAACTCGAAGTGAACGCCCGACAGCCGTCCGCCCGACCGTTCGTGGACCGAAAACGTCTCCTCCAGTTCCCGGAGCACCGAGTCGAACCGTCGGGTTTTGATGCCGTCGGCGGTCGTGTGAGTGTTCCCGTGCATGGGATCGCAGCTCCACACGACGCTCGACCCGCAGCGACGAACGGCATCGAGGAGTCCGGGGAGCTCTCGTTGCACCCGGTCGGCGCCGAGCCGCGTGATAAACACCAGCTTGCCCGGCTCGTTCCGGGGGTTCAGCCGCGTTGCGAGCTCGACGATACGCTCGGCCTCGGCGCCCGGGCCGATCTTGACGCCGATCGGGTTCTCGATGCCGCGGGCGTATTCGACGTGCGCCTCGTCTACCTTGCGCGTCCGCTCGCCGATCCAGAGCATATGCGCGCCGAGGTTGTACCAGCCGCCGCCCTCGTCGAGTCGTCTGGTCAGCGCCGCCTCATAACCGAGATGGAGCGCTTCGTGCGAGGTGAAAAAATCGATGTCTCCGAGCCGTTCGCCGCGCGCGCCGCCGAAGGACTCCATGAAACTGACCGCGTCGGTGATGTGCTCGACGATCGCGCGGTACTCGGCCCATCGCGCGGTGTGCTCGATGTCGTGCAGGTTCCAGTTATAGGGATTGTGAAGATCGGCGAAACCACCGGAGATCATCGCACGAATGTAGTTGAGCGTCGCCGCGGCGTGAAAGTAGGCGCGTTCGAGCCGTCCCGGATCGTTCGCCCTCGACTCGGACGTCGCTTCGATGCCGTTGATGCCGTCGCCCCGGTACACCGGCATGGGCCCGGCTGCGGTCCGTTCGGTCGTTTGCGACCTCGGCTTGAAATACTGGCCGGCGATACGGCCGATCCTCACCACCGGTCTGCGAGCCGCGTAGGTCAACACGACGCTCATCTGCAAAAGGATCTTGAACTTGTTGGTGATCGGATCGTCACGGCAGTCGGCGAAGAGCTCGACGCAATCTCCCCCCTGAAGCAGAAAACTCGCTCCGGCGCCGGCCTTTGCGATATGAGTCTTGAGCGAATCGACCTCACCGGGGAAAACGATCGGAGGATGATCGGCCAGCCGGAGAATGCTTTCACGATACCGCTTCTCCGACGAATACTCGGGCTGATGTCGCGCCGGAAACCTCCGGTACGAATCGGGACTCCACTCCATGACCGATACACCCTACCGCGCGGGCGTCCGGTAGGCAAGCTCGTTGCCCGGCCGACGCGACGCTGATAGACTCACAGGCGTATGAAGATATTCCGTGATCGAGTGCTCGCCGGCGAGCTGCTGTCGGGCACGTGGTGCTCCCTCGGGTCGAGCGTAACAGCCGAAATAGCCGGCGCGTCGGGCTTCGACTGGGTTCTTCTCGACATCGAGCACGGTTCGGGGACCCTCGGCGCGCTTATCCATCAGCTGCAGGGAGTCGGATGCACCGATGCGCAACCGATCGTCCGCATCGCCGCGAACGAAGCCCCGCGGTTCAAGCGGGTTCTCGACATGGGCGCCCGGGGAGTGATGGTCCCGTATGTGGGCACCGCCGGGGAGGCGACCCGGGCCGTTGAGTCGATGCGCTATCCGCCCCACGGAATCCGGGGGGTTGCCAAGCTTCACCGCGCAACCCGGTACGGCGCGAAGTTCGAGGAGTACGTCTCCCGGGCCGATGAGGAGTTGCTACTGATCGTGCAGATAGAAACCGCGCAAGCGGTGGAAAACGCCGAAGAGATCGCCGCGGTCGACGGTGTGGACGTTCTTTTTATCGGTCCGCTCGATCTGACGACTAATCTCGGAATCCGCGGTCGACTCGATCACGAACTATTCGATTCGGCGATGACGCGTGTCGCCGCGGCTGCGACCGATGCGGGGAAAGCATCCGGTATTCTGCTTCTCGACCCCGACGACGTGCGACGCGCCGTCGAACGCGGCTATACCTTTGTCGCCGTCGGCTCCGACACGGGGATGGTCGTGTCGGGAATGGCGCAAACGGCCCGGCTTTTCGCCGAACTCAAGGAGAAACGGTAGGCCCACCCGACCCCGAAACGCTCGACGCCCGGCTTCGCGTCCTCACGCGTAGATAACGTCGAGGATCGAATCGGACCGGACCCTCACCGTCTTGGCATCGACCCTTTCGTACAGCGGATTGGCGCCGTGTGCGTCGGCAATCTCGGTAAAGAGGTAGCGCTTTTCGAGCACGAACGGCGGATCCCACGTCAGAGGCGCGATCGGCGACTGGTTCTGCGCGCGAACGGCCGCGGCGGCCGCCCGTCGGATCATCTTTCGCGCCGCGGCCGCCGAAAACGAAACGGCCGATTGTCGGCTCAGCCCCTCTTTGACCGCCGCGGTGGTGATACCTGGAACGAGCTCTTCCGCCTCGCGGCACGCCGCAACGTCGCCGCTCACCATGATGAGCGGCAGTCCCAACGCGCCGTGATAGAGCGCGAACTGCGCTATTTCGCCGATCGCACGCCCGTTGAGCCGGTAGCACTCCACGCGCCGGCTCGACTGAGTGTGATTAAGTGTGCCGTCCGCGGTGCCGGCCATCGCGTGCTGACCGATCATCATGCACACGTCGTACCGCTTGATAACGTCGGCCCGGACCGACCGCGCGGCAAGAGGTCTTCCGTGGAGAAGCTTCGCCGCCTCATGTAGTTCGTCGTAGACGATTCCGCCGGCGCCGTGACCGTCGACGACGAGGACATCCTCGACGCCGGTTTCAAGTAGCCCGTCGACCGCCGCGTTGACCTCGGCGGTCAACCGACTCTTCGCCTGCTCATAGTACTTGCCGGTACCGTACGCTTCTTGCTCGAAGCTCGTCGTTCCGGCGACCCCTTCGATGTCCGTCCCGATGAGAACCTTCATTCACGCCTCCCCTTCCGCACAGCTTACCGGGAATCGCCGGTCGCAGGAAGTCCGCGAAAAACGGGAGAGCCGACCACCGACGTCGGGAGTCGCATCGCGACGACGGCGCTCGGCGCCGCAAAGGCCCGGGGTTGTATTTCTTTTTCTCGCCGACTGTACTATGTTTTGCTGTAGATGAACGCAATTATCACGGGCATTCAACAGGTCGGAATCGGCGTTACCGACGTGGATGAAGCGTGGCGCTGGTATCGAAAACACTTCGGTATGGACGTCCCGATTTTCCGGGATTCCGCCGAAGCGCCGTTCATGACTCGATATACCGACGACACCGTCCACGCGCGGACGGCGGTACTCGCGCTTAATCTCAAAGGCGGCGGCGGCTTCGAAATCTGGCAGTTTACAAGTCGCACGCCCGAACCGCCCCGATTTCAGATTCAGCCGGGAGACTTGGGCATCAACTCGGCTTCGCTCAAAACAGCCGACATTTCGTCGCTTTTCGACCGGCATAAAACCGAGGGAATCGCGCTGTCCGACGAGGTCGGTGTGACGCCGTCGGGGACGCCGTCGTACTATGTTCGTGATCTCTACGGCAATCTGTTTCAGATTGTCGAGTCGAATGAAATATTCGCGCGCACGTCTCACGCGTGCGGGGGCGTGTCGGGAGTTGCCATCGGTGTGCGCGATATCGAGCAGGCCGGACGACTCTATTCGGACGTCCTCGGATACGCGACCGTCGAGTACGATCGCTCGGGCGTTTTCGATGATTTGCGCGGAGTCGACGGCGGGCAGACGCGCCTACGCCGCGTGCTGCTGCGTCAATCGCGGCCGGGGCTCGGGAGTTTCGGAAGGCTCTTCGGGCTTACCGCGATCGAGCTGATTTCGACCCTGGAGCGTGAACCGCGAAAAATATACCAGGACCGGCTGTGGGGCGATTGCGGCTTTATCCACGTCTGCTTCGACGTCAAACACATGGACACGCTAAAGGAACTGAGCGCTGAGCGCGGTTTCCCGTTTACGGTGGATTCCGCCGGGTCGTTCGATATGGGAGAAGCGGCCGGACGATTCGCCTACGCCGAGGATCCCGACGGCACGTTGATCGAGTTGGTCGAAACTTTCAGGATGCCCATCCTCGCCAAGCTTCGACTCTACCTCGACCTCAGAAAACGGCGACCCGAAAAACCGCTTCCCAACTGGATGTTGAAAGTGCTCAAGTTCACCCGTGTGAAGTGACTGTTCACGTGATTCGAATCCTGTGGAAAAGCCGCATGGGGCGGCTTCGCGATACGCCGGCGGCGGTCAAGCGGCACGATCACACGATTCGCAGCAGCAGGCGACTCTTACCGCGGTTTGTCGGCGTAGGCGCTCCCGTCGACCGACGCTCCGTACACTTTCGCCACTTTCTTGCGATCTTCGCCTTCAATGGCAAGCTCGATCCCGAGCTCGTCGCGCATCCGTTTGAACGCTTCGACGGTTTCCTCGATATCGGCGCTCGTGTGAGCCGCGGTCGGAATCATCCGAAACATGCAGAGCCCGAGAGGAACCACCGGATAGATCACCGCGGAAACGAAGATACCGCGCTCGCGTAGATACTTCACCATGCCGCCGCCGACGAGGCGAATGTCCTGATCGCCGACGGGGACGAAAACCGAACAGATCGGCGATCCGCCGTCGCCGATGAAGTACCCCAGACCGGCGAGCCCGGTCTTGAGCGCCCTGGAGTTTTCCCAAAGCCTGGCTCGCCGGTCGTCCGCGTCGATGACCAACTGCAGCGTCTTCTGAAGCGCCTTGACGTAGACCATCGGCAGGCTCTTGGCGAAAACCTGCGTTCGGGCGTTGTAGGTTATCCACTCGACGACGTCCGTGTCCGCCGCAGAAAACCCGCCGATGGCGGCAAACGCCTTGGCGAACGTTCCAAAATAGATGTCGATCCTGTCCTGAACCCCGAAATGGTCGGCCGTCCCTCTCCCCTTTTCTCCCAGAACGCCGACACCGTGTGCATCGTCGATGAACAGCCGCGCCTCATACTTCTCTTTTAGCTCGCAGATTTCCGGAAGCTTCGCCAGATCGCCCGTCATTCCGTAGGTGCCCTCGGTGACGATCAGGATTCCGCCCTTACGTTCCCTGTTCACGCGCTTGAGCACCATCTCGAGGCTATTCATATCGTTGTGACGAAACACGCGAAGCTGCGCCGGAGAAAGCTGGGCTCCGTCGACTATGCACGCGTGAGCGAGCTTGTCGAGAACAATGATGTCGTCGGCGTCCGTGAGCGAATTGATCGTCCCTACCACACCGAGATATCCGTAGTTGAACAGAATCGCCGCTTCCTTTTGGGAGAAGTCGGCGAGCTCACGTTCGAAATCGACATGAGCCTGCGTGTTTCCGCTCATCATCCGCGCGCCCATCGGCGCGCTGATGCCGTATTCATCGAGAGCTTCGCGGGCAACGCGTTGAATCACCTCGTTTCCCGCGAGCCCGAGATAGCTGTTGACCGACCACATGATCTTCTCGCGTCCCCCGCACAGCATGCGAGCGCCCGGATGAGGATCGAGCAGCGGACGGGTGAAATAGTTGTCTCCCGTGACCCGAAGAGGCCCGAAGTACCCGCCGTCGGTTTTGCATTTGTCGAACAGATCGGTCGGCATAGAATGTCTCCTTGATGCGTGTGAAAACGTCTCAAGCGTTTTCGTAAAGAGCCGCCATCGCGCGCTCGATACCTTCGCGATTCAGCTCATCGGACTGAAGAACGACATCCGGCTCGACCGCTCGCAGATCAAGCGTGTCCTCGGCTCGTTTGTATCCGCCGCCGGTGACGTTGAGCATGATGCAGGCGCTCGGATCGATCGATCCCGATTCGACCGCCTGCTTGAGGGTCGCCACCGCGATGGAAGCGGCGGGAGCAAGGTCGATTCCTTCGGTTCTCTCGAAAAGGGCCGCTGCGGTCATCGCTTCGGCATTGTCGGCACACAAAACATCGCCGCCGGTGTCGAGCAGCGCGTCGTAAAGGCCGCCGATGATGCCGTACGGCGGTTTTCGGTTCGACAGCACTTTCGCGTACGTCTGCGACACGAGCGCCCGCGCTCGAGCGGGTGCGAGGTCGATCTGTTCCCGCGAGCCGGCTCGCCACGAATCGTAGATCAACGTAAACGGCTTATTCTGCGACACCATGAGTCTCATGGTCGTGTCGCCGAAGCGACCGTCGGCCACGAGCCGCTGATTCGCCTCCCACGCCGCGATGGCGCCGGTCCCGCTCCCGACGGCCTGGAAATAGTAGTCGGGAATCCTTCCGATCTCGGTTACCGCCGAGAGGACGGTGCACCCCATTCCATCGCGTCGCGCGACGTTCTTGGCGCCGCCTTCGGCGCGAAAACCGTCGAAGGCGCACACTGTCCGGGAAACCGCGATCGCGTCGAAGTAGTCGCTCTCACCTCCCGCGACGATGACCTTGACGCAGGGATTCATCTCGTGATCGATCCAGAGGTTCGGAAGCGCGTTTTCGGGAACAACCACGACCAGAGGAATATCGTTGCGCGAACACACGTTGATAAACGCCCGGGCGGTGTTCCCGGCGGAAGCAACGACGAGCACGTCGGCAAAATCCTCCGGGATGCGCGCACAGACGCTGTAGGCTTCGCACTCTTTGAACGTCCCGGTGATCATTTCGGCGCCGCGCTCGGGCCAGTAGCCGCTGAAAGTGATGTAGAGCTCGGCAAGGCCCAAAGCCTTCGCAAGCCCCTCGCTTCGGTAGGTCACCGGAGCGTTTGATCCCCGTAAGGTCCTGCGAATCGGCAGCCAGCTTTTGAACTTATACAGGCCGTCGGAATCGCCTCCCGGCGCCAGTTGCGTGGCGTCGTAGACCGTTCTGAGCAACGCAGGCGTTTTGGAGCTCGGACTCTCGAGGGTCATGTCGATATCCTCGAACGTCGCACCGGTCCCCAGACATTGAAGCTTGTAACGAGTCGTCATCGTGATATCCCCGTGTAGTGCGCCGCATCATATAGTGAAAGCTCGTATGCATCAACATTTCCCGGCCCGTCTCGGGATGTCCCTGAAGGAGAGAAACGGGCGCCGAGCTTGTAAGGCGCGGAGCGGAAAGGTCTGCTACACTGTCTTGCGTCCGAGCGTAAAACCGATGAATAGAATCGTACTGTCCGCGTTACTCGCCGTTGTTCCGTCGCTGGCCCTGCTCTTAGCGCTTATGACAAAGACCGACTCGCGGGCGAGACTGTTATGGGCGTTCGCAGCCGGCTACTTTGCCGTTATTCCCGCTCTCCTCGCCGAAATCGCCGTATCGCCCTGGCAGACGAGGCAAACGAGCCTCCTCGGCCTGCTCGTGCGGTCTTTCGCCGTCACGGGACTGTTCGAAGAAGGCACAAAACTGGCGCTCATTTGGGCATTTTTGCGACGCCGAACGCGTGAACCGCCCTCGAAACCCCTCTGGAAGGCAATTTCGATCGCGGCGGTGGTCGCCGCGGGATTCGCCGGTTTCGAAAACGTCATGTACGCTCCCGACGAGATTTCGATCGTCCTGGTTCGCGGCATAACGGCCGTGCCGCTGCACGTGGCCGCGTCGGTGGCAATGGCGTGGACTCTCGTTCACCGATATTCGGCGACGTTGCGGGGAATCGTCCCGGCGCTCGCCACGGGTGTCTCGATACACGGAGTTTACAACTTGCTGCTCTTCCTTCCGAGTCCGGCGCCTCTTTTCGCCGCGCCGTACTCGGCCTTCATGGCCATGGCAGTCGTGCGGCTGTTCCGTCGGGCCTGCGACGATCGACGGAACTCGAAAAGCGCCGGTGCGGATAGCCGTCGGCGGCGCCGAACCCGTATCGAAAGAATCGACGCGGAGCGATCCGACCCGGAAAAACGGGGTGAATAGTTGAAGAAAATATTCAATTCCGTCGGTTCGGCGACACTTGACGCTTTGCGCGGCGAGTTGTATTATTTTTACCAGCACCGCAGGGTAGAGCAGTTGGTAGCTCGTCGGGCTCATAACCCGGAGGTCGTAGGTTCGAATCCTACCCCTGCTATCGGCCGCCGCGAGGCGGCCCTTTTTTTTGCGCCGGCTGTGTAGTCGAGACGGCGGCGAGCCGCCTCGTCGCGCGTGAATCAGCGCTTTACGAATCGCGGTATCACTAGATCGGAATGGAACTATCCGAAGGCGCGCCTTTCCTTCTCGACGCCGCGTCCACTCCCCGGGAAAAACTCGCCGAATCGGGACCGGGCGTGCTCACCGACATCGACATCGTCGCACTGCTTATCGGCAGCGGCCAAAGAGGCCGCAACGTCCGAGCGATCGCCGAATCGCTCGCCCACATTCTCGCCGACGCGCAAACCCTTCCCAGCTTCGGAGAGCTAACCAGTGTTCCCGGCGTGGGTTCGGCGATCGCCGCGAGACTCTGTGCGGCCTTCGAGCTCGGCAGACGGGTCTTCGTTCCCCGGGCGACGAAGATCAGGACTCCCGGCGACGCGTTCGCCGTCGTTCGGCATATCGGCGATCGGAAACAGGAGCACTTCCTGGTGCTGACGCTCAACGGCGCTCACGAACTCCTCCGCTCGGTTCTCGTGTCGATAGGTTTGGTCAACCGAACCGTCATCCACCCGCGCGAAGTGTTTGCTCCCGCGCTGGAGGACCGGGCCGCGGCGGTTCTCGTCGCGCACAATCATCCCAGCGGCAATGTTGATCCGAGCGGTGACGACGAGGATGTAACTCAACGGCTCAGCGAATCGGGTGAGATACTCGGTATTCCGGTTCTCGATCATATCGTCTTCAGTTCGCGTCGATTCACGAGCTTCCTCGAGTCGGGCAGGATTTGACGGCACAGCCGGCCCGATCGACGTTCTTCGACGCGGGGCGGCGTCCCGCCCGCACGCTCGGTCTTCCGGCGCGCTTGAGGAGCAGTACGAAATCCGGCGCGCCGGATTTCGTACTGCCGCCGGCGGCAACCGAAAAGACGCCGTTTTCGTGGCGATTCGGTGGGTCCTCCGCCCAAACGTCGGAAAATGGTGCAGCGTCCGAGGTTCCCGGCCTCACACTTCGAATTCCCGGCGCTTGACACCCCGCGTGGCCTCGGATAGCGTCGGCGGATAGCATCGAAGGAGACGCCGATGAAGATCGATTCTCTCGGGTACCAGGACACCCCGATACTCCCTGATTCAGGATTTCACGTGCACGATGGTTTGCGGCCGCAGCCGGTGGTCGTCACGCCCGGAGACGGCACAGTACCGCCGTCGGATGCGGTCGTCTTGTTCGACGGGAGCGATTTGTCGCAATGGGAGAGCCTCGACGGCGGCGCGGCGAAATGGACCGTTACCGACGGATGGATGGTAGTCGTTCCCAAGACGGGGAACATTCGAACAAAGCAGGAGTTCGGCTCGATACAGTTGCACGTCGAATTCGCCTCGCCGACCGACGTAAAAGGAGAAGGTCAGGGTCGCGGAAACAGCGGGGTGTTTCTGATGGGACTGTATGAGATTCAAGTCCTCGACAATTATGACAATCCGACCTATCCCGACGGAACCGTCGGCGGCATCTATGGTCAGTATCCACCCATGGCGAACGCCGTGCGAAAACCGGGGGAATGGAACTATTACGACATCGTATGGGAGACGCCGCTGTTCGACGGGGAGACGCTTCTCCGCCCCGCCTACGTGACCGTCTTTCTCAATAATATCTTATTGCATCACCGCAGGAAGCTTTTGGGAAAGACCGATCATCGGGTCGCGCCCGAATATGTGCCGCATGGACCGACCGGTCCGCTGATGCTTCAAGACCACGGCGACTTGGTCAAGTTCCGCAACATCTGGGTGCGCCGCCTCGACCCGGCCGAATCGTAGCCGCGGCCGCCCGCGCCTCCGTGGACTACGACGCACTTTTTTTCGACGCGGACGGCACGCTGTTCGATTTCGATCACGCCGCCTTGAGCGGCGCCGTCGCGGCGGCTTCGACTTCGGCATCGGCACCTGCTTGCCGGACCCCGACGGTCGACACCGCTCGCCCGTTCCTTCGCCGTGCTACACGATTCAACGGATAGACGAGCTCCTGTCCATTATCGATTGCAGATAGATCGCGAGCTTCGCGTCGAGAACCCACGACTCGTTCGCCGCACGGGCGAGCAGACCGTCAATCTCCCCGGGTGCGGTGAGTAGCGTGATGATGTCTTCCGATTCCGAATGGTTCGTATCGACCGACGGCGTCTCGTCGGCGATCGCCCACACCAGATAGATCGTTTCGTTGCTCAACCCCGCGCTCGAGGCGGCCGGAGGCAGAACGCGGAGCGCTTCGGCGCGAAAACCGGTTTCCTCGGAAAGCTCGCGCACGCCGGCGGCCGCCGGATCTTCGTCGGGCTCGATCAACCCCGCAGGAAACTCGAGCATCGGACCGCCGAACGGCACGCGTGTCTGCACCACCGTTATCAACGAGCGTGTTTCGCGGGTGTGCGCGATGACGACCGCCGCCGACCGGTCGTCGGTTCGCGCGGCGTAGCGCCATTCGCGCCGTCCACCGTTTCGATCGACGTAGCGGCGCTCCCGGAGCTCTATCCAACGGCCTTCGCACACCACTCGCTCATCGACTACTCGCATGTGCGTCGCTCCTCCGTTCGACGGCGATTCGCGAAACAAGCATTCCCGCAAGCATCAGCACACAACCCGCGCCTTCGCGAATCGTCAGACGCTCGCCGAGGAGCGCCATTCCGCCCAGCGCCGCGAACACTCCCTCGAGACTCAAGATGACCGCCGCGTGCGTCGGCGGTGCGTCGCGCTGCCCGACGATCTGCAGAGTGTAGGCGATTCCGACCGAAACGGCGCCGCCGTAGAGAATCGGAACCGCCGTGTCGGCGATTTGCACGAACGTGATCGGTTCGACCGCCACGGCGACCGCCAAGCTGCCGGCTGCGCACACGAGATACTGCGACATCGCGAAAGGGATGAACGGCAGCCGCGGCGCGAACCGGGCGAGGATGAGGACGTGGACCGCCCAGAAAAAAGCGCCGATGAGAACCAGCAGATCGCCCCGAGACATCGAAAAAGAACCTTGAATGCTCAGAAGGTAGAGGCCCGCCGCCGCGAAAAAAGCTCCGATCCAGCTTCCGACGGGCGATCGACGGCCGGCGAACAGCGACAGGATGGGAACGATGACCACGTAGAGCCCGGTGATAAAACCGGCCTTGCCCGCCTCGGTATACACCAACCCGACCTGTTGGACCGAGACGCCGAGAAACAGAAAGATCCCCGCGACAACCGCCGGCGGCAGAACCGTTCGGACCCGGAAGGCGGAGAAGCGACGAAGACTCCACGACCACAGCGGCGCGAGCACCAACGCGCCGAGGGTAAATCGGAGCGCCGTGTAGAAGAACGGCCCCATATGCTGCATCCCGGCACGCTGCGCTACAAACCCTACTCCCCAGATTGCGGCGGTAAGCAGAAGAATTCCGTCCGACCTGAACGCGCGAGTCGTCATGGGCGAGCATCCTACCCGACATTCGGCCGTCCGTCGATCCGTGATGACGAACAGATGCGAGCGAGGTTATGATGACGCGTCAAGATCGACGGCAATCGAGTCCGGGAGGTTCCCGAGATGCGCATCACACATCCGGCCGTCATGGCAACGGCCGACAGTCTTACGATTATCGTTGTCACGACTTCGCTGTTGTGTGCCGCGAGCTATCTGAGGGACGCGATTCTTTTCGACATCGGATCGGCGTCGTATCTTCTGACAGGGTAAGGCCGGAGCGTTTCACGCTTCGCGAGGGGAATCGATAGTGAAGAGTTTTTTCGCAAAAAACTGGTTTCTCGTCGGCGTCGTCGTTGCCCTCGTCCTCGGATTCCTCGTTCCGGATGTGGGCGTCTCTCTGAACCGTGGCGCTATCCTGAGCAACGTCCTTATCGTTTTCCTCTTTCTCATCTCCGGCCTCAAGCTTCCGTCGGAGTCTATTCGTTCGGGACTGAAAACCGTACGACTGCATCTTTTCGTGCAGTCGTTCATTTTCGTCGTCACGCCGCTCTATTTCCTCTCGACCGCGTGGATTTTCCGTGGCGCGCTCGACGGCGCGCTGCTCGTGGGATTCTACGCGCTGGCGTGTCTGCCGACGACGATCTCAAGTTGCATTATTTTCACCCAGTCGGCGGACGGCAACGTCGTGGCTACGATGTTCAACGCCGCGTTCGCAAACGTGGTGGGAGTGTTTCTTTCACCGATTCTTCTCTCGCTGCTGATGCGCTCCTCGGGAAGCGCGTTACCGCTCTCCGAACTTCTCGTCATTCTCAGGAGCCTCGCGATCAAAATGTTTCTTCCGATCGCCGCCGGCCAGGTGGTGAGAAGATTCTGCAAAGAGTCCGTTTCGCGCGTAAAACGAGAACTGAGCGCCGCGAGCAATCTGTTTATCCTCGGTATTCTCTTTCTCGCCTTCGCCAAAACCGCCGTTAGTCCCGACTTTGCCGAAGGGCTCGCCGAGCTGGCTCTTCCTTTCGTCTACCTCGCGCTCTCTCATCTTGCGCTGCTCGCGCTCGCGCATTTCGGCGCCCGGTTTCTCGGATTCGGCCGAGCCGACCGAATGACCGCGCTGTTTACCGCACCGCAAAAAACCCTCGCGTTGGGAGTTCCGCTTCTGACGACATTTTTCGGTTCGAACGCGGCGGTCCTCGGACCTGCACTGCTTCCGCTGGTGTTCTATCATCCGTGGCAACTCCTCGTCGCCGGAGTCCTGCTTCGGATCGTCGCGCCGAAGGCCAAGGAGATAAAAAAATGAACATCGCGCCAAACGAACACTACGCCTCGAGGCGCTCACCGGTTCTGACCACCGGCGGCGCGGTCGCATCGAGCCAACCGCTTGCTTCGGCGGCCGGCGCCGAGATACTCGTCCGGGGCGGAAGCGCCGCCGACGCGGCCGTCGCCGCCGCAGCAGCGCTCCAGGTGACTCAACCGTGCTCCACCGGGCTCGGAGGCGACTGCTTCTGTCTCTACTACGAGGCTGCCTCGGGGCGCGTTTTCGCGCTGAACGGTTCGGGACGCTCGCCTGAGGCGTTGACCCAGGAGCTCCTCGCCCGGGAAGGATTCGGCCGGGAGTTGCCGCGTTTCCACGCGCACACGGTCACCGTCCCGGGCGCGCCGGCCGCCTGGTGTGACGTCGTTTCCAGATTCGGAAAGCTGGGAATGCCGGATGTGCTCGAACCCGCGATTCGACTCGCCACGGACGGATTCCCGGTGGCGCCGATGGCTGCGGTATGGTGGCAAGCGGGCGTCGCCGATCAGCTCCTTCCACGAAAGCACGGAGGCGAGTTGCTCCTGCCCGGCGGCGCCGCGCCGGTCGTAGGCGAAGTATTTCGCAACCCCCATCTCGCGCGGACGCTTGAATTGATGGCGAAGGATGGATCACTCCCGTTCTATCGGGGGGAAATCGCGCGCAGGATCATTGACGCCGTTCGCGAGGAAGGAGGAGTCCTCGCCGAGGACGACCTGGCGGCCCACCGATCGGAGTGGACCGAACCGATATCGGTCGACTATCGGGGGATTCGGATCTATGAATGCCCGCCGAACGGTCAGGGCCTCGCGGCTCTGATCGCGCTCAACATTCTCCGAGCCGCGGACCTCGATCCTCTTGAGCCGCCCGATTCGCTCAGGTATCACCTCCTTATTGAATCGATGCGGCTCGCGTTCGCCGACGCGGCGCGGTACGTCGCGGACCCCGATTTCGTCGACATACCGGTCGAGCGGCTGCTTTCCAGAGACTACGGCCGATCGCGCTTCGAGTTGGTTCATCGGGAAACGCGTATGTCCGAAGCGAATGTCGGCCTCGCGCACGAACCGCGAACAGGTTTCGACACGGTCTACCTCTGCGCCGTCGACTCCGACGGAAACGGATGCTCGTTTATCAACTCGAATTACATGGGTTTCGGAACCGGTATCGTCCCGGAAGGCTGCGGATATACGCTTCAGAACCGAGGTCACAACTTCTCGCTCGATCCGAACCACCCCAACCGGATCGAACCGGGCAAACGGCCCTACCATACGATCATTCCGGGGCTCGCAACCGACGCCGCAACCGGCGCGCTGTACGCGACCTTCGGCGTTATGGGCGGGTTCATGCAGCCGCAGGGTCACCTGCAGGTGGTCTCGTGGATCGTCGACGACGGGATCGACCCGCAGTCGGCATTGGACCGCGGGCGGTTCCAACTGGCCGGGGGCGACCCGAACGGAGAAGTGCTGATCGAAGACGCGATCGACGCGAAGACCGCGGCGAGGCTCGAAGCCGCAGGGCATCCGCTTCGCGTGGTCTCCGCCGGCAAGAGGACATCGTTCGGGCTCGGGCAAATCATCATGCGCACCGGCGACGGAGTGCTGTGGGCGGGGAGCGACCCGCGCGGCGACGGCTGCGCGACGCCGGTTCAATAGACCGGTCGGCGGCGCGCCGTCGGGGTCTACGGCCTTACGCCCGGACGCGTCGCCGCAGCTTCAGGTTCGGACGCATCGGCCCGATCGCCTCGGCAAGCCGGTCGAAAAAGAACGCAAGCATCGGCAGTAGCGCGCTCAGCACTCGAGGCACGTACGCGACCGGGCGCGGCCGGCCGAGCAGCCCCGTCACACGCAAGGCGACGGTTCCCGGCGAAACGTTGAGGCGTTCGGCGGGAGCTCCCGTATGCCGAAAGCCGGCGCGCGATCGGACGAAGAACGTCGGGAGTATCACGCCGGGGCGTACGACCGAAACTTCGACTCCGCTGCCCCTCAGCTCGCGACCGAGCGAGCGAGAGAATGCGTCGATGAATGCTTTCGTGGCCGCATAGACGGCCGACCCACGACTTGCGACGTGACCGACGACCGAACCGATGTTGATGACGCGGCCGAAACCGCGCCTGATCATCCCGGGAAGGAATCTGCGGGTCAGCTCTACCGCCGCGACCGCGTTGACCGAAAACATCGAATGTGCGGTCTCATCGGGCATGGCGTCGAAAGGCCCGCGCCACGCGACTCGTGCGTTGTTGACGAGAACATCGACGCCGCCGTGGCGCGCCTCGATCTCGGCGGCAAGACGCTCGATTTCGCGCGGCGCCGATAGATCGGCCGGCGCCACCACCGCTTTTCCGCCGCGAGTCCTGATGTCCGAAGCGAGCCGTTCGAGCCTGTCCCGAGTTCTCCCGACGAGGACGACGACACAACCCATTGAGGCGAGCCGCGCGGCAATCGCTTCGCCCGCTCGGCTCGACGCTCCCGTGACCAACGCGGTCCGGCCGTACCAGGACGACCCTCGAGCCGGCGGTCGCCGAGATCGCCACCACTCGACGGTGTCGCGAATCGAAAGATCGAGAGGCCGAGGCGAATAACCCAGCTCTTGCCGCGCTTTGAGATGAGAAATGTCCGAATTGCTTCGTACCGTTTCGATCGAGTACGGAGTATACGGCGAAGTCTTGCCGGCCAATCGAAATAGCGGGCCGAGCAGTCGCGCGCCCCACAACGCGACACGCCACGGGACACGGACGGCCGGCTTCAAAACCCCGGCCGCACGTTGCACGGTTTTCCGAAGCTCGTCGAGCGAAACGCGATTGCCGCCGAGTATGTAGGTCTCGCCCACGCGGCCGCGTTCGGCCGCGGCGATCATCCCGCGCGCAACGTCGCGGACGTCGACGAAGTCGAAGCTCCCGTCGATCATAAAATGGCGGCGGGGCCGCGACCATCGAAGCACCGCCTGCCCCATCTCCGAGCGCAGATAGTCGTTCGGACCGACAATCCCGGTCGGACACACCACAACGGCCGGCAGCCCCGTTGCAACGAGATCGAGAACGGCAAGCGTCGCTTCGGCCTTTGTCCTGTCGTACGTGCCGGCGGGATTGTCGGGATCAAACGGGAGCGACTCGTCGATCGTCGTGCCCATCGGCGGACGCGCTATCGCGTGGACCGAGCTGACATGCACAAACTTCCTAACCCCCGCTTCGCGCGCGGCGAGGGCAACCGTCCTCGTCCCGTCGACGTTGACCCGGCGCATGAGCTCATCGTCCCCGCGGCGTATCGAAATAACGCCGGCGAGATGAAAAACCGTGTCGACTCCTTCAAGCGCCCGCCGGACTTCCTCCTGCACAAGCACGTTCCCTTCGACTCGCTCGACATCGAGCCCGTCGAGCGATGTCTCGGACTCTCCGGGGAGAACGAGCGCACGAACCCTGCGCCCCGAGTCGAGCAACTCGCGAATCAACGTATTGCCGAGATGCCCGCAGGCGCCCGTAACTAAAACCATGCTTCCTCCACAAACCGACCGACCGGTCGGTCACAATATACCGCCAACACTCGCCTCCTGCAACCGTCCGACGGAAAAAGGTGAAAACCGGCACACGGAGCACCGCGTGGACGCCGGCCGCTGTTCGTACTACGATGGAACGATGCCCACCTTGCACGGACGGGGGGAGGGAACCCGGGCCCAGATTATCAACGCCGCGATTCGCGATTTCGCCCAATACGGGTACGACGGGACCGGTGTCGCCGAGATCTGCAAATCCGCCGGCATCAGCAAAGGGGCGTTCTACCACCATTTCGAAAGCAAGGAGACGCTCTATCTCGAGCTGCTGAACGAGTGGCTGAGATCGATCGACGACGAGCTGCGGAGTATTCGCGCGAGATCGAGCTCTACCCTTGAAGCCCTTGTGGAGATGACGCGGGTTTTCCGGAGTATTTTCGACTCATCCCGCGTAAAGGTAGCGGTCTTTCTCGATTTCCTCACCAAGGCCGCCCGTGAGCCCGGTTTGAGAGAAGCCGCGCTCGAGCCGTACCGACGCTATCAGCGCTACTTTACCGAAATGATCGCGCAGGGCGCACGCGAAGGCAGCATTCGCGACGCGGATCCCCAACAAACGGCACAGCTTCTCGTATCCACCGCGGTGGGATTGGTGCTTCAGGGAGTGCTCGACCCGGAGGCCGCCGACTGGGGGTCGGTAGCCGAAAACGCGGTCACCCTCTTCATCAGGCGATTCATCGCCCGGTAGCGGTGTTGTCAGACCGGTACAACGGTCCTCTTGGCCCCGAGCTCGGGCATGAGAGCGGCCGCGGCGTCCACCGCTTTCGCGCCGGCGAGTACGCTTGCGCTCGCCCGGTCGTATCCGTCGATCAACCGTTCGGCCGCTTTTCGGATTTCAGCCGGACGCATCGAGAGCAGTGCCTCGCGCTTTCGCTGCCGCATGTCGTCGGTCACCCCGTACAGCGTCCGACGCAGCGCGATCAATGCCTTTTCGGACGGCGACATGGGACGCGAATCATGTCCAACAACGGTAATAATCGCCTTTTCAACTTCCGTCGGCGACGTGGTTTCACCGGTTCCGTCCGCGTACCGCGCAAGTCCGGCGCGATACGCATCGAGAGTCTCCACGATATGCGGGTCGCGATACGACGAGAAGGAGAAGACCCCTTCTGCGCCGTTGGCGCCGGCGAACACTCCGTAAGCGCCTCCCCGCATTCGCACCTGCTCCCAGAGATAGCCGGTGCTGAGAAGTTGCGCCAGAAGCACCTCGGCTGCGTGACCCTCTTCGGAGAACCTCGACCCGGGCAACACCTGAGCTACATAACCCACTCCGCCGGGAATGATCAACGCCTCGGTCGCCTCCACGCTCTCAAGCGACGCGACCGGCGCCGTCGCCTCGACGGCGCGTGCGCGATCAAACCGGTCGATCGCCCGCCGCACGCATTCGACCGCCGAGGAGAGCCGCTGCGCATCGGCGGTGACCGAAACCGACAGTCGGCCGCGTTGCGTCACCGCCGATCGAATCCGGATCAGCGAAGCCGCCGCCCTCTCGAATCCACCGGCGGCGGCGATCTCGTTGAGAAAGAAGTACTGACTGATGCCTTTCCACGATTCCTCGCGGGCGAGCACGGGTGATATTTTGCTCCCCGCCCGGATGAGCGCAAAGGAGTGACCGGCGGGAAGCAGTTGCGACCGAAAATCGTTGCGCAATTCGAGCAGAACATCCTCCATTCGCGGTACGTCGTCGAAGTCGGCTTCGCGCATCAGCGCGACCGCCAGGTCAAGCGCGGATTGCAGCTCGGTCGCGAGCGCCTTGAGCCTGAAAACCACGACCGATCGCTGCAACGCGGATGCGTCCGTGGAAACGTCGAACATCGAGTTCGACTCGAGAAACGACGTGAATCCGCCGGCGTGGATCGATAGCCGGCGGGCGACTTCATCGTA